>FR903549.1 GCA_000438075.1 Clostridium sp. CAG:609 | reverse complement strand
GTTGTCATATTAGTTATTTTAGATAATTCATAACTATTCATTTTATCACTAGTAACAAATAATTTACCTGATAAGTTTTTACCCATATTCTTAGATTGATCAGTATCAAGATTTAGTTGTTTTAGTTGTCATATTAGTTATTTTAGATAATTCATAACTATTCATTTTTTCACTGGTAACAAATAATTTACCTGACAAACCTTTACCCATATTCTTAGATTGATCAGTATCAAGATTAGCAAATGTAACTTCAACCTTCCAATCTTGAGTAATTGTATTTCCACGAGTTGCTTCAATATCATAATCTGGCACTAATAAAAATCCACCAGTTCTTGTTGTAATATCAAAACCTTTGTCATAGTGAACTAGTCCAGTAATATTTTCAAGTTTATTACCATTTGGATCAGTTACATTTAAATATAACTCTGGAGTACCATCCTGTGTTGTATATTCAAAATCATTTGCATCAATAACAAAATATATGTTATAATTTCTTGTTGTTTTTTCTATATTTTTTGAATTACTGGCAGTGAGTGTTGCATGTGCGCCAGTTGAATCACTAGCATCAGGATTACCTTTTTTAAATTCACTTTGTGAAACGCCATATAACTCTGGAGTACCATCCTGTGTTGTATATTCAAAATCATTTGCATCAATTACAAAATATATGTTATAACTTCTTGTTGTTTTTTCTATATTTTTTGAATTACTAGCAGTGAGTGTTGCATGTGCACCAGTTGAATCACTAGCATCTGGATTTCCTTTTTTAAATTCACTTTGTGAAACACTAATATTAATGGCTTTATCAATTTTAAATGTTAATAAATCAGTTGTTGCTGTTATTACATTAACATCTGCATTAGATGCAGAACCATATTGGTTTTGAAAATACGCATATGTTGCACCGACTACTAGAAGTGCTAGTGCCACTAGTGCTATTGCACTAAATAGTTTTGCTTTTTTCTTTTCCATTTAAAAAGACTTCCTTTCTATTCTTGAACCCTCTATTCTATAAAAATTCTACCATTTATTTTTTTACTTTGCAATATTTTTTGTTAATTTTTTTAATTATCTTCTTATTATTAGAAAGTTAAATATAAACATGGAATATATACTTAATTGAAGTGGTAATTTATATCTAGTACATTCTTTTATAGCCACTATTTTATCTGATAGGGATACTATCCATGTTTCTTTATATTTTGGTAATTTTAGTGTAGCTGGAAACATGTGACATGCTATTATATCTTCTTGCATCTTATTTATGTTAAATACTCTTTTAGCATTTTTAACTGCAACTAAAGGATGATGCGTAAAACTAGAATCTTCAAAACTACGATAAAAATCATGTAAAAGTGCTGCTCTAGTTGTTTCTTTAATTGTATCTATATTAAATGTCTTACATATATTAAATGTTAACTTTGCTACATTTAATGAATGATCTAATCTAGATATTCCATGATGGAATTCATATCTTAAATCAATTATTTCTTGATTTTTTAAAATATCACTAATTATATTATTAAATTCTATTTGTTTTTTTATTTTCATAATTCATCACTACTTCATTATATCATATATTTTTATCTTTGTTACTATTTTCTTCGAGTAACTTAATTATTTTCTTTTGATTAGTTTGAAGTTCTTTAATTTGTTCATGTAAAACTTCTAGAATTAGTTCACTTTTTAAATCTGTTTTATAATCATTTAAGCTTCTTAGGCTATCTTTTTTAGCTGCTCTATTTTGACTCATCATAATAATTGGTGCTTGCAAAGCTGCAATACATGATAATATTAAATTAAGTAATATAAATGGATATGGATCTATAGTTATAATCATTACATAGTTAATAACTATCCATACCACTAAAAATATACAAAAACCAAAGATAAAACCCCAAGAACCTGCTACTTCTGTTACTTTATCAGCAAGTCTATCTCCTAGTGATCTTTTTTCATCTTCTTCTTTATCTGAATCAATTGCTGTTGGGCTATCTAAAAGCATTTCAATTAATTCATCTTCATCTTCAACATTAAAATCTTTATTTATTAATAATTTAACTAATTTATCTTTTCTTTTATTTGATTCCATTATTTAACCTCCATCTATAATGACCAATTATTTCTTTTCTAAATAAACCATTATCTAAATATGCATGTACTCCATCATGATGTATTATGTAGTTTTCTTTATTTTTATTTTTTATATCACTAATTATTGCTATGTGATTATCATAAACTACGATATCCCCGGGATTAAATTCATCATTATTTGGTAAAACCAATACATTTCTATCTAAGAATACTTTAATATTTCTAACCCTTCTAAAGTCGATATTAGCGTCTCCTACATCTTTATCATACGCATCTTTATTTGCTTTTATATCTTCATCTATTAATGATTTAAGATCATATCCAGCATTATCTAGGGCATACCAAATTAAATCTGTACATACTCTATATTCATCTGTTGGATAACCATTGTTATAATATTTGCTTTTATATCTTGGTTTTGTATCAATAAATTTTTTAGCACCCTCTAATATATCGGTATAATCATCTATTCCATCTTGATCTTTATCTATATCACTTTTAATAATTTCTGCCGTTGTACTTTTATCAAACCATTTATCAAACATACCTGTATTTTTAAAAGCAATGAACCCAAGTAGTATAATTAAGCCTAGTACTAATAAATGACCAAACTGTAAAAAGTTTTTCAATATTATCACCACCATTATAATTTTACCACATATGTAATTACTTGCAAAGAAAAACTTCCCGAAGGAAGTGTTTTTTTAACCAGCTGTTGGAAAAGTTTCGTTTGTTCCACAGGTTGCATAAGTCCAATCAGAAATATTTCCAGCATCATTATCTTCAACATCTGAAGCAGCAATATCAGCATTAAATGCTTTTTGAGCATCTAACCCTTTTCCGGTAACCATTAATTTTCCATTTGTATACCAAATTGCATAAAGGTATACATCTGAATCCTTACTCTTTTTCTTTACTAACACTTTACCAGAAGCTTTTGATTTATCTTGTTTTAAAACACCATCTTCGATTAGCTTAGTAATAGTTATACATCTTACTGTGCTTGGGTCATTTGGAAGACCTTGTCCACCAGTTCCAGTTAAGGAATTATTCATGAAATACGTTTGAGCAGTTTCAATAATGTTATTTGCTTCGATTGCAAACACTTGACGTCTTGCTTCTGCCATTCTTGGTAATACTGCTGTTGCAGCAATTAGCATTACAATTGCAAGAACTACGATAACTGCAAGTAATTCAATAAGAGTGAACCCATGTTCATTTTTAATTTGTTTCATATCCATAATAGACACCTCTCTATGTTTTAATCATACTACATTTATATTATTTAGTCAATATTAAAATTTATACCTTTACAAAATACTAAAAATAATATAGAATATTTAGACAAGGAGAAATATATGTATGAAAAAAGAATTAATATCTGCATTATTAAGTACGACGATTGCAGTAAATACTTGTGCTACAAATGTTAGTAGTAAGACTATGGAAAGTGAAGAACCTAAGGAAAAAACTATTGTTGAAATGGTTGATAATATAACTAGTTTAGTTAAAGAATATATTGAAAGTAATCCTTTTTATTTTAATCCCCAACTTGAAGAATATAATTTTGGATATCTAAAGAAAGATAGTGATATTTTAGGTATAAAACAAGATGAAGTTATTGATACAATAAAAAGATATCAAAAAGTTACAGTTATAAATGAAATAAATAATTATTATTATGTACAAACTGAAGATAGTACCCTAGGTTTAATAAGTAAAGAAAATATAGAAATATTACCTGATTTATTCGTAGAAGTTGATATAACTGATCAAATGGTTTATTTATATAAAAATAACGAACTAGTTTTAGCTAGTCCTTGTGTAACTGGTATGAATAATAAACATGATACAAGAATTGGTTATTTTTCTATTAAGTATAAACAAACTAATACTTATTTAACTGGTCCAGGTTATAGAAGTTATGTAAATTATTGGATGCCTTTTGATGGAGGTATTGGACTTCATGATGCTGATGGATGGAGAAAAAATTATGGCGGAGAAATTTATTTAAAAAATGGAAGTCATGGTTGTGTTAATACACCAGGTGTTGCAGTTAAAGAAATATTTAATACAGTTTCTAAAGGTACTAGAGTTTTAGTTCATAAATAGTTATTTTAAAATATCTAAAACAGAACTTACTAAGTCCATATTATCAATTAAAGAACTTACTTTATCAGTGGTTCTTTTTTTGTATTTTGTTTTCATGATATTATCAAATCCTTTATAATCCATTGTGCCACGATTTAAATCTTTGATGTATGACGAATTTAGTTTAAGTAAGTTATATAAGTCTTGTTTTTCTTTAAAATTTATTATGTTAAATAGATTCATTTAATCCTCGAAAAATTTATTTAAAGGTCTTGGACTAATAGGACCACTTCCAATTGTTTTAGTTAAATCAGGTGTTGGATTTTTCTTTGTTAAATCACTTACAAAATCTATGGCTTTTTGAGCTGTATTAATATGGCTTTTAATGGAATCAACATCAACGTTTTTTACCATTTCAGTTATTTTTGATATACCAGAATCTACCGTTCTATCAGCAGTTTTGTATTTACTCCAGATGGTTTCATCTGTACCATATAAATCATATATTTCATAAAACTTTTGCCAAGTCATTTCTCCATTTTTAACATATTTAATAAGTTCTGGTTTAGTTCTAACAAAATTTTTAAAATCATCTTTTTTCATAATGGTCACCTAATACATATTATGTAAATTTTTATTTAATATACAAAAAAAAGAGAAACTAGTTCTCTATATCTTGAAGTCATCAATAAATGATGCAAAAGATAATTGTTCCTCTTTTTTAGTTGGTTTTACTTCTTCATCTGTTATTTGTACATCTTCTTTATCATCATTTTTTTCTACTTTAGTTAAGTCAATTAATTCTTTTTTTAGAGCAAATAAATCATAATTATATTTTACACTACTTCCAGTTGATGCTAAATCCATGATTGGTATTTCACTTGTTTTTAATTCATGAATTTCATTATCTGTGCGATATATATTTGTATCTTTTGTAACTGTTAAATATGCAAAATTTATTTTATAATCCTTAGTTTTTGCTTTTTTAAATAACATATTACCTTTTTTAGCACGTGATATACTTACAAGTTCATTTACTTTAACTCTTTTTATTGTTTTATAGTTAGTATAAATATTTAAATATTCTTCCCTCTTTATCGGAGAGGCATAAATAACATAATCATCTTTTAAGTTTATACCTTTTACTCCGCTAGCTTTGGTACCTACTACAGGAATTTCGTTTGTATTAAATCTTAAGTATAAACCATTATTAGTTACAAATAATACTTCATCACTAGATGTATCTGCATTTATTAATTCATCATCATCTTTTAGTTTTATTGCCATCATTGGTTTTGAATATCTAGTTACTTCGAAGTCTTTAAGTAAAACTTGTTTTGTTAAACCTTTTTTTGTAAATAATGTTAAGGTTTTAGATTTATCTTTTAAAATTAAGCTTGCAACAATTCTTTCTTGTTCTTTAATCATTATAGTGTTACTTATGTGTTTACCTAAGTCTTTGTATTTTACTTCAGGTAGTATGTGAATTGGAACATATAAGTAATTACCAAGGTTTGTAAATAATAGTAATGAATCCCTTGTTGATGCCATGAATTTATTGGTAACATAGTCTCCCGGTTTAAGGGTTGTTTCTTCGGTAGATGAAGAAAAACTTTTTTGACTTACACGTTTTACATAACCATCATTAGTTACAACTATAACACATTTTTCATCAGGTATCATTTCTTTTGCATCTAGTTTTATATCAACAATTTCATCACGGATTTCAGTTTTTCTTGGAACTGCATAGTTCTTTTTAACTTCTCTTAGTTCTGATTTCATTAGATTTTTTAACTTATTTTCATCATGTAATATTTCATTACATTCTTCGATTAGATTCTTTAATTTTTCACATTCTTCTTTTAATACTACGATATCAGTATTTGTTAATTTATAAAGTTGTAGTGTAACAATTGCTTCGGCTTGTTCTTCGGTGAAACCATATTTATTAACTAAATTTATTTTAGCATCACTTTTATTTTTACTAGCACGTATTAGAGCAATTACTTCATCAAGGATTGATATTGCTTTGATTAGACCTGTTGCTATATTATAATTTTTAGTATAGTATGCTAGGTCAAACTCAGTTCTTTTGGTTATAACCTCTTTTTGATGAGCAATGTATGCATCAATTATTTCTAGTATTCCTAGAGTCTTCGGAGTTCTATTTACAATTGCAACAGAGTTATAGTTATAAGATATTTGTAAATCAGTATTTTTAAATAAATATTTCATTATTACTTCTTTATTAGCATTTGATTTTAAATCAATTGCTATTCTTATACCACTTCGATCTGTTTCATCACGAACTTCAGAGATACCTTCGATTTTTTTATCGATTCTTAAAGATTCAATTTTTGCAACAGTTGCTTGTTTATTAACTTCAAAAGGTATTTCTGTAATAATTATTTGTTCTTTACCTTTTTCTTTAACAAATTCATATTTTGCTTGCACTATTACTTTACCACGACCAGTTTTAAAAGCATCAATTATACCTTCTTTACCAAAAGCTATACCTCCGGTTGGGAAGTCTGGTCCTTTTACTATTTCAAGTATTGTATCTAGATAACAATTTGGTGAATCAATTCTTTTAATGGTAGCATCAATTATTTCACCTAAGTTATGTGGTGGTATGTTTGTTGCGTATCCAGCTGAAATACCATTTGTTCCATTTACTAAAAGGTTTGGAAATTTAGCAGGTAATACAGTTGGTTCTAAGAATCTATCATCAAAGTTTGGTGCCCAAGCAACAGTATTTTTATCTAAGTCTTTTAATAGTTCATTGCTAATTTTTGCAAGTCTACTTTCCGTATAACGATATGCTGCAGGTGGATCGCCATCCATTGAACCATTATTACCATGTATGTCAACTAAAATTGCACTTTGTTTCCACCACTGACTCATACGAACCATGGCATCATATACAGATAAGTCACCATGGGGATGGAATTTACCTAGTACATCACCAACAGTTGCGGCACATTTAATATAACCTTTATCTGATGTGTTTCCAGCTTTATACATTGCATATAAAATTCTTCTTTGAACTGGTTTTAGTCCATCACGAACATCAGGTATTGCTCTATCTTGAATGATTTCTTTAGCATAGGCTGCAAATCTTAAAGACATTATTTCTTCAAGAGAATAGTCTTCAATTCTTTTAATAATATCCATTTTTTACTCCTTTCTATAGTTGTCTTCTAATGTAAATTCAACATTTTCATTTATCCATTCTTTACGAGGTTCTACTTTGTCCCCCATTAAAACTTGAACACGTTTTTCAGCTAGAGCTGCATCAGTTATTTTTACTCTGATCAAGCTACGAGTATCGGGATCCATTGTTGTTTCCCAAAGTTGGTCTGGATTCATTTCCCCAAGACCTTTGTATCTTTGAATACTATATTTTCCAGTATTTTCTCTTTTTATTTCTTCAAGTTCATCATCGGTATAAGCATAAAACCTTTTTTTACCATAATCAAGTTTATAAAGTGGTGGCATGGCAATATAAAGTTTACCTGTTTCAATTAAACCACGCATGTATCTATAAAAGAATGTAAGTAAAAGTATTTGAATGTGTGCTCCATCAACATCGGCATCGGTCATGATTATTACTTTATCATAGTTTGATTCAGTTGCATCAAATTCTTGACCAATACCTGCACCAATTGTATGAATTAATGTATTTATTTCTTCATTTTTAATA
Organism: Clostridium sp. CAG:609; assembly: GCA_000438075.1. GTDB lineage: Bacteria > Bacillota_I > Bacilli_A > RF39 > UBA660 > Onthocola_B. The sequence continues at coordinate 40,285 of FR903549.1, read as the reverse complement.
AGTTCATCTAAAGATGCTTTTTCACTATTTATAACTTTACCACGTAAAGGTAGTATTGCTTGGAACTTTCTATCTCTGCCCCCTTTTGCTGAACCACCCGCAGAATCTCCTTCGACGATGAATAATTCATTGATTTTTGGATTCTTACTTTGAGCTGGTGCAAGTTTCATTGATAAGTTCTTTTCAATACCTTTTTTATTCTTACCATTTCTGGCATCTTCTCTAGCTTTTCTAGCAGCTTCACGAGCAACTTTACTCTTCATGGCTTTTTCTAGAATAGTTGATGCTACTTCTTTATTTTCTTCAAGGAAGAATTTTAATGCTTCATAAGTAATACTTTCTGTTATGCTTCTTGCTTCAGGTGTCCCAAGTTTTCCTTTAGTTTGCCCTTCGAATTGTAGTAATTCTTCAGGTATTTTTAAGCTTATTACTGCAGATAATCCTTCACGAACATCAGAGCCATCTAAGTTTCCATCTTTAGCTTTAAAAATATTATTGTTTTTAGCATAGTCATTAAATGCTTTAGTTATACCAGTTTTAAAACCAACTTCATGAGTTCCTCCATCACTAGTTTTAACATTATTAACAAATGATAAGATATTTTCATTGTAAGTATCTGTATATTGCATGGCAACATCTACTTCAATTTTACTTTTGGCATTACTAAAACTAATTACTTTATGTAAGGTATTTTTACCTTCGTTCATGTATTCTATAAAACTTGTTAATCCATTTTCATAATGGAATTTTGCTTGATGTTTATCTTCTTCATCAATTACTTCGATGGTTAGTCCACTTAGAAGGAATGCTGATTCTTGCATTCTTTCACATATTGTTGTATATGAAAAATTACAGTTTTTAAATATTTCTGGATCTGGCAAGAATTTAACTATTGTACCAGTTTTAGTACTTTTTCCAACAGTATGAAGCGGAGTTTTAACATGTCCCCCATTTTCAAATTCAATTGCTGAAATAAGTCCATCACGATATATTACAACTTGCATTTCTTTTGATAAGGCATTAACTACACTTGCACCTACACCATGAAGACCACCGGATACTTTGTAACCTGCTTCAGTAAATTTACCACCGGCATGAAGTATTGTGTATATTACTTCCGGAGTACTTTTTCCAGATGCATGCATACCAATTGGAACTCCACGTCCATTGTCAGCTACAGTTATACTTTTATCTTTATTTATAATTACTTTAATGTAATTTCCATATCCATTTATAACTTCATCTATTGCGTTATCAACAATTTCCCAGACTAAATGATGCATACCTCTTTTATCAGTTGATCCAATATACATCCCTGGTCTTTTTCTAACAGCTTCAAGACCTTCAAGTATTTTAATTGATGATTCATCATAATTTGCCATAATCTCTATCACTTCCTAGACCATTATAACAAAACATCCCAGAAAAAATCAACTTTAATCTTGTTTTTTAATAAAAAACTTAGGATTTTTGTTATTCCTAAGTTATTTTTTAATCTTATAAGAAAGATTTTGCTAGTTTTTCATTGATTTAAATACTCTATTCCATACTTTATCTGTTGAATAATTTAAAATACCATTTTTGTATACTTTGATACCTTTTTTAAGTAATAAAACAATAAATAGTATCATTATTATAATAGATATAATTATTTCAAAAGCTGATATTTCTCCGATTATATATAATGTTGGGCTTAAGAATGCTGATAAGAATGGTAAATATGATAAAACATGAATAAGAGTTGAACCTTTGAACATTGATGCAGTTATTGCTAAGTAGTAACCTAATACTGATAAAAGCATAACTGGTGATTGTAATTGATTAAAGTCTTCGATATTTACTGTCATTGATGCAAGTATTCCTGATAATATTGCATATGATAAGAATGATAATAACATTAATATTAGAGTTGTTGGAACAAGTACTAATAATTTATCTGTAAGAATTGATAAATCTACATTTCCCACCAAAGAACTTATTAAACTTAATGGTGATGTTTTAGTTAAATATGTATTTATACCTAGACCAATGAATGCAAATATAATAAGTAATAATCCTTGAATTATTACAAATATGTTACTTGCAAGTACTTTAGAAAATAAATGTATTTTAGGACTTACATTTGATATGATTATTTCCATACTTCTTGTTGTTTTTTCTTCACAGATTTCTCCGCCGACCATTTGAACAAGGAATATCACTAGCATAAAGAATGGTAATATTATTGTTGGAAATACACTATTCATTACTATTTCCATGTTTTCATCAACACTACTTGTATCATTAAGTAGAGTTCTATTTATGGTTGTTGGCATTGATATATTTGATAAAACTATTGGATCTATATTAGCATTAATCATTCCAATTGTTGCTTTTGTTGCATTTAGAGAATTTGCTATTTCTTGATATACTCCATTATCTATTTTACTATTACTTATAACATCACTTTTTAAATATTCTTTATTATCACTATTTAATACTACGATTACTTCAGAATCTTTTAAGTCTTTTTTTAATTCATCTAAAGATTTATCTTCACTTTTTATTGTAAGTTTTTTATTTTCATCTAAAGATTCTAAGGTGTTTTTAAAATAATCTGCCATATTAGTATTATTATCTATTAAGTAAATTGTCAAATTATCTGAGAAGTCTCCTCCGAAGAATTTAACTATAGAATTTAAGTTAATTATACAAATTATAGCTATTGCTAAGATAATATTTGTTGCTAAAAACCATTTTGAACAAATCTTTTTCTTTAAGCTAACACGGGTTAGATACCAAAATTTCTTATTCATCTTTACCTCCTACATAATGGATAAATATTTCATTTAATGGAGCATCCGCTACAACATATTTTGTAACATATTTATCTTTTACAATGTCAAATACACTTTTTGAAATACTTATATCTTCGATGTGAACTACTACTTCATTTGCTTTTTGTTCTACATCTATTACACCTTTTATTTTCTTTATTGCATCAATATCCAAATCATCTGCTTTAATAATGATATTTTTCTTGGCGTAGTTTTCTTTTATTTCATCTAGGCTTCCATTTAATATAGCCCTACCATGTACTAAAATAATTAATTGTTCACAAAAGTCTTCGATATATTCCATTTGATGTGATGAAAATATAATAGAGCACCCCTTTTTTTGGAGTTCTTTTACAGCGTCTTTTAATAAACCTACGTTTATTGGATCTAAACCTGTGAATGGTTCATCTAATATCAATAGTTTTGGATCATTGATAACTGCTGATATGAACTGAATCTTTTGTTGATTTCCTTTAGATAATTCTTTTATCTTTTTATTTTTGTATTCAGTTATTTCAAATTTTTCTAACCAATAATCTAACTTTTTATCAATGTTGCTTTCATCCATTCCTTTTAAAACACCATAATATTCAATCATTTCTTTAACAGTTAGTTTAGTTAACAAACTTCTCTCTTCAGTAACAAAACCTATTTTATCTGTTACTTTATAATCAATTTTCTTTCCATCCAGGGTAATTTTCCCTTTGTCAGGTTCAAGTAATCCCATTATCATTCTAAATGTTGTTGTTTTACCTGCACCATTTTCACCAAGAAGTCCAAATATCTCTCCATTTTTAACAGAAAAAGATAAGTTATCAACTGCAACTAGGCTTCCATATGTTTTTCTAACATTCTCTAATTTTAACATATATACCTCATTTCTTAACATCATTATATTACATATTTTTAAAAAAATAAAGTGCTGTAAAAATTTTTAACAACACTTCGCTTGGGTTAATATATTATTTAATCTAAATATTTCTTCGAACCAAATAAGTATTTCATCACTTAATTCAGTTTCATTACCTGGGTAATTTAAATATACATAATGAGACTCTATTTTATCTATTTTATTATGTATATCAATTAATTCTTCTTTTGTTATAAAATTTAAATTTCTTTCTATTTGAAATTTTGCTCCCCAGCTTACTATAGTTTTAAATAATTTTGATAGTTCACCACGAATATCTTTATAAAGTTCTAATTCTTGCATTATTGCAAGGGTACCAATTAGTCTTGTAAAAGCAACTTCTATTTCACATTCTACTTTATATAGTTCTTTTTTGGTCATTTTAATCTACTCCATCAATACAATTATTGTATATCCATTCCTTTATTTCTGTGTAATCATTGGTTTCATAAAATTTAATTAGTTTTGTAAAATATTCACCAATTTTTTCAACAGGCACCGCTATTATACCCATTCCGTTTTTTATCATTTCTTTGTTTGCTACTAAGTTTGCTACCCTTTTATTTCCATCTAGAAACATTTGACTTCTTTGAATCCAAAGAAATAGAGTTATACATCTATCTAATTTTTCTGGTATATTCATTATCTCATTTAGTTCTTTATCATAATTACATTCACTTGGTAGTTTTGGTCTATATGATGTACCTGTTATACCTACACCTTTATCTCTAAATTCACCAAGTGGTGTTATTCCTTGACCCTTGCATATTTCAAAATGAATCTTTTTGATATAATCAATCGTTAAATCATCATCAATCGTATTAAGAACAAATTCCCAAGCATCTTTTAATCCTTTTAATTTTAATGTATCCATAATAGAAAGATTAACATTATTTATATTATTTAATAAATCTATTACATCTTTAATACTTAAATTAATTCCTTCAAGTTTAGCACTTTTATAAATATTATCTTGTAACTTACTTTTTGCGTATATTATATTTTCTTCTTTAGTCATCTTAACACCTTCTTCAAAGAGATTGTACCACAAAAATAAAAAATAAAAAAGAGGTTTCCCTCTTTTTAGAAAAATGCTCCACCCCAGATTATAGCTAGTAAGATGAATAAAATTAAAACTATAAATGCATAACTAGCTGTAAAAGTATTACCTGAAGTGTTGTCGCATTCTTTTTTACAACAACTCATTTTAACCTCCTTATATATATTTTAAAAATTTAGATAAAGGCCCCTACTATGATAATTAAAAGAATAAATAGTACTAAAATTATAGCAGCTCCAAGGCCATTTCCACAGTTATTCATAAAACTTTCCTCCTTTATTTTGTCTTTTCACTAGTATTCTATGGTTTATTTTTATATTTGTGAGGGCAAAAAATACCTAAAAACATTGTAAAATAGGAAAATTATTGTTATAATACCTACATAAGGAGAGATAGAAAATGAAAAAAAAGATTTTTGCACTATGTGCGATAATGCTACTAGCAAGTGGCTGTGGTAAAGTACCAAAACTAGAAAATGGAAAGGAAGCAATTGTAACTTTCAAAGATGGGGAAAAAATAAGTGTTGATGATTTCTATGAATTGATTAAAAATGAATATGGTTTAAATTCATTAATTTCAATGGTAGATAAATACATTTGTGAAACTGAATTTGAAGATTATAAAGATACTGCAAGTAAGAATGCTGATGCATTAATTAATAGTTTAAAAGAACAATATGGTAGTGAAGATAAACTTCTTGAAGCACTTCAAGGGTCTGGATATAATACTATAGATGCTTATAAAGATTATGCATATTTATCATATTTACAAAGTCATGCTATCGAAGAATATGCTAAAACTAAGATAACTGATAAAGAAATAGAAAACTATTATAAAAATGATGCTATCGGAGATATGGAAATTAATCATATTCTTATAACAAGTAATGTTAAAAAAGATGCTACTGATGATGAAAAGAAAGCTGCACAAGATGAAGCTAAGAAAAAAGCTAATGAAGTAATTGATAAGTTAAATACTGCTAAAAAGAATGGTGAAGATATAACTGAAGCATTTACTAAACTTGCTAAAGAATATTCTGAAGATGATTCTAATAAAGATAAAGGTGGTGCACTAGGTAAAATAAATTATGGTTCTTTATCTAGTAAATATGATGAATTAGTTAAAGCTGCTAAATCTTTAAAAGATGGTGAATACTCTACTTCAGTTATTACTACTGAACTTGGATATCATGTAATATTAAAAGTTAAAACTTATGAAAAAGATACTTTAGAAAATTTAAAAGATAGTATAAAAGAAACACTTGCGGAAAAATACGTTACTGATAATAAAAGTAGTATTGGTTTAAATGCATTACAACACTATAGAAAAGAATATAAAATGGAAATCCAAGATGATGAAATGAAAAAACAATATTCTAATTATATTCAAAATGCACTTTTAACTATTCAACAAAATAATAGTTCTAAATAGTTACATGCAAAAAGCACAATTAAGTGCTTTTTTTTTAATCTTTAACAAAGACAATCTACATATGTGTCTGATAGACATCTTATACAACATAAACAACTACAATCCATTGTAAAGAATACATTCGTAGCAACATATGGATAAATGCTTGTTTCATCTGTGTTATCTGCTAAAACTCTAAATGTACAACAGTTTCCTTCTATTTTTTCTACTCTAAATACATTTGAACATGTATCTGTATTACCTGTGCATGTTGCAGTTGAATCTTTTGTTATTGGCATACTCCATGGAGTACCATTACCACAACAAGTATATAGCATAACTGGTCTAGTATTACATATTAAACAATTAGTACCTCCACCTAAAACTGGTCTATCACAAGTTTGTAAGCAATTATCTGGACAAGCATTTTCTTGAAGAACTAATATAACACAAAGTATTTCATTTATGCAATTTCCATCTGTTCTATTTTCTTTATTCATAAACTAATCACCCTTTCATGTACTTTCATTAATAATTTATGATAACATTTAAAATAAGTGTATGCTTTTTACTTTATCTTTTTTCTAAATTATGGTATGATTAATATGGTGATGATATTTTGAAAATATGGATTGAATACATAGTTATAGCTATTATTCTAATTATTATTTCATTAGTTATAGTTAAATTATCAAAAAGAGATTTTAAAGTTGAAGCTAATAAACTAATTACTTACCTAGGTGGTAAAGATAATATAGTTAATGCTGAATGTAATATGTCTCGACTTAAAGTTATTTTGAAAGATGTAACTTTAGCTAATAAAGATGGTATTCAAAAATTGGGTGCTAAAGGTATCGTTGAAATTGATAACCAACTTAAAATAATATTTGATAAAAATGCTAAACAATTAAAAAAGTATATCGAAGAAATTATCTAAGATATGCTTTTTTCTATGTCTATTATATCTGTTATTTTTATTTTTTTATTATCTATTGTTAAGAGATATATACTTGTTTTACCTACGATTACTTCATCAATTACTTTATCTTTTAGGGTAATTCTTACCCTACTTTTATAAACATGATCTAGTGAACCAAATATTTCATTTATTTTTTTATTTACATCTTTTTTAGATAAAGCTTTCGGGGTACGATCACTATAATATAAGTCTTGGTAGTTATTTATTTTTTTATCTATTGGGTTTGCAAAAACTTTAGGTAACTTATCCATTTTCCACCTCACTATATTTTATGATAAATATTAAAAAAATACACATAATAGTAATATGAAGAAGTTGTTAAGTAAAAGGGAAATGTTTGTTTTACCTCTTTTGTTATTAATGATATTAAGTATTATTTCATTATATAATACTAGAGGTTTAAGTACTATTTATAAATATAATTATTTAAAACAAATTATATGGTTTGTTGTTGGAGTTATTAGTTTTTTTGTAGTGCAAAAGATAAATACTAAGAAGTTATTTAAGTATTCAATAGTTTTATATGTAATCACTAATATGTTACTTTTATATTGCTTAATCTGGGGTGATGTTATAAATGGTGCTAGAGCTTGGATTAAGTTGAAGTTTTTTTCTTTTCAACCAAGTGAACTTATGAAGTTATCACTTACATTAGTACTTAGTAATATTTTATGTAAGTATAAAAATACTGGTATTAAAAGTGAATTTATTTTTTTAAGTAAGATACTAATTTTTTCAATTATTCCTTCGGTGCTTGTTTTTTTAGAACCTGATACAGGTGCAATAATATTTTATTTACTTATTGATTTAAGTATTATTTTGCTTAGTCATATACATAAGTTTTGGTATTACTTAGTTGGTTTTATAATTATTTTGTTTTTATCAATATTTATTTACTTTTATTTATTTAATAAAGATTTACTTATTAGTTTAATTGGTACAAGTTTTTTTTATAGAGTTGAAAGATTAGTTACTTTTAAAACAATGAATTCATATCAGTTAGGTAATGCATTAATTGGTATTGGTTCATCAGAGTTTTTAAATTTGATACCTTTAAACAAAATATATATACCTGAGGCACATACTGATTTTATTTTTTCATATATAATAACCAATTTTGGTTTTATATTCGGGTTTATAATTTTTATTCTTTATTTTTTAATGGATGTGTATTTAATAAATAAGTTATTTAATATTGAAAATGGTGAGGTTAAATGTGTACTTATGGCTTTTACAATTATGTTTTTATTTGGTCAAGTTATAAATATTTCAATGAATCTAGGACTTTTACCTATCATGGGAATACCTTTACCTTTTTTATCTTATGGAGGTTCTACGATAATAATTTATTTTTTATTTTTAGGTATTGCATTTAAAAAGCCATATTTTCATATGACTTAATAGTAATATACTCTAGGTATTGGTTGATAATAACTATATGAACTTTGATAATATGGCATTCCTTGTTGTGGTGCAACATTATATATTGGTCTTGGACGAGATAAACCTACAGCTGCTCCGCCGGCTAAGCCACCAAGTAAGAATGGTACAAAGAATTGTCTATCACCTTGATAATATTTGTAATACATAATAACCCTCCTAAAATATAATATGGCACATTTTTTTTGTGATAATTATATTAACCCAGAATTATTTTGTTATTATCTCTTTTTAATTTAAATGTTAATAAGTTATTTAACTTTGCTATGGCATCATCTACCATAGATAAATATTCTTCTTTACTAAAAATGTATATCGTATCTATTTTAGTTATAATCATTTCTTTACTTTTTAATATAATAAATTCATAAATTATTTCTAGTTCGATGCTTTCAATAATTTGTTTTTTAGCTAGTTTTTTACTTACTTTTAGATATTCTTTCATGTCACCACTCTTTTCTATATAAATTATATCAAATATTTTCGTATTTGTCTGTAAAAAACGAATATTTTTATTTTTAATGGGAAAATTAATATGGTGACGAGTAGTGGAAAATGACAGATTGTTTGATTTACGTGATTATAACAATCTAACTCAAAAAGCAGTTGGTGAACTTCTTGGAGTTCGTCAACAAAGCTATGGTGAATGGGAAAAAGGTAAAAAAATTATACCTTTAAAGCATTTAATTACCTTAGCTAAATATTATAATTTGAGTTTAGATTATATGACAGGTCTATCAAAAACAAAAGATATCTTTCAAAATCTAGATGAATTAGATAAGAAAGATATTGGCAAGAGAATTATTTACTTGAGAAAGATTTATAATATCAATCAAAAGACTCTTGCAAAAAGTCTAAATACTTCACCATCTACTATTTGTGCATATGAAAAAGGTTATACCACTATTTTAACAGCATTTGCATATCAAATTGCTAAAGAGTATAACATTTCAATTGATTGGTTAGTTGGTGCAAGTAAGGAAATGAAAAGAAGTTAACAAAGACTTCTTTTTTATATGAAAAGGACTTAATCAATAAGTCCTAAATAGTAATTTTTCTTTCCCTTTTTAATTAGTAATACCTTAGATTCTATAGCATCTTCTTTAGTTACTATTTTTTCTACATCATTTATTTTTTTATTATTAATACTTATGGCATTATTTGAAATCATTTCTCTAGCTTCTCTTTTACTTGATGTTATATTGTTATTTACTAGTAAATCTACTAAAGAGATATTATCATTTGTTGTAAATCTTGGTACATCTTTAATATTATTTATTATTTCATCACTAGATAGATTCCATATTTTTTCTGAGAATAAGCATTCAGATATATTTAATGCTTTATTAAATTCTTCTTCACCATGTAAGTCAGTAATAATTTCTTTTGCTAGTGTTTTTTGAGCTATTCTTAAGTGAGGTGCTTCATTTTGTTTTACCATGATTGCATCAATTTCTTCCGGAGTTAAGAATGTAAACACTTTTAAATATTCATATACTTTTGAGTCATCAGTATTAATTAAGTATTGGTATAATTCATAACTTGATGTTTTATTTATATCAAGCCATAAAGCATTTCCTTCGCTTTTACCAAACTTTTTACCTGTTGCATCAAGTATTAATGGCATTGTAAATGCATATGCTTCTTTACCTTTCATTTTTCTAATTAGTTCAATTCCTGTTGTGATGTTACCCCATTGATCTGATCCTTCAACTTGCATAGTACAATTCATCGTTTCATACATGTGTAAGAAGTCATACCCTTGGATTAACATATAACTAAATTCAGCATAAGTTATACCTGATTCTAATCTTCTTTGTATTATATCTTTACTAAGCATATAATTTACATTTATGTATTTACCTACATCACGTAAAAAATCTAGAAAATTATAATCTTTAAACCATTCATAGTTATTAACAAGTTTTGCTTTACCATCAAATATTTTATCAATTTGTTTTCTGATACATTCAATATTGTGATTAAGAGCATCAATACTCATTATTTCTCTTTCTGCAGTTGGTCTTGGGTCTCCGATTCTTCCAGTTGCTCCCCCACATAAAAGTATTGGATTATGTCCCATTTTCATTAATCTTTTTGCTGTAATAAGAGAACTATAATGACCTAGATGTAATGAATCTGCTGTTGGATCTGTTCCCCAGTAGAATGTTACTTTTTCATTATTAATTTTATCTTCGATGTCATCACCTGCAACATCTTTAACTAATCCTCTCCATTTTAATTCTTCCCAATTTGTCATAAAAATCATCCTTTCAAAAAATATAAAAAGGATGATACCCAAGGAGTCAATATATGACGGTACCATCCTTTATTTAACTTATTGTATCTTAACGCGTTTTAAACGATTCAGCTCCGGAGTCGTAAATTCCATCAATCACTGATTGGATAAATTATAGCATAAACAATAATCTATTGCAAGTAGCTTGTCAAACTTTTTTCAATATCTGTCTTAATGATAATTTCTTTATTATCAACTGGATGATTAAATTTTAAGTAATATGCTTGAAGCAATAACTCTTTATTTTTGGTATTACCATATTTTTTATCTCCGATGATGGGATGATGAACATATGCAAGTTGCACTCTGATTTGATTTTTTCTACCAGTTTTAATTTCAATGTCAAGTAAACTACATTTATTATTTTTAGATAATACTTCATATTTGGTTATACTTTTTTTTCCCATTACTTTATTGTTTGTTACAAATACTTCACCTGTTTTAGACTCTTGCAAATAATTTATTAAAGTTTTATTTTCTAGTACTTCTTTTTCCACTACCGCATAATATTTTCTTATTACTTTATCCCAATTATTTTGTAATGCATATTTTATTTTTTCATTTTTGGCAAATAACACTAAGCCACTGGTATCTTTATCCAGACGATGAACAATAAATATCTTATTCCTTGGATTTTTCTTTTTTTCATATTCTTTTACTTCATCATATAAATTTAAATCATTATGATTATCACGCGATATTGTTAATAAACCATGTCTTTTATAAACTATGATTAAGTATTTATCTTCATATAATATATTTAACTTTTTCATGAGTCACTTCCTCGTTAATGATTATATCATAGAATTAAACCACAATAGTACTATTTTACTATTTGTAATATTACTTATATTGTATTATAATATTTATAGATACATTTAGTGTGCTAGGTGTTTTACCCTCAGTCCATTAATTAATTATTTAATAATGGAAGAAATTTTTTATGAAGTACTTAATAGTACTCATAGTAATTCTAATATTACTAGAAAGAATCATAAAAAAAAGGATAAAAAAAATGAACATTAATCAACATTGATAGGTGTTCTCAACTAATAACAACCCTATTTTTTTAATACATTATTTTCAGATTTTAAAATAATACTAATTGCATCAGTTTCTTTAATTCATTTTTATGATAACATATAAAAACTATTTCCCCAAGATAAATTTTCAAAGGTTGTAAATTCGTGACCTTTGAAACCTTTATTTTTTTAATACATTATTAATTGTTGAAGATGTGCTATGTTAAAGATTAGTTGGCTAGTCCCACATTTTAGTTTGATGTTTTTTTGACAAAATAAAAAGCCCGTAATTCGGACTTTGATTTTCTTCTGGTGGAGAATGTGGGACTCGAACCCGCGACCCCCACGGTGCAAGCGTGATGCTCTAGCCAACTGAGCTAATTCCCCAAGAACAAGAATATCTTATCATATTTTGATAAAATAATCAAGCTATTTTTGCACATCTTCAACAATTTTTATTAATCCTGCTTCAACTTCTTCAAGGGCTCTACCTAAACTTCTCTTATTTTTGTATTCTGATTCTTTCATTTGGTAGTGATTATTTTCAAGCATTTGCTTACTTCTTATTGAAGCAACATGGACTAATTTGTATTTTGAATCTACAATGTTTAGTAATTTATCTATTGATGGATAAATCATATTTTTCACTTCCCTCTTCATTAATATGATACAAGATACCACAATATTATGCAAGAAAAATGTGAAAATTTGACACTAATTTGACATTTATTTAGAAATGTTTCTTAAAGCATCTAGTATTACTACCATTGCCCAAGTATCTTGCTTGCAATAAACTTTAAGATTTTCATATGTTTTTTCTAACTCTTTCTTAGTCATATTATTGTAATTTGCATATGCAACAATTGCATCTGTACCATTATGAACTTCAAGATTTTTATATGAAAGATCACTAAATACTGGTAGGGTCTTCTTTATTGAATATGAACCACTTAAGGATTTATCATAAAAGTTTGGTAAAGCACTTCTTTCTTTATCAAATCCAAGACTTTCATATAACTTTGAATTAGTATTTACTAACCATAATAAATCAAAACCACAATTATAAATGGACATTAAATCATCTTTATACTTGGGAAACATTTCTGCTAGTTCTTTGATTCTCCCCTTTTCAAAAGCAACATTCTGAGCAAATAAGGTTCCATCTGGTTTTACGTATTTTAATAAATCTTTAATTAGTTCTTCCCTTTCATCTTTATCAAATGATTTTGCTAAGAATACATAATTATCCTTATCTTTATCACAAACCCCAGGTTTCTTTTCAACATGTAGGCTAAACTCAAATACTGATTGAATATATGGGTGTTCACCTTTAAATCTTGGTACTGGACATGGCAATGTTTCAAAATCAAGGTGATATATCGGGTACTTTAACTCATTTAATCCGGCGATAATTTTTTCTTTATCGATGTACTCTTTATTACTACTTAGACAATATCTTTGAATCATATGTTTTTTATTTGTGATAAAACTATCTGGTATATCAAGCATATTTATGTATCCTGCATTTATTAAATCTAGTCCTTTTATTCTTGTTCCATCTTTTATTTTAAAACCTGATGCATTATTTAAATAATTTAGACTTGAATTTTCTTCAGGTATAAATGATGCACATATTGTTTTAAAGAATGGACACTCACGAATTTTATTTCTTTGGCAATAACGCCCCAGATTAACTGGAGAAGCATTTAAAATATCTATATCATGTTCTAGTTTCTTTCTTATATCATCTATAATACTTAGATAATACTTTGTAATACTTGTTAAATCTATAAAGTTAATTAATTCATTACCATATTTATCTATATTATATACTGGTTTACCAGAGTCATATGTTCCATCAAAAACATATTTATTATTTAATACTGCTAGATAATATTTTATATCTTTACTAGATTTATTATTATTTTTATATTCTCCTTCAAGGAAGTATCTTTGGACAGCTAAGTCAAATACATAACCTCCTACACTAGAATATCTATCAAACAATTTATTTTTTTGTTCATTATAATTTTCTATTGGCATTTCTTTTGATATGTCATAGTTTGGTAATTCATCTTTTAAATAATAACAATTTGTATTTTTATCAAATTTAAAGATAGAATATTTATCTTTTTTAGGATAACCTGATTCTAAATGTTCATATTTATTAATGGTTGTTGCTTTTACTTCGATGATATTTTCTTTATTTTTATTTTCATTATAGACATCAACATAACAAAGATAAAGTATTTTACCATTATCATATTTATAACATTTTTGTTCTTTAGTTTCTAGTGAAAAAATTGATGAACCGCCGAAATACTTGTCCACTAATCTAGCAGATTGTACTTCCACTTCCTTATAATATGGCATTAGAGCTTCAGTTTGTTTATTTTCTTTTATTGTGTTATCTATAGTGTATGATGCATCATCAAACATACTTGATAGTATTTCTTTTATTTTTTCTTTTGTTTCTTCTTTTTTATATTCTTCGTAAGTTATTTCACTTTTTAGTTTATCTTTTTTTATATTAAGTAATGCAACATATCTTGGACATCTTGTATAGTTTATGAAGTCTGTTTTAGTTATAGCCATATTAACTTAGTACTTTCGCTGTTACTTTAGAATCAATATTAGTAATTTTAACCTTTACTTCATTTAAATTACTTTTTCCATCCCTTGGATCAAGCACTTCCCCATCTTTATTACTTATGATAGCTGCAGCATCTGCTAATTCTTTAACTGTTAAATAAATTGTATCGCTATCTTTAAATAATTCATCTTTTGATTTTGCATAGATACTTGCTTGTTCTTCGATAGCTGCTATTTTTTGTTCATACATTGTATCTTCATAATTAACATTTATATCTTTGGCAATTACTCCTACTCCAATAAAATAAAATAGACTAAATACTGCTAATACAATTACTAATTCAACCACTGTATATCCTTTATTTTTCATCTTTACTCTCCTTTTTTGTATATCCTCGATACTCCCAAAGAGGAAATTCACTTCTTATTTCAGTTATTTCTTCAATCATTTTTAATCTTAGTTTATCACCCTTAAATTCAAATAAACTAAGAATGGTATCTTCTAGATTTTTATTTGCTTTTTCTTCTTCATTTAATGAGTTATATAAGTATGGTATAACTATATTTTTATCAATAAATGCTATATCACTATTTTTAAATACATAGTGATTTTTTAACATTTTGATGAATGCTTTATATGATTTAATGCCATGATGATATGTGTTATTACCCATTTTTATATAATCTTTGATTGTAAAACTCTTATAATTTTTATCTTTAAAATATCTATTTATTCTTTTTTTATTATTTAATTTATTAGTAATAATTCTATCCATTAATACTTTATAATCTTTTTTATAATAAAATTCTAGTTTGGGTATTATTAAATTAAAGTTATCGATACTTGATATTATTATATTAAAATATTTTATATCAATTACCCCGTACGCAATAATTATTCCATCCATCATTTTATATAAATCATTATTTTTCTTTACATACTTTATTACTTCTTTACTACTTATTATTTTCTTTAAGTCGATATCTGTTACTACAGATAAGTTATCTAGAGTGTAAAAAATATGTTGTTCTTTTAGATAATTAATTAGGTCTTTATTATTTATAAGTTGTTCTTCACTTGGTTTTTTTACTATTTTTGTAAGTAATCCAAAATCTTTTTGGTCAAGTAACTTTATAATACCTTTAAAATAATTATCTTTGATGTTAACTAAAGAATTTATTAATTCTTCTTTTTTCCCTTTTGATTCTTCTATTTTAGGATAATCAAATATTATACATAATTTGTTATAACATTCAATTATTTTGTTTAATTCTTCTTTTTTTAAATTACTTAAATATTCTTTAAATGTTTTATTTTGTTCTAGCATTATTTTACCTCCGTATACATTGTATCAAATTTTTAGGTATTTTTCCAGACATTTCATAAAAAAAGAGTTACGTTTGTAACTCTTTCTAGCAACATCTTGGTCCATAGATGTTTTCACAGACATTTTCTTCACAACATGTGTATTCTGGTGTAAATGTATGTCTAAAAACATGGTGATTGATAATTCTTGTATTACATGGCATTACATGGGGAACTTCATGGCAAATGTATCTGTGGCACACTCTTTCTTGTGGGCATTCATAAATCGGAGTACTCATGCATCCACCGATAGGCATTGTCATATTCATTTCTTTTTCACATGGTGAGCCCATCATTTTATCCATATTTTTTGAAGTAACTTCTTCTTTAAAACTTTCATTAAAATAATTCATATCAACATTTCCTTTCTAATTTATAGTATGAATTATATTTTTTTTGAACTAAGACAAAAACACAGTTATCAAAATATTTTTATTATATTTAAAATACTTGCAAGTACTAGCCTTATATTATATGAAATAACTAAATTAGATGATAATTTATTAACTTTCTTTAGTTTATAATCATGTAGGATGTTAAAATAATTAATATAACAATCCATATAAATGCAAGTATTTTCTTATATGAAAAAAGGGCTTTGTTTAGTCCTTCTTGTTTGGAAATAATATATCTTTTACACCATAGAAATATTGGCATCCACTTATTACTGATAATATTACTGCAGATATAAGTAAAATATCTGAAAGTGGGAAGTTTATTAATTCAAATGGTAAATTGTAAAAGAATGTTAGAGTTAAACCACTCATCATACAAATGGTTTTTAATTTACCTAGTATTGATGCTGCTACTACTTTGCCTTTTTGTCCTGATATCATTTTACATGAATCAACTACTATATCACGAGATATTATAACAACTGGTATTACAATAGATATAGCACCATCATATGCAAGAATTATTAATAAACCATTTACTAATAATTTATCTGCGATGGCATCCATTACTTTGCCAAAATCCGTTACTAAATTATATTTACGAGCAATATATCCGTCTAATGAATCTGATAGAGATGCTATTAGAAAGATAATTCCAGCTATTATGTATTTAAGTGATACATTAACATTACCTATTTGCCATGTAGCAAAATTTATTCCTAGTTGATACCATGGAAGTAACATTCCTATGAGTAAAAGTACCGATAATGCTATTCTTGTCATTGTTATTTTATTTGGTAAATTCATTTTATCCCTACTTTCCATAACTAATTGTATCTGTTACATTACGATTAATTGTAACTTGTTTAACAGACCAGATAATTGCCACTAAAACAAGTAATAAAATAAAAACATATATTGCAACATATACCCATTTATTATATTTTTTAGCTTGTTTAGTATATGGAGAAGCAATTTTTTTGGTATTGTCTTCTTCTTTTAATTTTAGTTCAATTGTTTTTTCAATGTCTTTGATTGGAATCTTTGATGTGTATTCAAACATGTATTCATTAAATTCATCAATTAGTTCTTTTTCATTTAAACCTAAGTATTTAGCATAATTTGAAATATAATCTTTAAGTTCAAATATATCTTTGAATGCACCAGTTCTTCCATCTTCAATATTTTCTAGTATTTCTACCTTAATATTTAAATCTTTACTTGCTTCATTTAAACTAACACCTGATGACTCCCTTGCATACTGAAGCTCCTCACCAATTTCGTTCAAAATATTCACTCCTTTTTTAATTGAAAATAAAAAATAATCTAAGTAAGCCATGTTTTGTTCTTCATATGAAGTGACAAATATTTATCTTATCTTTTGATACCCATTCTTAATTCATTTCTTAAGAATCAAGGCTCCCCTACCAAAATTTGGGTTTCTCGCTTGCGGGGTTTACCACGTTCCACTTACAAAGTTTCCCTTGTAACTCGTCTCTTTGGCACTTTTATATCTACTAAAACCATTTGAGGTTTCCTCGAAGCCGTTAGTTATAAACTACCCTAAGTTATTTTTTCCTTAGGCACAAACACTACAAGCATCTCAGCTTGTGCGAGCATGGACTTTCCTCTACATAACTATTTTATGCAGCATTTGTCACAAGATTATTCATTATTTCCGTATACTACTTTTTCTAGTTGACTAATTCTTTTAAGTAAATCAACATTATTAATACTTCTTGATGGAGTATCACTATTTGTTGATGCTACTTCTTGTAGTCTTCTAATTTCTCCTTTTAACTTGATGTTATCATCAGTTAAATCTTTAATGTCTTTTTCTAATTTTTTTACAATATTAGAATATTCCGTATAATCACGGATAACCATATCCAAAAACTTATCAACTTCTTGAGGTCGATATCCCCTTGCATCAATTTTAAATTCTTTCTCAAGTATTTCTTGAGGAGTTAAATACAATCGATCGTTATACAATATACTCACCTCTAACAAGAAAATTATACCAATAATTTTAAGATTCGTCAATATCATGTGATGTACCAATTTTAGGATTAGGTAAAAATATAGTATCTAGTGTTGCCCAATCTATCTTTTCCATCATTATATTTATTATATTATCTATATTCATTTTCTTCACCATTTATATTTTACAAAATATTTTTAATAATTTCATTATTTTCGACAAAAGATGTCAAAAGTTTTAAATGTCTACATGTGACAATTTTATGGGTTTTACTATAAATTTAGAAAAGAATATGGTATAATTTTATTGCAGGTGATGTTATGTTATATCCGGGCAACATTAAAAAAGAATATAAAAGTGTTGTTTCTTATAAAAATCGAGGTATGACTCTTGAATATTTAATTGAGAAAGCTAATATTTATTATAGAGATAATGATATAGCATATATTTATAAGAAACCTACTCCGATAAGAGTTGTTAAAACTAGTTTTAGTGGAAGTGGTAAGAGAATTACTGATGCATTTTATGAACTTCCATCAACACTTGATTTTAATGGTTTATATAAAGGTAAATATATTGAATTTGATGCAAAGGAAACTAAAAATAAAACATCTTTTCCTGTAAGTAATGTTCATGATCATCAAATTAAACATATTAGAAATATACTTAATCATGGTGGTATTGCTTTTTTAATTATTTATATGAATGATTTGTATTATATATTACCTGGGAAAAAATTTATAGAATTTATTGATAAAAATATGCGAAAAAGTATTCCTTATGAATATATTAAAGATAATGGAATTTTAGTTAATGTTACCTTGAATGGTTTAGATTATTTAACAAAGTTAGGAGAATTGTTATGAAAAAGTTAAAGTTTAAAAAATTTGGCACAAAAAATAAAAAAAATCCTGGAGAAAATAAAAATGTTGGTGAGACTATATTATCAATTGTTTTAATTGGTGGTATTGCAGTTATATCAATAGCTTTAGTATTTGCATTATATATCATTATTTCATCACCAGATTTTGATAAAGATAAACTTTATTCAAAAGAATCTAGTGTATTATATTATAATGATGGTGAAACAGAACTTGCAAGGCTTGGTCAATATGATAGAGTTTTAGTAAATTATGATCAGTTACCTCAAGTTTTAATTGATGCCATAGTTGCTACCGAAGACTCAAGATTTTTTAAACATAGTGGTCTTGATGTTGCGAGATTTGCTAAAGCTAGTGCTGGTCAACTTCTTGGTAAAGAATGGGCTGGTGGTGCATCAACTTTAACAATGCAAGTTGTAAAACGTGCTTATACTTCCGGAGAATCTGAAGGTATAAAAGGTATTATAAGAAAATTCACAGATATATATATGGCTGTGTTTAAAGTAGAAAGTAATTATACAAAAGAGGAAATTATTGAGTTTTATGTAAATAGTCAATGGTTTGGTTCAACAGGTTCACTAAATAATTCAGGATTTGCAGGTGTTGAACAAGCTTGTCAAAATTTCTTTGGTAAGTCTGTTTCAGATATAAGTTTAGCTGAAGCATCAATTATAGCTGGTATGTTTCAAAATCCAACTACTTACAATCCTTATACAAAAACAAATAATTTAAGAAAACGTCAAAAAACTGTATTAACACTTATGGTAAACC
The DNA here is from genome assembly GCA_000438075.1 of Clostridium sp. CAG:609. Classification (GTDB taxonomy): domain Bacteria; phylum Bacillota_I; class Bacilli_A; order RF39; family UBA660; genus Onthocola_B. The sequence continues at coordinate 20,363 of FR903549.1, read as the reverse complement.
ATGGTTATATTACAGAAGAAGAAAAACAAGCAGTATTAGATATTCCAATTGAATCATTATTAGTTAAACAAGAAAAATCTGGTAATGGTGAAAGCAGAGCTGCGATAGATTATATTATTAATGAAATTAAAAGTGATACTGGGTATGATATAAGAAGTGTCCCAATGAAAGTGGTTACAACAATAGATAAAGATGTTCAAGATGTATTAAATAAGCTTGAATCTGGAGAAATATATACGTTTCCAAATGAATACATGCAAGAAGGTGTTGCTATTACGAGCATAGAAGATGGTGGTATTTCAGCATTATCTGGTGGAAGAAATTATGGAGCTCGTGGTACAAACAGAGCAACAACAAAAAGACAACCGGGTTCAACTGCTAAACCATTATTTGATTACGGTCCATATATTGAACATTTAAATGGATCTCCAGCTTCCCTATTCTTAGATGAACCAACTACTTATACAAATGGTACAGCAATAAAGAATGCTGATGGAAAATATAATGGTTTAATGACTATGAGAGATGCCCTAGCTGCATCAAGAAATATTCCAGCATTAAAAGCTTTTCAAGCAGTATATAAAGAAAATCCAAATTATATTAAAGATTTTGTTAAGAATTTAGGTATTGATTATGGCGGAGAATTATATGAATCTGCAGCAATTGGTGGGTTTGATGGAGTTAGCCCTATTCAAATGTCCGCTGCTTATGCTGCTTTTGGTAGAGGTGGTTATTATATTGAACCTTATTCATATAAAGAAGCTACATTATTAGAAAATGGTAAAGTTTATACAAAGAAACATGATAAAGTTAAAGTTATGAGTGAAGAAACTGCATATATGATTACAGATATGTTAATTACTGCAGCTCAAAGAGGTGTTGGTGGTGTATCAGTAGGTGGTACTCAAATAGCTGCTAAGTCAGGTACTACAAACTTAGATAAAGCTACTACAGAAAAATATGGAATTCCAGCTTCATCAACCAGAGATGCATGGAACATTACTTATTCACCAGAATATGCTATTGCATTATGGATTGGATATGATATCAATAATTCAGAACATTATTTAAATGCAATTATAGGTGGTAGAGTTAGAAATGCTGTTATGAAAGCTGTTGGGTCTAGAGTTTATTCTAAAAATAAAACTTTTACAAAGCCCAGCGGGGTCGTTCAAATTGAAATAGAAAATGAAACTATCCCTACACTACTTCCTAGTGAATATACTCCGGAAAATTTAAGGTCAACGGAATTATTCAAAGATGGAACAGAACCTACAGAAGTATCAACAAGATTTGAAAAATTGAGTAATCCTACTGATGGTAATTATACATTTGATGGTGGAGTAATAAAACTTACTTGGGCAGGTATTAAAACACCAGATGCAATTAGTTCAACATACTTACAAGAATATTTTAATACTTATTATGGAACAAGTGCTTATAAGTATTATGAAAGTAGAATTGCATATAATAATTCTTATGTTGGAACACTTGGTTATAATATTTATGAAAAAACTAGTGATGGTAATTTAACCTACTTAGGCAGAACAGATAATACTAGTTATACAGTTACTAATCCATCAGGTGGTAATACAACTTATATTATAAAGGCAGCTTATTCATTATTTCAATCAAATATGAGTGATGGATTACAAATTAAAACAAATACATCAATAGGACCAAGTACTGGTGATATAGACAAAGATAAAGACAAAGACAAAGATAAAGATAAACCATCTAAACCAGATGATAAAAATAATAATAACAAAGGTAATATAGATTTGGAATAGTAAAAGTACTCAAGAGTAAATCTTGAGTACTTATTTATTTGTTAAAGACTAATGTTAGATGAATATAGTGAGTATCTGTGCTGTTATATTTGCATTGAATGAATATCAAAAAAACAAGGTTAAATTTTATCTACCTTGTTATAATTACATATACTTATAAATGGACAATTATTACATTCTGGTTTTATACTTTTACATTTATATCTTCCAAATAAAACTAATTGATGATGGAGTTTACTCCATTTATCTTTAGGAAATGCTCTCATTAAATCTTTTTCTATAATAGATACATCAGTACTATTACTTAAACCTAATCTATTAGATAATCTTTTTACATGAGTGTCCACTGCTATTGCAGGAACATTATAAATATTTGATAAAACAACATTACATGTTTTTCTACCTACCCCGGGTAAATTTTCTAAATAATCTCTATTATTTGGAACTATTCCATTATAATCTGAGGCTAATGAATTTGCTATATTTTTTATAAATATAGCTTTTTTCTTATATGTACCAACTGGATATATAATAGACTCTAAAGTATTTAAATCTATATTACATAAACTAAATATATCATATTTACTAAATAATACTTTAGTTACTTCATTTACTCTTTTATCTGTTGATTGAGCAGATAAAACTGTTGCTATTAGTAATTCATAATCTTTATTATAATTAAGTTCACATTTAGCTTCTGGATATAATTTATCTAACTCATTTAATATAAATTCACTTTTCATTTAACCAATCAAAATCCATAATACTTGCTTCATATACCGGAGCTTCTGGAATACTTTCTAATTGTTTTTTAATATCAGTTGGTTTTTTTATGCCTTTTCTATTCCATTCATATAATACTTTATCTATATATCTTAAATTTGGCACTCCATTATAAACTGCCTCTTTTAAGGCTGCAATAACTAATTCTTCGCTAAAACCATTATCTATCCATGCATTAATTATTTCATAATCCATGCTTGATAGAGTTCTTCCAAATTCTTTTTCAAATATTGTATAGATATCCTCTTTTTTTATTTCTTCTTCTTTTGTTTTATATTCTGTTTTTATTTCGTTATAAAAATTGTCTAGGGAAACTTTTTCAATTACTTTTCCATATCCATCTTTGATAGCTACGACTTTAATTAGCTTTTTTGCCATTAAAGATCCATATGCTTGTAAAATTTGTTCTTCGCTCATATTTAATGTTTTTGATAAAAGTGCTATATCAAATATGGAATCATATGAATTATCAAAATATAATAAAAGTAAAAATTCATTTAAAGATAAATTTAGTTTTAATGCTTCTTTGATAAATATTGTTTCTGCCACTAACTTTTTATTATCTTTAAACATAATTTTCACTTCCTTTCATTTAAATATTTTATTATTTCCTTTTTCTTATTTTTTAATTTACCTTTTAAAATAGAGCTTTCTAAATCTTGATAAATAGAACCAATTATTTTACCTGTGCCAAAATTACTAGCTATATATTTACTATCTATATCAATATCTTCTCTGGATTTAATAGGTAATTTATTATACATTTTTGTTATATTTTTTGGATTTAAATTAAGTATTTTACCTGCAGTCATTGATACATATAATCCATATTTATATAATATTTCATTATTAATTCCACCAAAGTCTAATACCTCGGTAATTTTTATTATATTCCCTTTTGCTGCATTTGTAAATGGTATATTTGAAACTTTTACTTGAGCCCACATACCAATTGGATCATCTACATAGTTAATAGTTTTAAAATCTATACCTAATACTTCATTTATTTTAGTATCATTAAATATATCTATTGCTTTTTTAAAGTTTTTAGACATAAATATTCTATCTAATTCTTCTTTTATTCTAGAAGATGATAATGTTTTAACTAAATCTTTATATTCTTTTATTTTTTCATATAACTTTTCTTCGATATCAAAGTTAAGTACTGCACTAAATCTAATTGCACGCATTATTCTTAATGGATCATCTTTTAGTTTTTCATCAATATTACCAATCATACGAATTAATCTTTTATCTAAATCATCACACCCATGCATTGGATCTATTATTTTACCATCTTTATTCATACATATTGCGTTAATTGTAAAATCTCTTCTTGTTAGGTCTTGTTCTAGATTGGTTATATAATTAACTGTATTTGGTTTTCTATTTACATAATTTAAATCTTCTCTGAATGTTGTTATGTCTATGTTATATTTTCCCATTAAAAAATTAACACTACCGTAGTTACTTTTGCTGCTTTGAAACATTCTATGTATATCTTTAGGAAGTGCATCAGTTGCTATATCAACATCAAAGGAATTTATGCCAAGTAAAAAGTCTCTGACATAACCACCAACTAGATATGCTTGATAATTATTTTTGTTTAAAGTTTCTAATATTTTCTTTATATTTTTTTCCATTTAAATACCCCATTTAATTATATCAAAGTTATTAAAAAAAATCACTATATTTTAAGCTTTATACAGATTTATTACACCTAATTTATTATATTCTAAGATATTTTCCCATAAGTCATTAGTTACATTTCTCTCTTTTTTGGGATGCACTAAAAATCTTATTGTAAATTCTATATGATTATCTTTATATTCAGTATATATTATGGGTTTTAAATTATTATAATATATTCTATATTGTCCTTTTGCTTCATCTATTGCTTTATCCATTTTCTTAGGAATAGCTTTTATTACTTCATTATGATTTACCACTTTATAAAGAATTTTTTTAGTTTTATTTATATCACTATCTATTGAAACAGGTATTACTAGTTCACTCCATATATATTTAAATGCAGTTGTATAATTTTTTAAACTATTACTAAATATTTTTGAATTTGGTATATTTACTATAATACCACTACTTTGTTCACCATTAAGTCTATCTTTTAATTCTAATACTTTAAAACTTAAGGCACTAATTAATACAACATCACCTTTTATATTATCTATTTCTATTCTATCTTCAACTTTAAATGGTTTAGACATCTTTATATATAAACCTGCAGTTAAATTAAGTATTACTTCTCTGATAGCTAGAGTCGTTGCTCCTGCTACAAAAGATATAATTGTCACTATATTTTTTAAGTGTCCTTCCCAGATAGAAAATAATAATATAACTATTATAATATTTGCAAATATATTAGTTCTTTCTCTAAATGTAAACATATTCTTACCACTATGTTCATCTAGTCTATATATCTTATTTATTATTTTATTTATCACTTTTACTCCGATGAATACTATTAATGAAACAACAATTAATACAAAGTATTCATTATTCATACCAGTTACCTCCTTTAAATGTTTTGATAGATTATCTATTATATTCATAATTTTTCCTCCTAGGAACGACTATTTTATCATATATTAAAAAAAAGTAAAGAAAATGACTAAATAATTAAAATAACTTTACAAAATAATTTGTAAAGTTGTATAGAATTAATTTATTCGGATTGGTAAATTTTGGCTTCCATCTTTGTTAATGTAGGTTACAGAAGTTTCAAAATAAAAGGAATGTCTAACAGCAACACAATCTCCAACATATAGCTTTACTAATCCACCTTCATAATAAATATAAAAAGCAAAATTATCTTCGTTAGACGCACGGTAAATAGTCCATTCCAAAAGCCCCATATACATCCAATTCATATTTCTTGCTGATTGATAATTTTTTGTTGTATCAAAACTATCATGTCCCACAAGTAACCAAGCATTAGGACTAGCTACATAGTAGTAGTCACTAGCATACATCAAACCAATTTTAGCATTTATTTGTTTGATGTGCAATAATTATTCTTGAATTTATTTTATAATTTTTTTGATACAGCTGATGTATCAACTTTTGTGTATCTACCGCTATTGACAAATCATATAATTAATGTATAATAGATTGCGTTACCCAAATTTGTGGGAGTGCCTGCATTAACGGTTGATTTATTCTAAGAGATTCAATTCTTATTACTCAGGGGTAGAAAGGCTGGCGATGCTATAAAAAAAGATTATTATACAATTATAATATTTCTTTTAGTAATTATTCTATTGTTATCATTAGTTTTACTAAAATCGATATAAAAGAAGAGACACTTTCCATAATTATTTAGGAATAGTGTCTCAAAACCCAAAATTTTGTAGGCATTATCCACTCATTTGGGTAACGCTTACAGTCCTATTATACAAAATTTATAGTCTTAAATCAACTGGTTTAGTTGATTTTTTGTTTATCCAACCCGATATGGATCTGTAGATGTTCCAGTTCCACTTTCATAAGTTACTGTTGAAGCTAGGTAAAATGCAGGCCTTGTAATCCATTTATTTATTGGACTGGCATGGTTATATAGTTGACCTGTGTACCCAATATTCCATGGTGCACTTGTTGATGTTGGATCAATCGATATTGTCCATTCATTTGTAACACCATAAAGTAACCAATTTTCTCCTGCTGCCGCTCTGTAATCTTCAGTTTCGGTAGATGCATATAATTTGTAAGTCCAATATTTTGGAGATGCTGCATATCCATAGTCGCTAGGATACATTAATCCTACTTTAGCTGAATGTGTACTTGTTGCATTTACTATTTCTTCATTATAAATCACTTGTGGGGTTACTCCGTTTCTACTTAATCCACTAGTTTTCCATAAAACTTTTTCTATTTTATCTTCATAACCTGATAAAGTATTTGTTAAGTATGTTACATTTAATGTGGATTCCATAACTGAACTCGCCCAATCGTTGGATGACCTGTCATTCCATTGATAATTTCCTAATGTAGTACTTTTAATTATTTCAACTAAATTTTTGCCACTTATTCCATGTTTTTCTTCACCAAATACTCCAATTATTCTATATAGATTATCTTCTGGACAAGTTGATTCTTTACTACCAAAACAAATATAATTATTTGGGTTACTTCCTGCATATCTGTATGAATTTGATTTATCACTATTTTCTAAACTTGATTCATGATAATATAATCCATTTTCCCCTTGGGTTCCGGTATATTGAGATATGATGTAATCTGCTATTGTTAATGTGGTTATTTCAATAGTCTTTGATAGAATAGTACTTTTCTTTCCATTTGAATCTTCTACATATGCTTTTATTTTGTATGTTCCTTTATCAAGACTTGTAAATACATAGTTATTTGATGTACTTTCTATATATGTTACCCCATCATCTTTTGAATAATAATATTTACTAATTGTTCCAGTTCCACTAGTTGCATCAATTGTAATAGTTATTTTATTACCACTTGAGGTAATTGAATAATTATTTATTGTTATCGGGCTATACTTATCAAAAAAGACATAACATTTATCTGATGAATTTCCTTCCATTACTACCTTTTTATTTGTATCATCCCAAGATAATTTACTACCTTGTTCACATTTACTCATTTCTTCATTAAACATATAACCCTCACTTGGCCAAGTACTATCAGTTGATTGAATATATGTCTTTGAATTAGTATCTGTTTCTAACATCATACTTATCATATTCTTCTTGCTTTTTTTATAATTTTCTTTATAACTTAATACTTCTTTTTTTAAGTCATAAATATTATATAAAAGAATTATATTACTTAAAACTAATATAGCTATTATCAACCTATTAATTATTTTTTTCATCTGTTTATCTCCTATACTATAATTAGTATAGGTAAATTTTACCTATTTGTCAATAGTTATATTTTAACTGTGATAATATTTTGTCGGGTGATAAAATATGAATAGACTTAAAGAACTAAGAGAAGATAGAGATTTACATCAAAAAGATATAGCTAAAGTATTAGAAATTGATCAATCAAATTACAGTAAATACGAATTAGAAAAAATAAATATACCTTTGGAGTATTTAAATAAGTTAGCAGATTTTTATAATACTTCTGCAGATTATATTCTCTATAGAACCGATGAAAGAAAACCATACAAAAAATCTATCATGAAAAAATAAGCTTATTTTGGGTTTAAGCTTATTTATTTTTTTTAACTGACGCATTATAAATTTCAGTTATTGTATTATTTAATTTTTCACTAAATTCTTCATCAGTATCAGTTACTTTCAAGTCTTCAAGTAAAGCTCTTGAGAAAGATGCAATCATCTTTTTATTATCTTTTAGTTTTTCACAAGCTAAGTCTTTTTTATATCCTCCGGATAAAGCAACTATTCTTAATATATTTTTATGTCTTAATAAATCATTATAATAATTTGGTACTTCAGGTAAAGTAAATTTAAACATTACATAATCTTCTTTTTTCATTCTATCTAGTTGTCTAAATATTTCATTTCTCATGTAAGTTTCAATTTGTTTTTTATCTTTTGAATTTATATCTACTTCAGGTTCAATAATTGGAATTAAACCATGTGCTATAATTTGTTTTGCTAATTTAAATTGTTGTTCTATTACTTTTTTTATTCCATATTCATTATATTCTAAAATTACTGATCTTTCTTTTGTACCAATTATTCCATATTTTTTAGCTTCTTCTAGTCTTTCATCTAAATTTGGTATATCTTTAAGTAATCTAACTCCATCAGATTCATCTTCTAGACCAACATCTATTTTTAAAAATGCCGGTATACCTTTTTGTTCTAAATACTTAACTGTGTTTAAGCCTTCAATATCATTTTTCATTGTATGTTCAAATAAAATAACACCGATAATTCTTTCATCAAAATATTTATTACTAATTACTCTACTTCTCATAGTATGGATATAGTTAAACATTACTTCTTCTGTTGTAATATCACTTTCTTTTACCCCATAGTTTATTAATGTTTTTTTACTGCTTCCACCACTTTGATCTAGTGCTGCAATAAATCCTTTCTTATTTTTTAAAATATCTATTACGTCCATTTTTTACTCCTTTTATTTTTCTAATTCTATTACTATTTTTTTATTATTATCTAAAACTAACTGTCTATATGTTACACCACACTCATCAAATAATCTTCTTGATGCTATACAACTATCTGTATCATGATATTTATCAGACAAATAAATTACTTCTTTAATACCAGATTGAATTATCGATTTAGCACATTCATTACATGGAAATAATGCTACATATATTTTTGATCCTTCAAGGTCTTTTTTGTTTCCGCGGAAATTTAATATTGCATTTAATTCACCATGACACACATACATGTATTTTGTTTTAAGGGGGTCACCTTCTCTATCCCAAGGAAAAGCATCATCATGAAATCCATTCGGTGCTCCATTATAACCAATTGATAAAATTCTATTATCATCACTTACAATACAAGCACCTACTTGTGTTGATGGATCCTTACTTCTTAGGGCAGATAATTTAGCAATTCCCATGAAGTATTCATCCCATGATAAATAATCAGTTCTTTGTTTTTTTATATCCATTTAAACCACCATCCTTATACATTGTATCAAATTTCTTTAAAAAAATGAAGTTGTTTATTACAACTTCACTATATTTTTAACATTTTCTGGATTATCTAGACTAATTTCAAAGTTTTCTCCATAAACCATATCTTTAACCATTACTTTATTTTTAGTTACTTCATCTTCACCAATAATGATAACGTATGGAATATTTTCTCTATTTGCAAAGTCTAGACTCTTCTTTAATTTTCTTTGTTTCATTTCAACTTCAACATTGTATCCGTAACTTCTTAGTTTATCTGCAAGACGAAGTGATTCAACTCCAGTATTCATTGGAATAATAAAGAAATTAATATCTGATGTATTTTGGAATATTTCTCTATTTTTTAGAATTTCATAAATACTAGTTAAACCAAAACTTATACCTACGGCTGGATATATTTCTCCATCATTGATATATTCAGTAACCATCTTATCATAACGGCCACCACCACCAATTGAACCAGTTAAGTATCCAGATTTATCATATACTTCGAAAACATTTCCAGTGTAGTAGTCTTGACCACGTGCAAGTGTTAAATCAATACTACAAATATCACCATAACCTATTCCATCTAAAATTCTACTTAATTCATCTATTTCTTTAATGCCAAGTTTTAATTCTTCATTTTCAGTATTTTCAAATTCTTTCTTAATTTCTGGTAAAGTCATTCTAAATACTTTTAATAATTTATCTGCTTGTTCACTCGTAACTGCTATTTCAATTAAATATGTTCTTAATTCTTCTTCAGTTATTTTATTCATTTTATCTAGAATAGTTATTACTCTGCTTACTAAGTCTTCTTCAATACCGGCTTCTTTGATTAATCCACGCATTAAATTTCTATTGTTATATTTAATGATTATTTCAATATCTAGCTTTTTAAAAGCATTGATATATAGACTTAATAATTCTGCTTCGATTAATTGACCATCAACACCAACTATGTCTGCATCGCATTGTGTAAATTCTCTATCACGACCAACTTTAACTGGACCATCACGAAATACTTTTGCTATTTCATATCTTTTAAATGGCATTGTAATATTATTTTTATTTAAGGCTATAAATTTTGCAAATGGAACTGTTAAGTCATATCTTAAACCTAGTTCTCTGCCACCTTGATCACTTAGTTTGTAGATTTCTTTTAAGAGATCATTATTTTCATCGTATTTGTCTACTAGCATATCTAAGTAACATAGTATGGGAGTTTCAATTGAAGTATATCCATATTCCATGAATGTTTCTTTTAATACTCCATTAATATAATTTCTGATTTTTTGTTCTTTAGGTAAAAAATCATAACCACCTTTAACATTTTGTATTTTCATATTTACCCTTCCTTTTTTATTTTAAAAAAACTATACAATGTGCTTGTATAGTTTAGCATATACAAGCACTACAATAAGCACTTGTATTAACAACTTTAATGTCGTATTAACAAGTGCATGATTTTATGATGGTGATACATTTTATCAAATTTAAATGTGTTCATAAAAACATCCCTTTCAAATTACCTATATTTTAACATGATTATATGCATTTGTCAAAAAAATTTTTTAAACTATAATTTTCACTTCAAATTCAACAATAAAGCAATAATATTTTTTTTAATTATCCAATAATTAGAAATTGCTGGATTTATCAGGCTTTGATGTGTAGTTTTATACGATTCCTAGATTTTTTAAGTAAAATTGCTATTTTTCATCTTTGTTTAAGAGTGCATGTAGACAAGTTTAGTATATAAATCACCAAAAGAAAACCACTTTCATTTGAAAGCAGTTTAAATACTTTATTGGTGCCTGTATCCGGACTCGAACCGGAACTCCATTACTGAAAATAGATTTTGAGTCTATCGCGTCTACCAATTCCGCCATACAGGCAACAAAATAATTATAACATATTATTTTGCTTTTGAATACATTTTTTTAATTATTTTCTGTTTTATCAATAATTATATAATCTGATATTTTTATTTGATGTGTTTTTCGATATTCTGAATCAACATTATTTAGTGCTAAGTATTTTCCTTTTTCTAAATATATACCATCTAAGTTATAATCTGTGAATGTTGTTTGTTCATCACAAGATGTACATGGTTTATAAATATTTTTTAATGTAAATTCTAAATTTATGCCATCATCGGTTTCTTTTTCACCATCTTCGTTATCATCATCTATGGTATACTTAAACACTAGACTTTTACTTAATCTATAATCATAAGATTTGGTATCAAATTTATATAATACCTCTACTTCACTTCTTTTAAGTTAAGTATACTATAAACTCTTAATTATTTCAATATGCCATAACCTAACTTTACACTATCAAAGAATAAAAAGTTATGTAATGGATAAAAGGTAAGTATTGAAAATAAAATACTTATAAGAATAATTATAATAATTGGTAATGCTTTAATATTTAACTCTTCTTGTTTTGATATTTTTATACCAAGTAATTCCATTATAATATATGTAAATAACATAAGACTTAAAGATATAAACATTGATTCACCAAATATTAGGTATAGTGGTATAAAAATAATCAAATAAAATAATACACCTACTAATGGTTTTACTAGAATATTCAAATAATAGTTATTACCTTTTTTTTCTAAAACACTACCTATAAACAAGCAATAAAATATAATTTTCATGTGTTCCCAGATTGATTCATTAACGGGAAAAAAGATGCTTGTTAAAACACATGGAAACCAATCGTACATAAAATGCCATAGAAAAGACAACAAAAAAAGAAAAATGATCATAAATATATTTTTTTTGCTCACATATATCACCATTTAATAATATGTAACAAAGTCATTAAAATATGTTATTTTTCTTCTTTATAAATTGATGTAAATAGTTCTTGTTCTTCATCCATAGTTTTACCTAGTGGTATATCAGGTAAGTCACTGATTGTTGCAAGACCAAAATAATCTAGGAATTCACTTGTGGTACGATATAAATTAGGTTTACCTGGTAAGTTACTTTTACCACTAATTTTAATTAAGTCTTTTGCCATTAATTTTCTAATCATATTGATACTTGCAAGACCCCTTATTTCATCAACTTCTGCCCTAGTTATAGGTTGATTATAAGCAATAATTGCAAGAGTTTCTAATGCAGATGATGATAATGTATTAGTTCCTCTTGTTGTAATTAATTTTTGATAATATTCTTTATGTTCTTGTTTAGTTGTTAGTTTAAATGATTCCCCCATGAAAGTAATTCTTAAACCACGATTTATTTTATTATATTCTTCTCTTAGTTTTTTTAGTAAATCTTGAGCTTCTTTTTTATTTATTTCTAATATTTCACAAATATTATCTAAGGTAATACCCTCATCACCCACCACAAATAAAAGTCCTTCTAATACTGCTTCTTTATTCATACACTCACTCTTTCTATATATATTTCATCAAAATTATTATCTTGTTTTAGGGTTATTTCTTGTAATTTACACATGTCTAAAATAGATAAAAATGTTGCTACAACCATTTCTTTGGTATATTCTTCGAATAGATCTGTAAATTTAACATGTTTTCTTTTTTCAAGTACTGTACGGATATAATTTTTTCTATCTTCAACACTTATTTCTCTTTTTGTAATTCTTGTTGAAACAGGTTTTTGATAATCCATTCTTTTTTGAAGTTCAATCATAGCTTGTTTTAATAATTCTACATTCATATTACCTTCAAGCTTTTTATTTTCGGGTGCAAACTTGCTTAAGTTTTCAGGTAACTTTGTAAAGAATTCATTTCTTTTTTCTTCAAGTTCTTTGAACACATTAGTTACATTTTGATATTTTTCATATTCAATTAATTTATTTTTTAAATCTTCTTCACTATTTATTGTGTATTCATCATCATTAGATTCTTCACTTTCTAAGTTTAGAAGTAATCTACTTTTTAAATGAATTAATTCTGATGCCATAACTAGATATTCACTTGCATCATCTAAATCATCTTTATTTAATGTATTTATAAACTCTAAATATTTATCTATAATATATTTTGTATCAATATCATATATATCCATTTTGGCAGTCTTAACTAAATGAAGAAGTAAATCAAGTGGTCCTTCAAAGTCATTAATACATAAATTCATTTTTAATCCCCCTAACTACAGGTATATCCACTTGCTTCTAATTCAAACTTCATTACTTTAGCATCTGTATCTTTATTGTATATTTTTTTTAATTTTAAATTACCTTCTTTATATGTATTTAAATTTATAATAGTTCTAAAATATAAGACATTATTTTCTAAATCAACAGATGATGATATACCTTCGATTACATTATAAGTCGTTGATAATGCTTGATAAGTACTATAAAGAGTGCTAAATTCAGCTTCATTACTACTTACTTCATATATGTCTTGAATTGCATATACTTTATTTGTATTAAGTAAGTATGTTACCGTTTCATATCCACTTTTGCATATTAATTTACCTGAGTTATTTTCATCTACTGTTGCAGTAAATGATGGATACTCTTCTTCTTTAATAGGTAACACGGAAATAATACTAGCTGATGCATCACTTAAATTATATTTTACATTAAGTGTTCCATTTTCTCCGATTGTTGCTTCATCAATCATTATTCTTTGTAATAATTTATTGTTAGTATCATATAAAACTATAAAGTAATTAAGGGTACTCATATCAAGTAATTTGCTTGTGGTATTAACAATATCTAAACTTAATTTATTATTTTCTATTTTTATATTATTAATTTTAAATGTATCCATAACAAATTCTGGATTACTAGCTATTTCTAACTTTTTAATCTCTTCGGTATTCTTTTTGTCATCATCTTTAGTATTATCTTTATTATTGTTGCTGGCGGTACCAGTATTAGTTATATCTGGATTTAATAAATTATTTACATATGATGATAAATCAGGTAAATAAATTACACCCGCAATAAATATACCAAATATTAAAATAATCCAAATTATACCAAACACGCTTGCTTTTTTCTTATCTTCTTTAATTGCAAGAGTTGTTGCAACAAGTGGTTCATCTTTGATAATTACCTTTTTTACTTTTTTAGTCATTTTAATCATCCCATTTCATTCTAATAAAATTATAACACAATTTAAGAAAAAAACAAAGATTATTGTAACCTTTGTTTAACAAGCTTCATCTTGTTTGCAAGCTATGTTATTGTCATTTACTTTTTTAATCATTTCTTTATAAATATCTTTTAGTTCTTTTTTTTGTTCATCTGTTAATGCAGTATATGGGTCTTCTTGGCTATCTAAAGTACTTACATGTAAGTCTAGTGCTTTACCATCTTTAACTGCCAATACAGTAGGAGCATATAATCTTTTAACACCAGTATCATACATATTTCCTGAGTCATCTGTTACATAATATTTTTCTAACTTTTTATCTAAGAATTTCAATATGTCATAATAAGCATCTGTTCCTTTTTTAATCATTTCAGGTTCAATACTTCCTGAAAATTTATATTGATCTCTGATATTTAAAATATCTACATAATAGATTTTATCAAGTCCTTCTTCTTTGGCAGCTTCTAAGAGTATAGGCACTGCATTTCTACACCAAGGGCATGATGCAAAACCAAAATACACAATAGCATTTTCTTTTTTTAATATATCAAGTATTTCTTGACCAGTCTTATATACAATTGGATTTTCACTATCAATTTCTACCTTCATATATTCTTTATCACTATTTTCATTTTTATAACCATTTAATGATTCATACTCATTTTTAAATTTAATGGCATCAGTTTCTTTGATTTCTTTATGATTCATTATTGCATAAGCACATAAACCAACCACCAATACACTACATATTATAATTATAACTAAATATATTTTATTACTTTTTTCCATATTAAACACTCCATAATAAGAATATATCACAAATAAAAAACTAGTGCAACAAATTTTGCACTAGTTTTATAAATTTTTACTAGATAAATATAGAAAACAATCATTCTCATGGGAATTAATTAACCCGATTGCTTGAAGATATGAATAGATTATCGTAGAACCCACAAACTTCATACCTCGCAGTTTTAAATCATTACTAATATTATCTGATATAACTGATGTAGTTTTACCAACCTCATATATTGGATATTCCTTAAAATATTTAAGAATATAATTTTTAAAACTACCATTTTCTTTTTCAATAGTTTTAAATATTAAAGCATTATTAATTGTTGCATTAATCTTTAGTTTATTTCTTACGATATCTTTATTATTTAATAAACTATTTATTTTTACTTCATCATAATTAATTATTTTATCTATATCAAAGTTATCAAAAGCTTGAGCAAATGCATTTCTTTTATTTAGTATGCATTCCCACGATAAACCTGCTTGAAAAGATTCAAGTACAAGCATTTCAAATAAATAATTTTCATCTAGATTTAGAATACCCCATTCAGAATCATGATAATCTGCATATTTTGAATTTTCTAAATTACACCATTTACATCTATTCATATGATACTCTTTTCTTTTTAGTTACAATGTTATTTAAAATTAAGAATAATATACTAAATATAATCAATATTATTATATTTTTTAAAAATGGATTTATAGAAAATACTTCAGTTGTGGATATATAATCATTATTATTTATATAGTAATATGCTGAGAATATTTTAGAAATAGATACAACTTTACTAGGTAGATACATTGATGGAATAAATGCCCCACATAAGAATGCTTGAGATAAACCTATTACATTAATCATACCATTTAGGGCACCTTTGTTATTTGTTAGACTACTTACAAGTATTGAAAGAGACAGACATGATACTGAGAATACTAAAGTATTTAATATAAGTAATAAGCCTCTTTTACTAAAGGTTATTGTGCCAAAAGTAAATAGACCTAACAATGCATAAAATAATACTACAATGACAGTATAAATTATACTTGCATAAATAATATATCTATTATGTTTTTTATAATCCATACTACTTACATTTATTCTTTTAGTAATTGAATTTTTATGGAAACTTGATAAAACTATACCTATAATAAACATTATAACTGATATTAAAGTATAACTTGCAAAATTATAATATCTATTTAAGCCACTATATTGGTTAGAATCAAATGTAGAATTTATATGAATTTGTGCTTCACTATTCATTATTTTATCAACGGTTCTAACTATTTCTTCTTTATCATCTGAGAAAAATGTTCTTATTTTTAAAACATTTAAATATCTATTTAAGTAAGTTTGAATTATGAATGATCCTTGAGTTTCATTTGTTTTAATAATAACTGGTTCATCTTTATATCTTAAAATATTTTCTTCAAAGTTTTCTGGTATACATATATAATAACTTATATCTCTATAAAATATAGCATCATCAATATCACTTTCTTTGATATCTTTGATATTTGCAATTGTACTTAGGTATTTAACTAAGTTTTTGGAAAAATCAGTATTATCTTTATCAATAACTGCTATATCTGGTATGGTTTCATTGAAACTAGTTGATGTGTCTTTACTTTTTGAATTAATTGTACCAAATACTAAAAGCATAATGGTAAAACCTATGATGGTACCTTTATATTTTTTTATTATTTTCCAAAAAGTTTTAAATACTATCATATTTTTGCCTCCTTAAACAAAGAGAAGATATTACTATTAAAGTTAGTGAAAATATTATTAGACTTATTAAATTAAAATAATATCTATCTAAGTGTGTATAATAATATAGTGAATATAAGCCATCTGTTATCATATTAGCAGGATTAATTATATTTAATATTGGTATATTTTTATCAATAACATATTTCATGGTAATACCCATCATACCTGATAAGAAAGATAAAAACATAGTTATAGCTATTAAAATTCCAATTTTAGCATTTTCATTGGTTTTTAGAACTATTCCAATAAATAAACCTAAGCTAATACCTGCAACACAACCAGTAAATGCTAAAAGTATTACCTTTTTTAAATCATCTCCGTAGTTAACTTTTAAAACTACTAAAGTATAAAGTAATAATATTGACATTGAAATAAGAGAGACTAATAGACTAGCTAGAGTACCACTTAATACTAGGTTTTTCTTTTTTACTGGAGATACTCCTATTCTTTTACCCATACTACTCATATTTGGTAATAACTTATTAATCATATAAATAGATAATGCTCCACCATATAGAGCTGTCATTGCAATTAGGGTATAATACTCAATCATTGTATAACTTATATTTACTCTAGTTGCATCAACTATATTATTTTTAGCAAAATGATAATCTATTTCTTTATCTATAATAGTTTCATCTACAAAATATTTTAATATTGTTTCATTAGTACCAGATTTATTTACATATATTTCTGGCTTGCCAGTAGTCCAATCTATAATACCTATAATTTTTTCTTCTTCAAGTAGCTTTTTTGCTTCATCATAATCTGTATAATATATTTCATCAAATATTGGATTTTTTCCTTGTTGAGCTTCATCTAATGCGAGTCTAAAAGCAGCATTTTTGTTTCCAACCACTGCTATATTAAAGGGATTAATTGATTCTTTTTTTTCAATATCTTTAAAAGCCATATGAAAGAACGTACCTAGAATAATGGGAAATATTAATGTCCAGAATAAAAGACCTTTGTTTTTAGTTAAAATTTTATAAAAATATCTATAATTATGAATAAACATTAGTCCCTTAAGTCCTTTCCAGTTAATTCTAAAAATACATCATTTAATGTTGGCCTTTCTGAAAAAATTTTTAAATAATTAACATTTTCTTCTTTTAAGAAGGCAAGTAATTCACCTAGATTATCTTTACCCTTTTTATATATAATTACTACTTGATTATTATTTTTAGTTATGCTATCGACAGTTTTAAATTTCTTTATTTTTGATATTATATCATCACTTATATCATTTATTTCAATAGTTATTTTTTCTTCAAGTTTTGCTAGTTTTTTAAGTTCATCTTTATTACCTTCAGCTATTATTTTACCATTATCAAGTATTATAATTCTATCTGTTATAAGTTCTGCTTCTTCCATATAATGTGTTGTATAGACTATGGTTGCACCATTTGTCTTTAATTTAATTATATTATTTAATATATTATTTCTACTTTGTGGATCAACTGCTACAGTTGGTTCATCTAAAAAAATAAGTTTTGGTTTATGGGCTATTCCACATGCTATATTAAGTCTACGTAGTAAGCCACCAGATAATTCTTTTGGGTAAAACTTACTAAAGTCTTTTAAACCAACTAATTTAATTGCATCTAATACATATTTACTTCTTTTCTTTTCATCTTTAATATATAAACCACAAAAATAATCTATATTTTCATAAACTGTTAGTTCATCAAAAACTGCTACTTCTTGAAATATTACTCCGATATCTTTTTTAATATCATATGAATCTGGTTTCATTTCCTTGCCAAATATTTTTATAGTACCACGATCATATTTAAGTAGTTGTAATATACAATTAATTGTTGTGGTTTTACCTGATCCATTTGGTCCTAAAAGTCCCAATATTTCCCCCTCATAAACATTAAATGATAAATCATCTATTGCTTTTTTCTTTTTATAGTTCTTTGTTAAATTTTTTACTTCAATTACATTCTTCATCTTTTATTCCTTTCATTAATACATTAAACTCTTTCGATAGTAAGTTACTTATTTCTTCATCAGTAAGTATAATTTTCTCACTTGCGATTAAGCAAGCTATACCATGTGTATATTTTTCTTAATTTAGTATCCGTTCGTTTATATTTAATTATTGTATCATTTGAGTTATTAGTTTCATTTTATGACATTATCAAATATTTTCATTTTTTTATTTTTTTCTTTTTTATTTAAGACAATGTCCCTCTACAGACTAGTTTTATTTAATCGTCATTCTATTATTTTTTTATCTTTAATTTATATTATATTATTAAACTTTTAATATATATTTTTTTGTATTGGGTATTTTATAAGCATTATGTATTATCATTTTCTTTACCTCCACGACATATTTATCATACTATACATATGTTGCTATGTCAATAAATTACTTGAACATCACTAGAATTATTTTAGGATAACTTTCCTATTAAATAAAGAAAAATCTGACAGATAATTATTAGCTTTGATATTTCTATCATTTTTTATAACAAATAAAAAAAATAAGGTAAATCGTTTAACATAAGTCGAACTATTTACCTCATTTTCGCTAGGTTTTACCGATGTTTTTTTAAAACTTTTCGTCAATCAGTCTATACGAATTGGTGAATTTTTGGTACCTTCACCCGATGTAAATTTTATCGAAGGTGAAAGACTGAAAGACGGACGCAGCCCACGCCCATATGGACCGGCAGCACTACCGACATTCACATAGCCATCGCTATCCACAAAAAACGCATCTACAGAATCATCGGAACGACGCGAAATTGTCCATTCTTTTAAACCTGTGTATAGCCAATTATCATTTGTAGCTTTTCTATAATCATTTCCACTTGAATTATATCCTGGTAATGTCCAATAATCTGGATTTGCTCCATAGTAGTATTCACTTACATAAATTAATCCGATTTTTGAGGTTACTGTTGTTATTGCAACTTTATTTGCACCTACTTCATAATCATATGCTGTTTTTGCATTTGGTTGATATCCATTAGTACCAGTCATCCCACCTACATACCATGTTGTATCTGCTATCATTGTTTTCCATTTTGCATTTTTGCTATCTAAATATGTTAAGTAATTTGTATTTAAATTTGTTGTATTGGTTATACTTGTACTCCATGTATTATTTCTTGTTTTATTCCATTTGTATGCTCCTATTTTTGTTAAGTCTCCATTTCCTTTGTAATATGAAGAATATTTTTCATTTACTGCTTGATAAGTATTTACATATCCTCCATCAGTTCCAAGTATATCTGTTATTGCTCCATCTGCTGATATTAATTTTACTTTACCATCTATTACTCCTATTATTCTATATAGGTTTTCTGTTGGACATGTAGCTTCATCTGAACCAAAGCATACATAGTTATTTGGATCAGCTCCAGCAAATCTATATGAATTATCTCCTGCTCCATTTGTTAGGTTTGAATCATGATAATAAATACCATTTTCTCCTTGTGTTCCTGTATATTGAGACATAACATATTCACTTAAACTCATACTAGT
>FR903548.1 GCA_000438075.1 Clostridium sp. CAG:609 | reverse complement strand
AGTTATTTTAGCTCCCCACCAGATTTCGAAGAGCCAAAAATAAAACCTTTTATAAATTATATATTTTCATCTTTTATTGTTTCAATTATATTTTCATTTCGCATTTTTCTTAGAGCAAAATACATAATTGTACTTACTAAAATATAGACTACCAATACTGCAATAATTATAGCTTTC
Organism: Clostridium sp. CAG:609; assembly: GCA_000438075.1. Taxonomy (GTDB): domain Bacteria; phylum Bacillota_I; class Bacilli_A; order RF39; family UBA660; genus Onthocola_B. Next base: position 122,916 of record FR903548.1, on the reverse strand, counting down.
CCTGGAAATATAAAGCCATAATCATTACCACTTGCAAAAGCTTTATATATTCCATAAGAACCAAGTAATCCCAAAGGTATACCCATAATTAAAGCTTTCGTAGAATACATAATTGATTCTAAATTAATCATTTTATTAAATTCTTTTTTAGTCATACCAATTGATTTTAACATTGCAAATTCTCTTCTTCTTAGATTCATATTAGTATTAATTGTATTAATTATATTTGTTATACCAATTAGACTTATTACAATAATAAAACCATATAAGAATATTGATACTAAAATAATTAAACTTCTTTGTGCTTTAGCTTCAGTTTCAATATTAAACAAACTATAATTAGTAATATTTTCATCAAGTAAATATTCTTTGATTAAACTTTCTAGTTTTTCTGCATCTGTTGATTTAATATATAAACTTCTTGAATTAGTATCATTTACATTATAATTAGATACAATATAATCATAAAATTTATCACTTACTATAACTGTTGGAGTTTCACTATATACATTTTGAAGTCCCATTGGTAAAGTATCAATTCTCTTTAAAATTTTAATACTTAAATCTTTATTATTAATAGAACCTGTTACTGTTTTAAATTTATTTAAATCAAATAAATTTACTTCTTTATAATTTTTACTATCCTCTTGATAAAATATATTTTTATCAATTAATAAACCCTTATAATCAAAATTAGTATCACTTATTTTATTTTCTTTTAGTATTCTTTCAAACTCATCTTCACCCACAGACATAATTCTAAGAGGTAAATCATTAATTCCATCATAGTTCTCTAATACATCTTCATTATAATATTTTTTATAATCAAATGTCATACTCATTCTTCTATTTATACTATATTTAGTAATATTATTCATTTTTATTATATCATTAATTATTTTTTTAGATTCTTCGTCTTTAGTATCACTAAGATAAAGTTGAATATCATAATTAGCATCTTGATAATACTGATTTGTTACTTTGAAACCATAACTTAAAAATGATGATAAAGAAATAAATACTGCAACACTTAATACAATTGATATAATCGTAGTCCTATTTCTTTTTTTATTTCTTTTCAAATTTTTATAAGCAATATCTCCTCCAACACCAAATAATTTATTAACCATTTTAGATGACTTAATTTTCTTACTATTTATTTTTATTTCATTATTATTTCTAATGGCTTCAATCGGTGAAATTTTACTACTCTTTTTAGCAGCTCTAAGAATAGATAAATATATTGTAACTGCTCCAAGTATAATGCTTAAAATAACTGGCCAAATAGATATACTAAATACAAATTTAAAATCATTAAAAGGATTCTTAGCAAAATAATTTATTATAATAACAAGTATATAATCAGCAAATATTCCACATATAATACCTAAAGGAATACCAATTAGACCTAGGATAAAACCTTCATGTAAAACATTTTTCTTAATTTGTTTACTTGTTGCCCCAACACTAGAAAGCATACCATACATCTTTTTCTTCTCTTGATTAGCAATATCAAAACTATTTTTTATAACAAATACACTAGTAAGTATTATAATACCTATTACTACACCCGCAACAGCATATAACATATTCATTGTTCTATCACTTAAACTAACGCCACTCCACCTTAATAGTTCATCATTTAAAGTAATATTATATTTATTTAAATCTTTATCATTTGCTATATTATTTATATATTCTTTATAATATTTAGCATCTTTAAATAATAATGAGACATTTATATTATCACTTACATTATCTATTTTAGTAATTAATGTATAACCTGGAGCACTATATCCTTCAATATTATAATTTAATCTCTCCGTAATACCTACAATTTTATATTCATGTTTACTTGTATCAGTTATATATTCATGACAAAGATCAGTTTCTCCTTCTTCCACATAATATGGATTACTTTGGTTAAGAATAGTTCCATCCATACATACTCTTTTTCCAATATCTAAACTAATTGTATCACCTAGTTTTACCTTAGCATTATTTTGAAATGGTACGCTAACTACGATTTCTCCACTATCCTGAGGAAGTCTACCTGAAACTATTTTTAATGTTGTATTTTCAAAAGCCTCTTTTGTATATCCCAAAATATAAGCATAAGGCTTATATTCATTCATATTATCATATTTTGCATAACCTAAAGTTTCTGTTAAATAAATACTTTTAACATGACTATTATTTGTAAAATATTGTAAATCTTTTTGCTTGACATTTTCAACTGTCAAGTGTCTATTTCCCCCATCTGTAATAGCTATATTTATTAATGTTGCTTGAAATGATGTAACCATTCCTGCTACTGCACATATTAAAGCAACAGAAAGCATAATACCTATAATTGTTACTATTGTTCTTTTTTTATTTAATTTTAAATTTTTAGTTGTTAAGTTATTTAATATATTCATGATTAATTCCTTACATCACTTACTATTTTGCCATCTTCGATAGTAATAACTCTGTTTGCACAAGATGCAATTTCAGCATCATGAGTAATAATTATAATAGTTTGATTATATTTTTCATTTGATTCTTTTAGTAAGGCAACAATTTCATCACTTGCTTTTGAATCTAGATTACCTGTTGGTTCATCTGCTAAAACTAAAGCTGGATTATTTATAATTGCTCTTCCAATTGATACTCTTTGTTGTTGTCCTCCAGATAATTCATTTGGCAAATGCTTTCTTCTTTTTTCAAGACCTAAAGTTTTAATTATTTCATTTAAACGTTCTTTAGTAACACTTTTACCATCAAGCTTACAAGGTAGTTCAATATTTTCTTCGACATTTAATATTGGTATTAAATTATAAAATTGATAAATTAATCCGATTTGTCTTCTTCGAAATATTGCTAGAGCATCATTATCCATATTATAAATATCTACCCCATCAATAAATACTTTACCACTTGTTGGGCTATCAACTCCCCCAAGTAGATGTAAAAGTGTAGATTTACCACTTCCACTTGCACCAATAATGGCAACAAAATCTCCTTTTTCTACACTAAAACTTACATGATCAACCGCATTAATATTGGTATTTCCATTTTGATAAGTTTTAACTAAATTTTCAACTTTTAATATTTCCATTTTTCTTCACCCATAATCATTATATGAAATGTAAATGACTCTAAAGTGACTATTAGATATTTTGTTTAAAATCACTTTCGTAATATGTTACTTTATCTAATAATTGATTATATTCATCTGCTAGAACTTGTCCATCAAAATAAATTTGATAATCATCAATTTCCCACTTATCTTTATTTGTTTTTAAATAATTAAAAACATCTTTTACACTACTTATAAATGTTTCATATTCTTTTTGTTCAATCTCTAAATCACTTAAAATATCACTATTATTATCAATCATTAATTCATCATAAAAATCTTTATAATATTCATCAATATCTTTATCTAAATATGATTTTATTACATGTTCATTTAGCATATTTTTTAGTTTTTTATAAATATCTAGACAATCTTTTTCTTTACTATCTAAATAATTTAGTGACTTATTAAAATCTGGTCCATCCATAATATAATTATCTATATCAAATAAACTATATATTGCATCATAGCTATATGAATTTACTAAGTCTCTGGATAATGTTATATAATCTTTATAATAACTCTTTATTGATTTTTCTACCCATTTATATTCATTTGTTGTAACTAAACTATTTAATCTGTGATCTACGCTGGTATCCCAAAGACCATTTTTTTCAATTAAATCACTGATTAAATTAATTTCATTTTTAATTAAGTCTTCTTCTTTTAAGTCATTTTTCACATCAAAAAAGATATATCCCCAGAAAATGATGGATAAAATAATTAACACACTTACTACTATTAATATAACTCTTTTACTTTTTTTCATAGCATCACTCAAAATAAATTCTAGCTTTAGATAAGTTTTTTAATCTATTAATATCGACATAACTTTTAGTTGATGAAAATATAAGTCCATAGATAGAACTACATACTGAAATCCAACCTACTATTAACATAACATCTTTTAATATTGATGTAAAATTTGTATAATAAAGAATAAGAAGTGCTACACCTAAAGCTAAAAGTATTCCTTTTCTATCTTGTTCTTTTTCATAGGAATATAATTCTTCTTGTACTTGTTTTTTAAAGTTATTTCTTATCATACTTATCATTTTTTCTTTTTCTTCTTCAGTTACTTCAAAATTACATTTAATATTTATTTTAACTTTATTTTTAAAATTACTTCCAATAGATTCATGATATATATAATTAATTAAATCATCACTTACTATTTCTTCAGAATACCTATTATAAAAATATCTTTTCTTATTTAGTAATACATTTACTTCCGTAGTCATAACTCTTCTCCCAATTTATTCTTTCAAAATGATACTTATCATCATTTATCACACTTTTTATATCTTTTAATACCTGATGATTATATCTAAAATATACTTCATAATCAACATTTTTTCTTTTCATTATTATTGGATCAATTCCTAGTGTATCTTCATAAATCATAATAGTATCAAATGATAAATTTCTTTTTTGTTCTAGATACCATATTACTCTTTCACCAGGTGTTGTAAAATACATATTTTCTAAGGGTTCTAAATAACCATTTATTATGAAACCCTCTTCAAGAAATTGAGGACCTATACTTATGGGTATACCCATTTGTCTTATGTTAGTTAGTGCCATATATAAATCTATGTATGTTTCATTAAAGTTTTTATATGAATTTATACTTAAATATATTGGTTTTCTAAATTCATTATAAATATCTTTGATACACTTAGTAATTACTATTTCATCCATTCTTTTTAAAGACAATAACACCCACATATAAACCACCTGTAAATATATTGTATCAAAAATATTATAAATTGTAAATATTTACAAAAGGGTTTGATTATAGTATAATTTGGTTGTGGTGATTAGTTTTGAAAAAAGAAAAAATTATAAAGTTTATAAAAAAGTATTATTATATTTTAATACTTGCTATACCTTTTATATTAATAGATTTATTTACAAGATATAAAGTTGAATTTTATGGTTTATTTAAGCCAGTTCCTAACCTTTTTACAATATTATGGATATTTTTAGTATTAGCTTTATCTTTATTTACTAAAAAAAGATTAGGTAAAATAATATATTCAATATTTTTTATTATATCTTTAGCAATTTATTTAGTAAATAATATTTATTTTTCAATGACTGGAGTATTTTTTGATTTTAGTATGGTACTTCTTGCTAGTGAAGGATCTTCATATTTACTTGATTCAATAAAAAATTGTAATTCATTAGTTTATTTACTTTTGATACCTATTATTTTTTCATTTTTTGTTTCATTAAAGGTTTTTCCAAAGCATGAAAAGGGTCATTATAAAGCACTTGTTATATCAATATTTGCATTTATTATACTTCATAGTATTACACCAGTTTTTCTTGGTAAAGCAAATGAAGAATTAACATGGAGTACATGGAGAAATCCTAGAAATATTTATATTAGTTTTAATGATAATAATAAATCTTTAAAAGTATCTGGTTTATATGAATATACTGCAAGAGGATTTTATATGACATTTTTAAAGAGTAAGCAAACAGTTAATGAACAAGATATAGCTTTTTTGAAAGAAGAATATAGTAAAGAAAATGATAAAAAGAAGAATAGATATACAGGTAAACAAAAAGGAAATAATTTAATAATTGTACAACTTGAAGGAGTAGATTCATGGCTTATTAATAAAAATGATACACCGACACTTTATAATATGATGAGAAATAGTATTAATTTTACTAATCATTATTCTTATTATAATGGTGGTGGTTCAACATTTAATTCTGAGTTTGCAGTTAATACTGGATTTATTACTCCCCTTTCTTATACTCAAAATGCTTATACATTTAATAAAAATTCATTTCCATATAGTTTAGCTCATTTATTTAAAAATGAAGGATATTCTGTTAATGCATTTCATATGAATACAAAAGAGTTTTATTCAAGAGGTACAAATTATAAGAATTGGGGTTATGATAATTATTATGGTTTAGTTGATTTAGGTACATATAAGGATAATTCGTATTACTTAGATAGAGAGTTAATATTAAATGAGGATTTTAATGAAAAGATGTTTAGTGATAAACCATTTGTTGATTATATAATTACTTATACAAATCATATGCCTTTTAGTAGTGAAAAAGGAAATTGTAAGATGTTACTTGATTTAGATAGCGAAGAAAATGAAAATGTAAGTTATGATTTAAATGAAGAAGATTGTGCAAGAAGACAAGCAAAAGAAACTGATTATATGATGGAACTTCTTCTTAATGAATTAAAGACACGAAATTTATATAACAACACAACAATAGTGGTTTTAACAGATCATTATTTATATACCTTATCTGATAAGACTATTCTTGATAAATATAAAAATACAAGTAATAATTTAATTAACTATACCCCATTCTTTATATGGAATAATGGTAAAGATAAAAAAACTGTTAAAACTGTTACATCACAATTAAATGTGTTACCAACAATACTTAATTTATTTGGAATAGATTATAATCCAGTTAATTATATTGGAAGTGATGCTTTAGATAATAATTATCAAAAGATAGTATTCTTTAGTGATTATTCTTGGTATGATGGTAATGTTTATGTAGATGGTGGTATTGTTACAAATAAAAGATATATTAGTGAAGAAGCTTTAGATAATAAAAACTATTATGTAAATTATTTAATAAAGAAAAATGATTTAACTTTAAAATATAATTATTTTAAAGAATTAGAAAAGAGTTCAAAGTGATTTTTGAACTCTTTTTCTTAAACGACTTAAGGCTTCGAAAGTTTCCTAAGTACCAATCGATATTAATCGATATCATTAAATTTTTATTTTGTCAATTATTTTACATTTTATCTACAAAAACATCATAAACTTTTTTATATCTATATGTTATCCTATTTGTATTATTTTTCTTTTCTTTAACTATCATTTTTAAATCAATTAGTTTATTAAGAATTATTTGAATCGTGTTTATATGAACATTTAACTCTGTAGCCATTTCTGATGCTGTAAATACTATTTTTTTCATCATTAATGGATGTAATCTTAGGGCTGTAGTTCCTTTAACCTTTAGTTTAATAATTTCTTCATCCTCATCATAAATTTTACTAATTGCATTTATTCTATTTATGTTAATTCTGCACTGATCAATAACACATTGCAAAAAGAATTTTATAAATGGTTCATAATTTCCTGTTCTGCATTCATTTAATGAATTGTAATAATTTAACTTAAATGTTTCAATTATTTCTGATAAGAACAGAATCGGTTCATCCCCTTTCAATTTAGATAATTGAAGTGAGATTAATGCTCTTCCTAATCTTCCATTTCCATCCCTATATGGATGTATTGATTCAAATTGCACATGAGTTAATGCTACCTTTACAAACACTTCATCTTCATATTCATTGTTAATATAGTCAATTAAATTGTTTAACAAATTTTGGACATCTTCTGGTACTGGCGGAACAAATGTGGCTCCTTCTTTTCCCAAATTTCTTTGTCCTATATAATTTTGAACATTTCGTATTTCTCCAGGGTTTTTATCTTTTCCCCTAACTCCGCTTAACAGAATTTTATGCATTTGATTTAACAAATTTAAACTAAAATCTTGAGTTTTAAGTGTAATTGTTGCATAATCAAGCATTTTTTTTAAATTTTTTACTTCTTCGATGCTATCATTTTGTTCCTTGAAATTTAAATAATACATATCATCTTGTGATATTTGAGTTCCTTCTATTCTAGATGAACGGAGACTTTCACCCAATATTAGGGAATCTAAAAAATATTTTTGATTGAATTTAAATAATTTTAATAATGTTTTAAATTGTCCGTATTTGTCATTTGCTTCTCCTAACAATTTTACAATATCTCTGCTTATTTTATATTCTATTGGAAATAATTGTGCTTTATATGGTTCCATAAAACCTCCTTTTGTTAAATTATAACATATTTTAGTCATTTTTACACAATAAATTTGATTTTATTGTGTATTTTTATTAAAATTTTCTTTATTTTTCACAATTCATTGTGTTTCCATCCCTATTTTATACGTTTTAACCACAATAAATTTGATTTTATTGTGGTTATTTTTTAATTAGCATTTATATCATCAATAGTTATTTTACTTTCATGAGGAATTGGTTTCCATTCAACATGCATGAATAATGCCGCATACATTGCATACCTACCTATGATATCAAATGTTGGCCAAGTTAATGTGTATAACATTTTCTTCCAGATTGACATCTTTTTAATATTTTTATGTTCAACAATAAATAGATATACCGCTTTTGCCATGTTTTCGATATACATACCTAATCTAAATAATATTCTTAACCAGATTGATAAAAGCATACCTGCAAATAATGCATTTATTCCTGGATTCATTGTTACTTTAATTGTAAAGAAATGTCTTAGAGCTTGTGCTAAGTATGTTCCTCCGCCGAATATATTAACATCAAGCACACCAACATTATAACAATAACATCCATACATAACTACAATAACTATTAACCATCTTGCTATATTAAATATATTAAATGGTGTTAATTGCATTAGTGTATCATATGATGCAAATCTATGTCTTATATTTTCTATAATATTTAATATAAATTCTTTAAATGTTTTAGATTTACGTTTTTTATTAACTGAATTTTCTCCCCATTTAGTACGGACATACCATTTTCCTAAGAAAACATTTATAAATAGATATGGACCACTTTCTACGAATGCTTGTAAGTGACCTTTTGCCCATCTTGTTCTTTGTCTTAGAGCTACTTTTAGGCTTATTGGTTGTTCATCATAAAACATTGCATCATTTTGATAAGTTATTTGATAACCTTGGGCAACAGCATCTGCAGTTAATGCTCTATCTTCAGTAAGGGATGTATAGTGCCATCCATTTTTAACTATTTCATTTGTAAATAGAAAACCTGTACCTTGGATATTTGTTGCAAGTCTTAGGACACTTCTTGCTCTATGGTTATAACGAATTGATCTAATCCAGTGAAGTGCATATGTTGATGCAATCCAATTTTCATCAAAGTTTTTAGTATTTCTGTATGATGTAATTATTTTTTCACCTGAATCAAAAGCATCATTCATTTTAGTTATATAATCACTCTTTAATAGGTTATCTGCATCAAAGATGAAGTAACCTTCGAAAGACATTCTTCCATAGTCACTCTCAATTCTATCAAATAAGAATTCTAATGCATAACCTTTAGTTCTATGAGCATCATCAAAACGTTCATAACATATTGCACCATGTTCTCTAGCTATTTTAGCAGTATTATCTGTGCAGTTATCCGCAACTACAAAAACAGTTAATAATTTACTTGGATAATCTTGTTTTTTAATACTATCAAGTAAGTTACCTATTACCTTCTCTTCATTACGGGCTGCTATTACTATCCCATATTTATGTTTATTTTTAGCAGGTTTAAATTTTCTTGTAAAGAAAAAACCTATAATCCAATATAATGTTTTATATGCAAGCATAAATGATAATACACTACTTATTGCATAATAAACATTTTTCCAATCAATATAATGATTTCCAATAAAACTTATAATACTCATATTAATACCTCGTTAGTAATTAGATTATATCTTAGATAATTAGAAAAAGCAACAGAAATCGATATAATTTTGCAACATGATGTTGCAAAATTAATATTTACTATCAAAGATTTAGTATAGTACTTATAGTAATGTACTTTTGTAAAAAGTAACATTAAAATTATTATCTATAATTATATAATTAATATCATTATTATTTTTATACTTTATTAGATTTTTCTTACCTACGGACAGTTTTTATAAATTAAAAATATGATATAACTATCATGTTATATCATATCACTCTTAAATCCTTTTAAAATGGCAACTCTAATGTTAAAATAATAATATAAAAAAAAAATAAAAAGGAGTTGCCATGAATAAATTATATAACACTCAAGAGAAAATTACAAATGAAATTCGTAAATTTTTAAAAATTATTGACACGCCAATGTACCATTTTTAAGAAATTAATATCTAATTAATTTAAATATCTTATATCAATATCTACATCTGCATCTATTCCCTCTACTTGTCCATTACTACATATTTGCCAATATTCATAATCATCTTTATATGTTGTATTCTTTACATAATGAGCTAGCCATATTGGATATTCTATATCCATCCACATATTTTCTAAATATGTTTTACTACTATAAAGAAGAGTTTTATAACCTGCATCATTTATTACTTTTAAAAATTCATTTGCCATGTTAGTTAAACCAAAGAAACTTAAATTAAATTCATTAAAACTATTCCAATTTTCCCAATCTAGTGCTACCCCAAGTTCAACATTATAGTCTTTAATTTGTTCAAGAACCCATTTTGCATCACTTATTGCTCTTTCTTTACTATTTGCATGTGAATAAAAATAAACCCCTACCGGAATATTTAAATTATTAGCATTAGTAATATTTTGAATAAACTTTGAGTCTATAAAGTTTTCTCCATTTATACCAGTTGATGAACCAACCCTTATAATTATGAATTCTACTCCAGCTTCTTTTAATTTATTAAAATCTATATCTTTTTGCCATTTTGATACATCAATACCTATCATAGTTTTATCTGTTTTATAGTCCTTTACAACATCACTAAATAATGTTTTTTTTGTATTTTGTTCTTTATTAATTGGTCTTTGTTCATTTACATTTAAAGTAAATTTCTTTTCCAATTTATTACCTGATGAATCTATTGCTTTATAAACTAAATCATATGAACCAACTTCCTCTAAGTTATAAGTTCCCTCTATTTCACATATTGGATTTTCATCATAATTATCTCCGCATAGTATTTTACTTTTTAAATTATCTATGCTTCCTACAGTTACATTATAGCTCTTACCAAGCCATACTAATGGTGCTTCTCTATCTTTTACTTCAAGCTCATAACTTTGCTTTAATTTAATACCATCATCATTAATATATACATACCTTATTTTCTTCTTACCTAATGTATCTGTATTAATGGTATAATCATCTATGATTTTACCATTAATACTTTCTATAAATGATGATACTTTTACATTTGATGCAAAATCTGCTATTAATTCATCTTTATATGTAATACTAATTTTAGCTGTTTTTATTCTATATATGTTATATATTAAAATTATTAATATTATACTTACTATTATAGATATTATTATAATTATTTTTTTCTTCATACTTTATTCACCTATAGGTAGAATAACAAATATATTTTAAAATTTCAAGGTTTTATTAAAATATGTATAAATTTTATTTATAGATGGTGAAATTGTCATATGGAACTGTTTAAAAATAATATTATTTTTAAACAGTTCCATAAGTCTATATAAACTATTATTTATTTCATCATCTGTTATATTTATTATATCGTTATTGTTTTTTACAAATAAGTCTAGTGTGTGTAAACCATTAATATTATTTATAAAGCTATAACTTCTTTCTATATCTATATATGAATAATAATCTTTATTACTTGAAGAATTAATACTTTCTATTTTAAATATTAGTTTATTAGTGGCATCATATATAAATGATGTATCACTAAGTATTAAGTTATAAGCATGATGATTATTATTTAGTTTATTAATTAATATTGCATTATTTATATTAAAGGCATTTAATATGTATGATAATAAGTCACTGATTGCAAGACATGTACCTTGGCCATTAATAATATTTAAGGCATAGGTATTATTTTCTATATCAGTGTTTTCTCCGTAGGTAAAATTATGATTAAAAGAAAAATAACCATTCCATAAAAGATATGAATAAAGCATACATATATCTAGTGCATTAATTATATGTATAGACTTACATAAATTAATAAAGGAATTAATGATATAATAGAAATCCTCTATTATTTCATTATCTATGATTTTTTCAAAACCATATCTATATGAAATAATAGTATTACTCATTGTTTCAATGTCACTTTCTCTTTGTATTAGATATGTAATTATTTCTTTAATATCTTTTAATTTAAAATTACTACATTTATAACACATATCTTTATATCTTACATATTCATCATAATTATTCATATATTTCACCGTCGAGATATTATTTTAAACTATAATGAAGTTTATTGCAATACATTTTTATTCCAAAAAAAAGATATAAGTTAACTTATATCCATCTTGATATGTATATTACTCTGGTTGTATATTCTTCATAGTTGTCAAATATCTTTAAAATAGATTTTATTACTTCTTTTAAAATATCTTTTGCATCTTTCTTTACTCTGATTTCTAAAATTTGTTTTTGCATTTCTTTTCTAAATAGATAATCATCTATATATTTTTTAACAACCTTATCTAGACGTATTACACTTTCTACATCTTCTGGATTATCTAGATCAATTCTAAATATATATTCTTGATACAACTTTATTAATTTAGTGCTAATTACATCTTCTTCATAAGGACGGAATTCTATTATTTTATAAAAATTGGGACATAAAGCAATTATTTGTTTATTCTTATCCATTCTATCACCTTCATATGTTAACTTAAGTTTACTACAAATAATTGGGTTTGTAAATACCTAAATTAAATGATATAATAGAATTATCTTGGAGGCAGTATGAAGAAAAAGAAAAGATTAAAAAAACAAGTTTACTATGTATTAATTTTAATAGTATTTTTAGTAATTGGTGGTATTTATGCAAATAAAAGATATAAAGAATATCAATATAAAAAGACATATGAGTATAAACTCATGGACAAAGGATATACTAGGGATGAAACAGAAGATATACTTAAAATATTTAATGAAGATGATTATGAGTTTTTCTTAGAAAATGAAGTAAACAAAAAATATATTGAATTAACTAAAGAAAAGTATTTTTTAACAAAGAATTTTTATAAATATATTGAGTATATGAAAAAGAATAAAAAGTTGGATTTAAGTACTGTAGTTAGAAATATAAATATTCATTTAGATAGTAGATTTTATTCAACTAATTATGAAACTGATATAAGTAAAGATACATCTATTATCGTTAATAAATATTATTTATTAAGTAAAGATTATAATCCAGATGATTTGGTAACAATATCAAGAGATTATGCTTGGGGAGAATTAGGCAGTCAAAAGGTAAGAAAAGTTACATATGATGCATTTTTAGAAATGTGGGAAGAAGCTAAGATTAATGGATATTATTTGATGGTTAGTTCTTCTTATAGAACTTATGAAGAACAAGAAATAGTATATAATAATTATAAGAAAAAACGAGGAGAAAAATATGCTGATAGTATTGCAGCAAGGCCTGGTGCTAGTGAACATCAAACAGGATTAACACTAGATATATTTAGTAAAGATAATAGTAATAAAAACACTTTTAAAGATACTGAAGTATTTAAATGGCTTAAAGATAATTCTTATAAATTTGGTTTTATTTTAAGATATCCAGAAGATAAAGTTAATGTCACTGGTTATGGTTATGAATCTTGGCATTATAGATATGTTGGGAAGAAAATAGCTAAATACATATATGAAAATAATATTACTTTTGAAGAATATTATGCATATTTCATTGAAAAATGAGACTTTGAAGGTCTCATTTTAATTTTATGCGTGTTAAGTGTTGTTCATCAAAATCTATTTTTTTAGGATTAAGTGATAATTCCATGTTTGGTATATCTTCGATTACTTTTTTAGTGTATCTATCTACATTTAAAATTTCAAAATCAATTAAACGTTTTATCATATCTTCATATATTTCACTTATTCTTAGTTTTCCATTAAATCTATTATACATAGTTGCAAAATCTGCGAGAGTTTTTGTGCCATTCATTGTTAGAAAATATAAAATACTTTGATAATCTAGGCCATTTAATTTATATGGTGTATTACTTGCAATATTTTCCATGATATGTTCTTTTTCTAATTCTATTTTTAAAGTATCAAGCATCATTTCTAAGAATTTAGTTAAGTCGCACCTTTCTTTTGCTTCTTTGATTATTTTATCATATTTAGAACCTTTAAAACTGATACCACGATTAAATATTATATATGGGTATGCTTCTTTTTTTATTAAATACCACATTGCTAAAGTTCTACTTGTTCTGCCATTTACATCAAAATATGGATGGATATATACAAAATAAAAATGCATTATCTGAGATTTAATATATTCATTTATTTTAGAATCATTTGTGACTTCATTTACATATGTAAAATATTTATTTATTAAATTTTCTATGTTAGTTGCTTTAACTCCTTGTTCTAGGTCCATATCTAATCTTCCATTATTTAATATGTATACGGACTTTTCTCTATATAACGGTCCCATGTTTTGCAAATCATATTCATCAAGGATACCATCACTTAAAATATTATATAAATCATGAAGATGTTCTTCATCCATTTTTCTATGATGTAATATATAATAATAACCATGGTATAAATTTAATATTCTTTGTTTTATTTCAGTATCTTTTATTTTTTCTGTTTTCTTAGTTATTACTTTTTCTATTAATTCTAAATCATCAGTATAACCTTCGACTTGATTATTAGCTTTTAATTCATGAGAATACATCATTTTCTTAGCAAATGCCAAAGAGTCCATATTTTTATCCCATTCTAAGAATTCAACAAGATCATTTTTACTATTTATAAGTGGTTCTTCCCTGTAGTAAAATCTTGGTCCATTTTCTTTTGGTAATTCTAAGTATATTCTTTTTTGCATAATGATGCCCCCTTAAAAAACAATATTGCTATTATATAGCAATATTATATATTTTTCAAGTTAAAACATCTTTTCCACATTATTTGGTACTTTATCACTTACTATTTTGTTTATTATTTTGTTCTTTTGTTCATCACTTACCTTTTTACCTGTTGCTTTACTTAAAGTATCTATTACTTCACGAAGAGTTTTTTCATCTTTCATATTTCCTTCTTGAAGTTTTTTTGCAAGTGATAAAATAGTATCTTTGTTAACATTGGTTTTCTTTTCTACCTTTTTAAAAAAATCATCACCAAATTTCATGAGTTCCTCCCTTTTAAAATATTATATGCAAATAATTATAAAACGTAAAAAAGCAATAAGAATTTTTAAAACTTATTGCTTATAGTATTAACCTTCGGATAACGTATCATCATCTGTTTTAGGTATCTTTATTAAATCTGCTATACCTCCGGCACTCATTGTAGACATTATACCAAGTAATATAGAGTTTAGCATACTATCATCTATTTTTAAAAAGTAACATACTATACCACTTACTACACCTATTATTATATTTTGTATTGGAATATATTTATTTGGTAATTTTTCAATAAATATTTTTGTAATAGCACCGAATGTATATGCTACTAACATTATTACTACTGATAACGTTATAGTCACTTTATCACCCCCTTTAGGTTAATAGTTATTTATACTATATTTTATGAGCTAGTCCTATAGTGGTAAATTACTATTGCCCTAGGAATGATTATTTTTCATTTTAATTTGATCATATTTTTTTAATACTTCTATAATTGCTTTAGCATTTTGTTCACATCTTTGTTGTCCTACTTTGGTATATCCAAAGTCTTTTTTCAAGTTATAATTTTCGTAGTATTCAATTAATTCTTCTTCTAGTCTATTAAATAATATTATTTCTCCATAATAAGATTTACTGTCATTTACATATTCATCTGTTGGTCTTTCAACGTTATAAATATCTAAATAAATTATATCGTCTAAGTTATCCCCTTTTTCAAATAGCAAAGTGAAGTAATAAACATATAAAAAGTTATACTCATCTGGATAATATACATAATGTTTTTTTCTTTCAACTAGTTCTTTATAAGTTTCTCTCCCCATTCTTGGTAGATATCTTTCAATATAGTGTATTGCTCTTACTTTTATGTATGGTAGTTTGTTTATTTCTTCAGTTGTAGTTGGTAACTTTTTACTAAATTTAGCTCTGAAGTAAAAATCTCTTTCTTCTTCAGGGCTTTCTTTGCAACATATTAATACTAAATACTTGTTTTTATATTTTCCTTTTTTTATTTTTATTGCTATTGCTTCGCCATTTTTTAAATCTTTCAATCTTCTTTTTATCATACCATCACCATAATATATTTCTTTTATCTAAATAAACTAACATTCTTTCAAAGATGAAAAGTAGTCCTACAAAAATATATCCATAAATCCGTGCTACATCCAGTGAATACTCAAATACCCCTAAAATATCACTAATTAATGCTATTGTAGTAATTAATACTGCAAAACCTACTAATAATATTAATTTTGTAATATTGTATATTTTTAAGATTATCTTATCTTTTTTTGCTTTACATTTTGAAATACGACTTACTTCATTTTCTTCTTTAAAAACTTTATTCTGTATGAAATACAAAGGATAAAGCATCATAAGTAATATATAAGCAAATATTTTAATTATTTTATCTAATGCTACTTGATTAAAATAATTATATAAATCTAATGCTATAGCAATTAATATTAATATACAATAAAATATTAAAATTACTTTATACATCACTACATATTTATTTGTATTATCTTTCATCTTTTTATCAAAGTATTTTTTAAATTCTTTATTCATAACTCCTCTTTTCTTAATTTTATTATAACAGAAAATAGGAACTTTGAATAGTTCCTATTGATTATTTTGAGAATCATGATTCGTTCTATTTATTTTTTATGTTTCTGCAGTAAGTCATATTTTTTTAATACTTCTATAATTGCTTTAGCATTTTGTTCACATCTTTGTTGTCCTTCTTTAGTGTACCTATGAGCTTTCTTTAAGTTATAATTTTCATAATATTCAATTAAATCTTCTTCTAGTCTATTAAATAATATTATTTCTCTATAATGGGATTTACTGTCATTTACATATTCATCCGTTGGTCTTTCAACATTATAAATATTCAAATAAATTATGTCATCTAAGTTATCCCCTTTTTCAAATAGCAATGTGAAGTAATAAACATATAAGTAATTATATTCATCTGGATAATATACATAATGTTTTTTTCTTTCAACTAGTTCTTCATAAGTTTCCCGTCCCATTCTTGGTAGATATCTTTCAATATAATGCATTGCTCTTACTTTTATGTATGGTAATTTGTTTATTTCTTCAGTTGTAGTTGGTAACTTTTTACTTAATTTAGCTCTGAAGTAAAAATCTCTTTCTTCTTCAGGACTTTCTTTGCAACATATTAATATTAAATACTTATTTTTATATTTTCCTTTCTTTATTTTTATTGCTATTGCTTCGCCATTTTTTAAATCTTTTATCTTTCCCATATATTATCTCCTAAACATTCTCTTGGTGCCACTAGTGTCTCGTCACTGAAAATTCCTGCTTCTCTATATAAATATTCTGAATACCTTGGTGTACCTTTTCTTATTCCGTTTCTTTTATTACATCCTTCTATTCCTGAGTTTAAAGTTCTAAATATTTCAATATAATGTTGTTCTTTATCTCTTGATTCTTCATATGTTAGATTACCTTCTAACAATCTCATCTCATATTTTTGCCTATGTACATTTTTTTGATGTTCTTTTTTTCTTCTCTCCAAATTATTAGTTCTTCCTACATATACAGCTGTATCTGTTTTTGTATCGTACAGAGCATAAACTGCACAGTTTTGCACTTTGTCGTCGTCATCATCATCTTTTTTGTTTTTTCTTCCACCATTTGATGTTGTAACCATTGAAATACTTTTTATTGCTTCTTTAACTGTCATTCCTGAAGCTAAACTAATTGCTACAATTAATGCTGCTTTTATTAACTCTTCTCCGCTTGCAGAGGCTATTGCAGCTCCAATTCCTATAGCTAGTTTTCCTGATTTATCAGCATATTTAACCGGATTATTTAATACATATGTGTATAAATTATAACCATTCATTCTACATTCTGCATTAATAATTCCATCTGCATTAATAAATCTTCCCCATTTTGGATTATAATATCTTGAATTTAGATAATATAATTTTGTATCTGAATCATAATAATATGAACGATATCTAAATGGGTTCTTTAATGCTATGTGATTTTCTTCAGTAATATCTAATCCATTGCTATCTTTAATACTTATGATATTACCCCATGAATCATAAGTGTAACTAGCTATTAGATTATTTTCTGCGTCAATGATTCCTACGATATCCCCTTGAAGGTTTTTAAGATAATAATATGTTGTACCATTAAGTTCTAAACCAATTAATTTACTATTACTATCTCGTAAATAGTATATCACATCATTACCTGTTTTTTCAAATAAAATATTTGAATTTTCTAAAATATAGTTAGTTGTTATATCATTTACTTTTTTACTTACTCTGATACCATCTTTATTATATGTATAAGTTATATTATTAAACGATTTTAATTCTTTTCCATTTTGCCAAGTTAATATATTTTCTCCGATAGTTAAAGGATTACCTATTTCATCATATGTAATATCATCATTATTATACTTAGTTAATTGATCAGTCCATGATTGATTATTATATTCATATGTATCTTTATTTAATAAGTTACCTGTTTTTAATTCATATGTTTCTTTGGTTAATATATTACCTTCATTATCATAGTTATATTTTATTGTTTTATTTTTATTATAATCATCTTCTTTGATTAATTCATTAAATAAATTACAGTAATATCTATTTTGAGATTATAAAAAACAACTATTTTTGAAATTATAGTTGTTTACTCTTTTCTTTATTTTTAATATATTTATTTAAACCACGGAAGCCTTTATTCTTATAATCAAATGAAGTTAATATGGTATCATCTTTTATACCTTTTTTATCAAGATAAGTTTTTAACATATCTAAAGTTACTTCATTATAATATACTTCACAAGATATTCTACCTAAGAATTCTTTACTAAAAGTATTTTGAAGATTACCAGTATTTTTAATAAAACCAATTTTAGTATTTAACATTGCATTTGATGTCATAAATATATATGTATGTTTGAAATCTATTTTTTCTCCTTTTGAATTAGTTATGTAGCCTTCATCTAGAATTTGCAAAAATAAATTAATAACAGATGGATGAGCTTTTTCTAATTCATCTAGTAAAATAATTGAACATGGATGCATCTTTATTCTATCAAAAATATTATCATCATCATAACCTACATAACCTGCGGATGCTCCGATTAATCTACTTATGGAAATATTTTCACTATATTCACTTAGATCTAATCTAACTAAAGGAATTTTTAAATATTTACTCACTTTTTTAACTGTTTCTGTTTTACCCACTCCGGTTGGTCCACTTAAAAGAATTGATACTGGTAAGTCTTCATCTTTATTTTTTAGAGCATTAACTATTTTTGTTATTTGTTTATCTTGACCAATTATTTCATTATGAAGATAATCTTCAAGGTTACTCCAATTGATTGATAGATTTGGTATATTTTCTTTTCTAAGTAAAACATTTTTAATATCTTTACTAGTTATAATATTTGGTTTATTTTTATAGTTTTCAATTTTGTTTTCTAATTCTATTTCTCTAGTTCGATATGTTAGTGCTTCTTTAAAATTATTTTTCTTAACCATTTCTTCTTTTTTAGTTTTTAATTGCAATAACTTTTCTTTTAAATCTTTGATTAATTTTTCTTTACCAAATTCTACTTCTTTCATAGCACAGATACTATCAAGTAAATCAATTGATTTATCTGGATTAAACCTATCTAAGATATATTTATCTGTTAAATCTACGATTTCTTTGATGTTTTCTTTAGTTATTTTGATATTGTAATGATGTTCAAAAGATGGTCTTATTTTAGATAGAATTTCTTCAGTTTCATCTTTTTTAGGTTCATTTATTTTTATTAATTCAAATCTTCTTCTTAGAGCTTTATCTTTAGAAATGAATTTGTTATATTCACTAGTTGTAGTTGCTCCGATGATTTTAATTTTGCCACGTGCTAAATAAGGTTTTAATATATCTGATGCATTTATAGCTCCTTCTGCTCCGCCAGCATTTGATATTGTATGAATTTCATCAATAAATAAAATTATTTCCGGATTATCTTCAAGTTCTTTAATTACTTTATTTAATTTTTCTTCGAACTCTCCGCGGTATTTTGTACCCGCTACTAAACTAGACATTTCAAGAGTTACTATCCTTTTATTTTTTAATTTTTCGGGAACATTATCACTATTTATTCTTCTTGCAAGTTCTTCGATGATTGCACTTTTACCAACACCAGCATCTCCAATTAATAATGGATTATTTTTATTTTTTCTTAAAAGTGTTTCAATTATTTCATTTATTTCTTTATCACGACCTATTACTAAGTCACTATTTACTTCACTATTTAAGTCTTTACCAATTTTATAAATTTCTAAATTTTTCTTATTCTTTTTACCACTTTTCTTTAATTCATCATATAATGAATCTAAATCAAGATGCATACCAAGCATAATTCTTATTGCTATACCTTCGCCTTCTTCAAGTAAAGATATTAATAAATCTGTTGCTGTTACTTTATTTTTCTTAGCTAAATCTTGTGCATTTTTAATTACTCTTTTTAATAAAGGAGTATAAATTACTATACCAGGATTATTTTTTGTTTTACCTACGATTTCATTTAATTCACTTAAAAAATCATCATATGTTAAACCATATTTAGTCATCAGTTTATTTATAGAATCACTTACTTTAAGCATACTTAATAGTAGATGTTCTGTTCCAACATAGGCATGATTTAACTCTAGCATGATGATTTCTGCATTTTTAAATATCTTTGTTACTTCGAAACTATAATTGTTATACATAGAATCCTCCTTTTTAATTCTATGTATGTTATGGAAAAATTTGCTTATATTTATACAAGATTATGTGATTCATCAATAATTTTAATATCACTTGGATATTTTTTAAATATAATATAAGCTTCTTTTATTTTTTGATTATTTAATAATCTAAGTGCATAATCTAAGTCACTTGCAAGCATATCATTATTAATTGTAAATTCAAAAGCATTTGAGCAACCATTTATTTTAAATGCTACTTTGATATGCATATGTTTAATATAATATTTTTTACTTATAATTCTTGTTTCTAATTCCTTTTTTTCTATAACTTTATTTAATGTATAACTTGTGTTAGTATCTTTTGATATAATTTTTACACTAATTTCTTCATAATAAAGTGTATCATCTTCACTTACTTTTTCTTCATATATTCTTAATTCATTATTTGTAAAAATAATACTTTGGTTATTTGTTTTAGAACTTATTTCAATTGAATCATTTTCTAAAGATTCCATGTTTGGATTAAAATATAGACGAGTTGTTAAATCACTCATTAATTTATTAATAAATGTTTTTGAATCTTCATCAATATCAATTGTTAACCCGATTAGTTTAAGATACTTTTCTGGAGTAAGATTATATTTTTCTAAAGATTTAGATAATGATTTATTTTCAATATCACAGATATGATTAATTCTAGTTATAATTGTTTTTATTTTTCTGTTATTTTCCATTTATTATTCTCCGTTTTTGTTAAATTCATTTTATCAAAAATAAAAGTAAAAGTCAAAAAATGTATAAAAAAAGAGTTCAAATTAATGAACTCTTTAGATGTAAGTTACTACTGTAAATAGAACAAGTAGTATTACTAACATACCCAATGCAAATAACCAGATATATTTAACCCAGTCTTTGTATTCTATCTTCATCATTGATAAACCAACGATAAGAATTGCACTTGTTGGCATGAATACTTGAACAAGACCGTACATTGAAGTAAATATAGTATGAATTATTTCAACATTACCAGAGAAAGCTTGAGTAAAGAAGCTTCCACATGTGTAAGCAACATAACCTAAGTCAGTTTGGAATAATGATGTAATAAATGCAACTACTGAAGTTAAATATGGATTAAATCCTTTTGTTAGATTTATTAACCAATTACAGATTGATAATGGTGCTAAACATAAATTAGCAATACCAAATAACATACCTGCAGCTAATAAAAGAAGCATTGGTTTAAACATATTCTTTGTTCCTTCATAGAAACTTTCAATGTATTCATTAGTCTTCATCTTATATAAGAATGCAATAACTACACTAGCAATTATCAATAACATACTTATACTAAATGTGTATTTGAATGAACCTAGAGCATTAGCATTATTACCTAAGATGTAACTGAATATAGTGAAATCTTCACCAGCTTCAAGACCAATTAGCCATTCATGGAATTTGTCAAATATTTCAATTTTGAAATATCCGTTCCAGTTGATGTATCCTAAAACAACAATAATAACTGTTATAGCTAATACTATAATTGCAGGTACTAATGATGTTTTTTCTTTACCACTTAGTTTTTCAACTTTAAATGGATCATCTAATACGTTGTTTGCTTTAGCATTTTTCTTCATATCTTTGCTTATCTTACGAACACGCATAACTATAAAGAAATTATATAAAACAATACTAACTGCAGCAATAATATAACGATAATTAATAGCATATGTAGTTTCTTGACCCATATATTTATTAAAGATTGTTAAACTGTCAGTACCATATGTACATCCTAGAATACCTACTAAAACAGAACCAAATGTAATTACAAATGATGTTAATTTATCCATACCCATTTTAGTTAAAACACTAATTAAGAATGGAAGGAATATAATCATTGCAAAACTTTGAGTAAATAGTGTTGTTAGTAAGAATAATATTACTGAAGTTACAACAGATGTAACGATTGGATGATTACTACATTTATCAGCTAATTTTCCAACAAGTTTTTGATATCCACTAACTTTAGATAATACTCCATAGAATCCAGCAACAACTACTAGGAAGATTATTTTATCCATTATACTTTGAAGAGCATAATATAATACAAATCCCATGTCTGCCAAACCTATACGAGAAAAATCTTGAACTGAGAAATCAGTACCTTGGAACACTCCGCTTGGATATAGCCATGATAAGATTAATGCAGATGATACAAAAACTAAAATACTTTTAGATAAGTAATGATCTTTGCCAGTAAATACTAACATCATACTTCCAATTGTGTATAATAATATACCAATAAATTTTAATACCATGTCTGCAGTTTCTCCATCTACGAAAGCTGCTACTATAAATAATATAAGTGCAACAATGTCCATAAATGCAGCGACACATCTTAACACACCATGTTTTTCAAATATCTTTTTCATTCTCTACCTCCTTATCAAAATTATAACACCCAAACCAAAGAAAAAAAAGGTTTTTTGCACCTTTTTTTGTAATTTATTTAAATAATTTAAGTATTTGAGGTATACTTTTGTCATTTTGCATATCTTCAGCAAAATTATAAAGAATTCTTCGGTTATATTCTTTAATAAAATTATTAGCTATTTTTTTTATCATTATGTATACTGATTTATTAAAATCATCTAAATCAAGTTCATCCATTAATAAAAGTGCTGCTCTGATTGTTGATAATAAATAGATAACTGCTGCAAAAACTTCATCATTTGATTCAATATATTCAACATTTAATGTTGCAAGTAAATTAAGTCTTACGTTTATGTCTGTCATTAATCTTTCTTCGACGTATGTTGTTACAAATTTTTTACTTAGTTCATTTGTGATTAACAATTTATGAGTAACATAAGGATGCTTAGATGTTTTAAATTGTGTATTTATTAGAGTTGTTTCTAAATCTGGAATTGTTAAGCTTAACTTATATTTTATTTTGTATATTTCACTTTTGTAACAATTAGGTAATGTTTTTTCTAATATAGTCATTGATAAAAGTAAATAATCACTGGTAATAAATTCTTCGACGATGTCACTATTTAATACATGATAGTCAGATTTAGATTCTTCTTTTACCAATTCATAAATGATTCTGTTGTAGACACGATGTGTTAATAAACCACTTTTATCTTGAGTTATATCAATATAAATACTATCACTATCTTTATCATATTTATTTTTTAAATAAGCTGATGCTTTCTTAAGTTCTTTTCTTTCTTTTAATTTTTCAATAATATCATCTTCGATAGATTTTAACTTTTTTAATGTTTCAATAATTCTTTCTTGGTCGAGTATACTTAATTTATTAAGTCCTTTGTTCTCTAAATCATATAGTTTTTGATATTCTTCATAAATTCTTTCTGATATTTTTTCTAAAGCAGTTATTAATTCAATCATCGTTATCCCCCCCGATTTACTGATTATTTTAGCAAAAGAAAAGAGATATGTCAATCTCTAATCTCTTGGTTTCATTGTTGGAAATAAAATTACTTCACGAATAGTTTCTTGTTCAGTAAAGAACATTACAAGTCTATCTATTCCGTATCCGATTCCACCTGCTGGTGGCATTCCATATTCTAGTGCTTCTACGAAATCCATATCGATATCGTTAGCTTCTTCATTTCCTAAATCTCTTTCTTTTATTTGATCTTTAAACCTTTCTAATTGATCAATTGGGTCATTTAGTTCTGTATACGCATTTGCAAATTCTTTACCACCAATGAATAGTTCAAAACGGTCTACGAATCTTGGATCTTTTGGATTTTTCTTTGTAAGTGGTGAAATTTCAACTGGATGTCCATATAGGAATGTTGGTTGAATTAATGTTTCTTCTACATATTTTTCAAAGAATAAATTAACTATATGCCCAAAACTCTTTTCATGTTCTTCAACTTCAATTTTGTGTGATGCTGCAAGTTCTAGTGCTTCATCTAGAGTCATTTCTTTAGAAAAATCAATTCCTGTTACTTCTTTGATTGCATCGCACATTGAAATTCTTTTCCATGGACCAGCTATATTTATTTCATTTCCGCCCCAATTGTATATTGTCTTGCCCATTACTTTTTCACCAATAGTTGTAAACATTTTTTCAGTCATATCCATCATACCTTCAAGGTCACTATATGCAAGATAAGCTTCCATTAATGTGAATTCTGGATTATGTTTTGGATCCATTCCTTCGTTTCTAAATACTCTACCTATTTCATATACTGCTTCCATTCCTCCTACTAAAAGTCTTTTTAAAGGAAGTTCTAGGGCAATACGTAAATACATATCAATATCTTGAGTATTGTGATGTGTTATAAATGGTCTAGCACTAGCACCTGTTAATAGTGTTGTTAAAACTGGAGTTTCAACTTCAGTGAATCCTAAACCATCCATGTAGTTTTGAATACATCTAATTATTTTAGGTCTTGTAAATGCTACTTTTCTGGCATCTTCATTCATAATTAAATCTACATATCTACGACGGTATCTTTCTTCAGTATCAGTTAGTCCATGAAATTTTTCTGGAAGAGGTTTTAGAGCTTTAACTAAATGTGTATATTCTAAACATTTAATCGTTACTTCACCTGTTCTAGTTTTCATAATTTTTCCATAAACACCAACAATATCTCCTAAATCAGCTGATTTAAATAAGTTATATGTTTCTTCTCCGACATCATTTATAGATATATATACTTGAATACTTCCAAGTTTATCTTGAATAGTAAAAAATGATGCTTTTCCCATTTTTCTGATAAACATTATACGTCCTGCAATTGTAGCAGTATCATCCATATTTTCAAATTCATCATGGGGAATACTTTCATATTTATCTTTTATGTCTTTTGAATAAGCATTTCTTTCAAAACGATGTCCGAAAGGATCTATTCCCATTTCACGGATTTTTTCCGCTTTTTCTCTTCTTACTAATTCTTGTTCTGTGTATTCGTTCATATTTAATCACCCATTTCTTTGTTATTTATTTTACCACAAAAAAGTTATATTTCAAACATATTTATTACAATTATGTTATATTTTTGTTACTTTTTAATTTTTGGCAATATTTCTTATATAAAGGTATATACTTAATTTACTTGGTTTTCCATCCTATTTTATCAATAAAAAAACAATCTTGTTTCCAAGACTGTTAAAAACTTTGTTATATTTTATACATTTTTTTGTTTTTCTTTGTTGCACCATAGATAACTACTGCTACAACTGCACCGCAAGCAATGATTGCAAGTGGTAATGTTGCTCCAGTTTTAGTTTCTGTAGTGGTTTCAATTACTGTAGTAACTTCAGTACCTACTGATGGGTTTGAAAGTTTCAAACTACAATTAGTTGCTGAACTTTCAAGTTCTAGATTAATTGTTGCAAGTACGAAGTCAGATGTTGTAACAGCAGTTGAAGCAAGAAAATCTAATGGAATACTTTTTCCTGTAGTTGATGCAGTTAAATTAGTCCATCCAGTACCTGGAGTTATTTTAGTAACTGTTACACCATCACCAACTATGTCTAATGTTGCTTTAAATTCAGTTAATGAACCTGTATTACCAGCAACTGATATTGTACATACTGATGTACATTTACCATTTTCAGTTGGGCAGCTCTTTTCACATTTTGGATTAATTGTAGCAGCACCAGCTTTTACAGGTAATAATAATACCATACTTAATGCTATAACACCTAATAATTTTTTCAACACTATCATCTCTCCTATCTCTATTATGTCTAAATTATATCATAAAAATACAAAAAACAACATATTTTTTATAAAAATATATTAAAAAGTGTAAATTTGTGATATTATAATAGTATAACATACGAGGATTGATCATATGAAAAAATTATTATTTAAGATACAAAATAACACTTTGATAGTTAAAGAACGTATTAAATTATCTAACGAATATAAAGAAATTCTTAATACAAATGTAATTAGTTGTAATGAACTAATATTTTCAAGTGATTATTTAGTACAAAATCAAAAAATAGTTAGCTCATTTTTAAGTGAACTTACAAATGATTATAATATTGATGCTTTATGTATAGAAAAGTTTGACTTTGCTAAGATTGTTTTAAATTTAATCAAAGGCAATAAACAAATAGTTAATCTAATATTAAAAGAAGAAAATCAATTAACTTTTTCTTTGTGTGAAATGATTGCTAAAACAAATATAAAGAATGTAAACTGTTATAATTTACAACCATTTATGATTGAATACTTAGATAAATATCATATATTAATTGAATCTAGAAATGAAATACTTTATTTATCTAATTTTATGTTACAAAATAATTTAAGTGTATTCTCTTCCCTATTTTATAAGATGACTTTACAAATTGATTTACCTATGGATAATCAAGATATCGAAGACTTTAATGCTTTTTGTAAAATAAATAAGTATTTAAAAACAATAAATGTTTCATCAGTTAATAAAAGTGATTTAGAGTTTATTGTAAATACTTTAATAAAAAATAATAAAAAGAATGTTAGAATAGTAATACATGATAATATAAGTGATGAAGAAGTAATAAATTATTTAAAGAACTTTAATAAAAAGAAAAGCAAAAGATATAAAATATATTTTAAATTAGAATATAGTAACGAATATATAAATAATAATATTATGAAACAAGCTAATAATAGTATTTTAAAAACATGTGGTTATATCATTATATTAATTATTACTTTTACTTTTGCTTATGTGTTTTATGATAATTATTCATCAATGAAGAAGGTAGAAAAGATTCAAGATAAATTAAGTGAAGTTATAAGTATTAATGGAAGTGAAGCAATACTTGAAGATGTTCAAAATAAAACAAATAATAGTAAAAAGATTATTAATGAAGATGTAGCTGGTGCTTATAATGTTAATCCTGAGACTGTTGCATGGATTAAGGTTAATAACACAAATATAGATTATCCAGTAGTTCAAACTAATAATAATACTTATTATTTGAAACATAATATAAATTTTGAAGAAGATAAAAATGGTTGGGTATTTATGGATTACCGAAGTGATGTAAATGTTTTAAGTGATAATGTTATTTTATATGCTCACAATAGATATTATAGTGGTGTTATGTTTGGTACGCTTCAAAATGCAATGAGATATAATTGGTATACTAATCCAGATAATCAGATTATTACTTTAAAAACTTTGTATGAAACACTACATTATCAAATATTTTCTATTTATAAAGTTAAAACTACTACTGATTATTTAAAAGTTATATTTCCTGATAATGAAACTAAAATGGATATGTACAATTTAATAACAAAGCGAAGTATATATGATTTTAAAATAGATTTAAATGAAAATGATAAAATACTTACTTTATCAACATGTGCTGATGAATATAATAAGTATGTAGTTCATGCAGTATTAAAAAATGAGACTAACAACTAGTCTCTTTTATTTTGTTAAATACTATTTCTTCTTCGATATAAAATGGGTTTAATCTCTTTAATGTTTTTATATTACCTACATCTTTGTATGTATTTCTTTTACATATTAAGTCTCCGTTTACTAATGAGTCATTACATAATACAAAGCATTCCACTACTCTATTTCTAAATTCATTATTATTTAGAAACTGAAATATTATTGTTTTTAAATCAAAGTTTTCACAGACATTTATTAAATCATAATAATCTTTTAGTAATGGATCTTTGCTATTTTTATAAGTTATAAGCGTTTCATAAATATTAGCAATAGCATATTGAATGAAAGTATTTATTTTTTCTGAATCATTAAGAAAATAATCTTTGACATTATCCATAAAGTTATATGAAAATTCATCATCATTTATTGATATAGATAATGATTTATCATAGATATCTAAGAAACTTTGAATACATACTTCAGAATTAATTAACATTTTTTTAGGTAAATAATCTCCGAGATTTAAAACCTCGAATGGATTTAATTCAAGTATTTTTTTAGTAAGTTTATGATTAATTATTTCTTCTTTACTTAAGTTTTCAAATATATATGGCCTTTTGGTATAATCAATAAAACAATCAATTAACTGATATACAAGTTCTACATCATCACTATAAAATAGATTTAAAATATCGCTATAATCTAGAGTATCTAAAAACATAAGTAATTCTTCATTATCGGGATTATCTATACCTTTTAATTTATCATAATAAAGATTCATATAAGATTTAGATGGAATCATAAGAAGCATAATTCTTTTCATGTCTTGGATATTAGTTATTTTGTAGTCACCGAATAATTTTTTTAAATCTTGGTTTAAGCTACTTTGGTTATTAGTTAGTAAATCTAGGATTTCTCTACCTACTTGACTTAAGTCAGATTCATGTTTTACTTCAAGATTTTCTACCATAATTGTAAGTATATCATAACAAATACTATATAAATCATTTTCTAAATTCATTTTAAACCTCCCTGTTTATTTAGTTAAATACCTTCAGTACTTATCCAAATATAATGATCACTTTCATATTTAAAAACATGTTCATAACGTTTTATTTTATCTTTGATGCTATTTATATCTAGGTTTTCACTATATTTTATGTATGATACCGGAGTATCACTTCCTTCTTTATCAAAACATTCTTTAGTTTCTTTATTACATCTTAAGTAATATTCATTTAGTTTAATTGTTTCTCTGTTATCTGTTAGAGTATATGAATCAAGTCCTTTATAGTATATTATGTTATCTATAGTATTTTCTTCGTATATATAATAATTATCATTTTTAAATTTTGCTTTTAGATTACTATTTATTTTAAAGTCTGTATCATAGTATCTTTCGTTTGTTCCAAAAAGATATGTTAAAGCATTTATAAAATCTTCTTTAGTTATTTTATATAATATGGTTCCTTCGATATTTAAATTATTTTTTTCTTCTTCAGGTACTGTTTTTAATTTGAATTCATCATAGTTTATTATGTAATTGTAAGTCATTAACGCTTGGGTTATATAACTAATATTGTTAACTGTTAAGTAATATGTGTTATATAAAGTTTGGGTATTACCTATTTCTTTTGATGGTAAATAAGTATATAATTTTGTTATTAAATTTGAATCTATTTCAGGTATAGCACTATTATCATCGCTTTTAAATGCAAATGTTTTTGAAAATGTAAAACATATTAATCCGACGATTAATGCTACGCAAATGTACATCACTAGTTTTTTTATTAATTTCATTTTTCAACACCCACCTTTATTGTATCAATTATGGAAGAAAAAGTCATTAGTTTTTGAAAAACTTTTTCAAAAAAAATGAAGAATTAATTTTCTTCACTTTCTAATACTGGATATGTTTGATCATATGAACATGAATATGATTTAGTATCTTTGTATAAACTTTGAATTTCTACGAATGTTGTTGGAAATACATTATTATTTTCACTTTGTAGTGTTGCAAGTGATAAATCCGTAGATATTGTTAATGTTTTTGTTTTATCACTATAGTATGCTATACCTGTGATATTATCAAATGTAATTGTTGCTTCTTTTTTACCTACGACATTTTGATATTCTTGTTCATCTTCGAAGACATATTTATAATCACGACGAGCTATACCCATGAATACTGGACTTCCTTCTTCATTTGTTCCAGTTGGAATAATGTCACTTACGGTTTTTGTTGCTTTGTATCCTTGTAAAGCACTAGATGTACTTTCACAATTTATAAATCTAAATAATTTGTATGGCATTACATATAAATCTATGTTGTAATCTTGTTCATTACCTACATCATCTTTAGCATTAATAGTTATAGCAATAGCTTTGTTGCTTGCAGTTTGCAAGTAGTTAGTTACACTTGCTTCATCTTTAAATGTTGTTGTACATTTTGATGCATCTGTACAACTGATAACAAAATCATTTATTGTAATTGTATCATTTACTGTTTTAAATACAGGTTTTAAACTAACAGTTGGTGCTTGTTTATCACTGATAACTACGGTTGATGTAAATGTATCTTTTCCACATGTTACTGTTACTTTGTATGAACCTGGAGTTTTTGTATCAACATTTTTAATATTTACAGTGTTACATAAACTAGATGAACCAGTTTTAATTGTAAAGTAATCGTTAATGTTTGTTGATAAAGTGCTACCTAGGTCAATGTTTACAGTTTTGCCTTCAAGTTTTACTTTTTTACTTTGAGATAAGAAGTAATATACTCCGTATGCAACACCGGCGATAAGTAATAAAATTATAACAGTGAATAGTACTTTACTCATTGGTTTTTTAGCCTTTTTACTTGGTTCATTACCTGTTGGAGGAATTACTCCGATGTTATCTATTTTTTGAGGAGACACAAAATTATTATTTAAGTTTCCTGAATTTATTCCCACAGTATTTGCTGTTAAGTTGCTAAACTGTGGTGATGGAGTTCCTTCAGTACCTGGTATTGGTTGAGCTTGTGGAGCTGTGTTGTTTACAGGTGTTACTGTAGGATTTACACTTCCATTTACATTAGGTATTGGTTGTGGTGTTCCTAAGTCTAGACTTTCTGGTTCTGGGTTAGGCATTGGTGTTGGATTTGGTACTGGATTGGGATTTATCCCACCTAAAGATGTGGCACCAAGGGGTGTCCCTGTTAAATTATTTTGATTATTTAATTCATTTGGATTTTGTCCATTCATGTTATCAGCCTCTCTTTATTCTATTTATATATAATAATTATAACTTTTTATTTAAAATTTTT
This sequence comes from Clostridium sp. CAG:609, assembly GCA_000438075.1. GTDB lineage: Bacteria > Bacillota_I > Bacilli_A > RF39 > UBA660 > Onthocola_B. The sequence goes on along the minus strand of FR903548.1, from coordinate 91,353 downwards.
CAACTATATTTTTAAATTCAATACCACGATCTTCGAAATGAGGATATTGATCTTGACTAGATGATGCAGTTGAAAGCAAAACAATTTCTCCATTTTTAGCAATATTTTTAATATCTTGCATAGCTTTATCTAATGTATATTCTTTTTTACATGGAATATTTATACTTTTAGCATAGTCACTTACTATATCGGTAGTTTCTCCGATTGCAAATATATTTACAACATTTGACATGTAATTATCAAGTTCATGATAATCTTGGTTACGGTTTAATCCTCCGAGAATAAGATTTATTTTTTTATCAAAAGTTTTCAATGCTGTTATTGTTGAGGTAGGATTTGTTGATTTAGTATCGTTATAATATTCTACCCCGTTTACAGTTTTTACAAATTCTAAACGATGTTCAACACCATTGAAACTTTTTAAAAAGTCTACGATTACATCCTTTTTAATATGTAATATGTTACATACAAGTAATGAGGCCATAATATTTTCATAGTTGTGAATACCTTTTATTTTTATATCTTTTGCGTCTAAATATAATTCATTATTTAAATAAATGAATCCATTATTATAGTATGAGTCAGCTTTTGTTTTACTACTAAAATAATATTTTTTAGATGGAATATATGAAGATACTTCCAAGGCATCTAGAGATTCTTTATTAATTATAGCATAATCATTTGATGTATGATTATTAAATATTTTTCTTTTAGTCATTTTGTAATGTTCATAAGTTCCATGATAATCTAAGTGAGTTGGACATATATTAGTAAGTATGCTTATGTCTGTTTTAAAATCAAATAAGTCACATAATTGATGATCACTTATTTCAAGTAAAATTATATCTTTTACTTTTATAGTTGGAACTAGTTCACTTAAAGGTGTGCCAATATTACCTCCAAGAACTACACTTAAGCCAGCATTTTTTAGTATTTTATAAAGAATTGTGCATGTTGTTGTTTTTCCATTTGAACCAGTTACGCCGATTATTTTAACATCCTTAGGTAAAAAGTGATATGCTACTTCCATTTCATTTTCAACATGAAGATTTAATTCTTTGCATCGTTTTACAATATTACTTGTATACATTATTACGGGATTTTTTATAATTAAATCCCAATTATTATTTAACAAATCTACTTGATTATTAGTTATGACTATTTTAATATTTAATGATTTAAGTAATTGTTTATTATATTCATCAATATCATTTAAATCTGTTATTGTGATTTCATTATTTCTATTTGCAAGTAATTTAGCTACGGAAATACCACTTTTAGCAGCTCCGACAATCAATATTTTTTTATTTTCATACATTGTAATCACCTACTTCAATTATATTATTATTATATTTAAAATGCAAATAAAACATTATAATTTGTTTTATTTGCATTAATTTATTTTACTCTTTTTAATGTAAGTACAGTATTATATTTATTTTTTTTACTTTCATTCACCGCAGGTATAAGGCTTTTTTCAAAACCTAAACTTATAAATTCAGGTAAATCTATATCTTTTGTTTTCCATAGGTAATGAGCTTGAATTATATCTGCATCAAATGATTCAATTAATTTTTTATATCTTGATGGATTTGTTCCAAGCCAATCATAAATATTTGAAAATAAACATAGATCATATCCATGTAAGTCTCTTGACTTAGCAAGTACTTCTAAAGGTTTTGCATAAAACTCTGGTATATCAGTATTATTTAATATGCTTTGTAATTTATAATATTTATCTATATTAAAATATGGTATTATTCTTTGATAATTTTCCATATCATAATTATCAAAAAATATATTAGATATCTTTATACTTGATAATTGTTTATGTTGTTTATATAAATTATCAAAGAATTCTTTTGCATAATCTGGTAAATAGTTTCTTAATTTTAAGTAGTCATTTAAGTCATTTAAATTATATGTTACAAAGAATTTATAAAATTCTTCATATGTAAAATACTTAATAGCATTAAATTTAAGTAAGAAATGATACCAAGCAACCATATTTAAATCAAATACATCAACATTTTTAGCACCATTTAATATAGCAGTAAAGTATTGGTCCCCACTACCTAAGACACTTAATACATTACTTCCATCAAAATTATATATATTAGGATAAGCACTCACACATTCATTAGTAAAACCATATATTTTATTCATAGCAACCCCCTTGAATGGTTATTATTCTATCATATTATAAAATATTTGTAAACTAAAATAAGTTTATAAGAAAATGATACCTTGAGTAAGGTATCAAAGTTTTATTCTGATTGGATCTGTTGATGTCCCTGTTCCACTGGAATATTGAACAGATGAATCTAAGTAAAAGTTTGGTCTAATAGCAAAATATAAATAATATGTTGCGGCTTCATTTACATCACCATAGGAATTAATATAATATGCACTGGAATCAGAATAATCCTGTTCTGATTAACCTGAATTTCTTGTGATTGTCCATTCTCCCAATCCCATATACATCAATTTACCAATGTAACTGATGACTGGCTGTATTTATCAAGTGTTGTGAACCATGCACTTGGTTCTGCTGCAAATCCGTAATCACTTTCATACATTAATCCGATTTTCATCAAATCAGAGGTGTTTTTACCATCTGTTGAGTTTTGCCCAATCTCTATATCTTTTATTTTATTTTTATAAGTTATACTTGGTATCACCTTTTTTATAGATGAATAATAATTACTGTTAATTTACAAATTGAAATCTTTTTTGAGTCAAAAAAAAGCAATAGCTATATAACTATTGCAATTAAAGTATTTGATCCCTTATTTACAATCTTAGAAACTGTGTCTTTTAACTTATACCTTGTGTTATCTGGCATCATACTAAGTTTAGCTTGAATTCCCTCTTGAACAATAGCTTCAAGACTTCTTCCAAATATTTCACTTTTCCAAATACTTGATGCATCAGTTTCATAATCTTTCATTAATCTATCAATTAATTCTTTTGATTGTAGTTCACTACCTATGATTGGTTCAAAAGTAGATTCTACATCAACTTTCAACATATGAATACTTGATGCAATAGCTTTTAGTTTAACCCCATACCTACTTCCTTGTTTAACAAGTTCTGGTGTTTGAAGTTTTAACTCATTTATACTTGGATAAACAATACCATACCCAGTACTTTTAGTCATCTTTAAAGCAGAACGTAGAGATTTAATTTCATCCATATCTTCCTTATAATTTGAAAACATTTTTAATAATCCTGCTTTAGATGTAACCATTTCACCCATAACATTTTTTAACGTTTCAGTATATAGTTCATTTTTGCTATTTAATGTAATTGTGACTGTTCCAGTCGCGGCATCAAGTTCAGATATATAGGCTTCACTAATAATTTCTGAATCTTTGAAATGCTCCATAATATAATCTACATCTTTAACTTTTTCGACACTTATTACACTTTCTTTTATTTTTTCTAAATAATGACTTTTAATTTCATTACTTTCAGGTAATACATGTACCCATTCTGGAATGGATACTTTGATATCTAAGACTGGAAATTCATATAATGCAGTTTTTAAGATTTCCATAATTTCTTTTTCATTCATTAGTTCTGCACTTATTGGCATAACCGGAACTTCATAGTCATCACTAAGCTTTCTTGCTAGTTCAACCGTTTCTGTATTTGTGGGATGAATCGAATTCAATATAATTATAAATGGTTTACCAATATTTTTAAGTTCCTCAACTACTTTTGTTTCAGCATTAACATATGATTCTCGTTTTATTTCACCGATTGAACCATCTGTTGTTAAAACAATTCCTATTGTGGCATGATCTTTGATAACTTTTTCTGTACCAATTTCCGCTGCTTCAACAAATGGAATTGCATCCTCGAACCAAGGACTTTTTACCATTCTAGGGTTTCCATCCTCATCAACAAATCCATTAGCTTCGGGAATGACGTATCCAACACAATCCACAAGTTTGATATTTGTTTCAAATTCTCCTACTTTTATCAAAGCTCCGTTACTTGGAACAAACTTGGGTTCTGTAGTCATTATTGTTTTGCCTTGGGCACTTTGAGGAATTTCATCAAGACATCTCTTTTTCTCATATTCATCACTAATGTTTGGAACAACTAGATTTTCAATAAATCTTTTTATAAAAGTAGATTTACCTGTTCTTACTGCTCCAACAACACCTAGATATATCTCGCCATTCCCTCGTTTAGCTATGGATGATATAATTTTTTCTTTTTCCATAATCCACCATCTTTCATTTTTCTATTGTAATCGTATGTTGAGAGGAATTAAAATATTACAATATAGATGATGTTTTTTTAGTTTCATTTTTTATTGTCACTAGTCTTATAGTTCCTACCTAAATTCTCTGTAACAATATAAACGGTTTAATTTTCGGAGCCTTCAATAAAAGCTATACACAATATCTTTATATATAGGTGGTACATTTATTGCTATTACAATTGCTTTACCCTGTGTATCCCAATGCGATGGATACTCCTTGCATTCCGTCATAATAATTTTCAACGGCAGTTGCGAAGTTGATGACCTCTCCATATCCATTATGACTAATATTGTATGCTTTTGATTGTGCTAGCGTAACATTTGTTGCAGCGTGTTGATAACTTGCATATACTGTTGCCCATTTTGAAGTTGAGACAACTATAGCTTCGATATCTAATTGAAATTCAGTTGCAGCATCAACTAGGTTCATTGATATACCAAAGCCATTACTTTGATTTACCATGTTAGTTCCATTATAAGAATAGCTTATTTCTGAATAATTATTATTAGATCCATAAATTTGCATTCCTTTTTGGCTTCCCTCTTGTATTGTGACATCATCAACTCTCATGGCATTAACATCATATGATTTTACTCTAGGTGTCAATAACCAGTTTACATGAAATTTCATAAAATAATGATTACCAGAAATTGGTGAAGCCACTATCTGGATATTCTTATATGTAGTTCTATGTGAAGCACCTCTTGTTATATTATTATTAATCGCTTGAGAAGCCTCTTCAGCTTCTGTTTTTGTAACTTCAACTGAAGTTGTTCCATTTGCGGTTTCAGTTACTCTATAATATTTACTTATTGAATTAGTATTTTCTAAATCATAACTTAAATATCTTTGAGCATCTTCATCACTCATGGTAGCTATTCTGGCATCTGAGAAAATAATCTTTAATCTTGAATATTCCTCATCGGTAAGAGTAGCTGCTTTTGCTGAAGTCGTAACAAATAATAATAACATTAAGGCAAAAGCAGCTACGCTTTTCCTCAAGCTATACAATATTATTTCACCTCCTTTCAAATCCACTTTCATCTTAGCACATATTGTCGAAGTTTGAAACAGAATCTTGCGGGAGTTCGAGCTCTCACGTTAGAGAGATTTAGTTATATTATTGTAAATGTCCAGTAAATACTGGATTTTTTCGATATTATCATTCTTTTGATTTTCTTTTAAAATTATTTTATTTTTATTGATAGTATATAATTTTTCCTCTATCAATTTTTTGTTTCTATCAAAAATTCTATAAAATATTTTACTACTTTTCATATTAACATCAATTTGATAGCTCATATTATTGTCATTGTAATAATAATATAATGTTTTAACTGGTGGCATATATTCAATCTTACCACCTTCATTATCTATTTTTGTATATGAATCTTTATTCTTATTGTATGTGTAACCTAATTTTTCTAAAGTATTTGATTCATCAAATGTAGGTATTGCTGTTTTTGTTTCAACTTCATTGTTATAAAATACTGGATAAATGATTCTTGTTTCTGAATTATTTATATATTGTTTTTCAATTATTTTGTTATTGCTATATTTTTCTTTTAGGGATATTGAACAATCATAATCATGAGTGTTTCCGTCTTCATCTGTTGTTGTAACTTTTAAATGAAGCCCCTTTGATATTCCTTTTAGTGTATCTTTATTTAGTAAGTCATGTTCTGATAATGTTTCTTCAATATAAATATTTTCTAAAGAATCAGCTTTATAAATAACTTTTTTATCTCCGTTAGTTGAAGTGTATAATTCAACATAATAAGATATCGGAGTATAGTCTAATTTGTTTACCTTTATGTTTTCTATAGTTAGAATATCATATACTTTAGTTTTATAAAAATATCCATGATTAAAATATATATTGTCACTATGATATTTTAATGAATATATTTGAATTGAATTATAATTGTTTATGTAAAATAATAATAAATACAAAAAAGCCACTGCGATTATAAATTTTAATGCATGTTTTAATATAAATTTTATAATTATTGATAGAATGTTACCTATTTTATGTAATCTATCATTTAAAGTCTTTTTATAAACGAATAAATTTGATGGAGGTATATTCAGAGTTTTGCAAATTTTCTTGACATGATATAAATCTGGTTCAGTATCTCCGTTTTCCCACTTGGAAATGGTTCTATCTGATACTCCGATTATGTCTCCGAGAGCTTTTTGGGTAAGCTTTCTTTCAGCCCTGTAGGTTGAAATTATGTCACTAAACTTCGTTGTCTTTACTACTTCTTTCTTATTTTTCCTTTTCATATTTTCACCTCCTTCATTTTACCACACTTCGACAAATAATGCATTAAAAATTTGACTTTTGCACATATAATTATTATAATAAGTCTTGTTTTTAGGAGAAATGTGTTATGAAAGAATATTTTATATATAAAAAATTCATTGATAAGATGGTTGAAAATCAAAATAATACTAGTATAAGTTGTTTGCAAGATATATATAGTTATAAAGATTATGATATATTACTTAGACCTGTTTTAGATATAATCAGGGAAAATAAAAATCAAAGTTTAACAAGTATTAGACTTAAGTTGTTTTTAAGAAGTGGTTTAAAAGAAATAATAGATTTATTTGTAAATGAAACTAAAATTACTCCGGGGATAATACTTGATTTTGGGACATTTAAAACTAGAGATACTGTAATATGTGGTAATAGATGCGAAGTTGATTTTGAAAATGGTTATTTAGTTAGTAAAAAGATACCTATGGAAATGGATACAATATTTGATTTAGCATCAACATCAAAAGTATTTACTGCAGTTGCAGTATTAAAACTTGAAGAAGTTGGTTTGATTGATGTATTTGATCCCGTTAAAAAATATGTTCCAGAGTTTAGAAAACTTGGTGATACTACAATTTATGATTTACTTAAGTTTAGAGTAAAAGTTGTAACTGATAAAAGAGTTGATAGTGCAAAAACAAGCGATGATGCATTAAATATATTATATACTTTGCATCCGGTTGAAAAAGAATTAAATGAAAATTCATATACAGATATGGGTGCAATGGCATTAAGAATTGTAGTTGAAAGAGTTACAAGAATGCAATTTACTAGTTTTATTAATACAGCTATACTTAAAATGGTTGATATGAAGGATACTGCATTAAGGGAACCAAATTATAATAAACATAAAATAGCTAATGAAAATTTTTCAACTATTGTAACTAAAGAAGGTTTTGGTATTACTAGATATGATAATTATCCAGGGACGCCACATGATAAAAAAGCTATAGCTATCGGTGAACTTCAAGGAATTGCTCCGGGGCATGCAGGTTATTTTTCAACAAAAGATGATATGATAAAGTTTGCTAATAATTTGTGTAATGGAAATTTATTAAAGAAAGAAAGTGTGTTTTCTATGTCTGATACTGAAACTGGTTTTAAAGATTTAGATAAATATACTAAATTTTATGGTTCACTAGTTTATTTAAAACAACCAGATGTTAATAATTTATCTGTGTATCCACCGCTTTCTGGGAGAAGTTTTATGTCACCAGGTTTTGCAGGTACACAACTTGTAGTTGATCCAATTAATAATATTACTTTGTTTGTTGGTTCACCTAGATTACATAATAGAATTTATCAAATACACCCAGATCAAGTAAAAAATATTAAAACTGATGAACATAATAAAAAGACTTTTGTTTTACCAAATGGTGAAGAAAAGATTGTATGTAGTAATTATACAAAAGAAAAAGAAGTACTTGTTAGATTGGCTTTAGATTTAGCACTTCAATATAAGTTACTGGAAGAATTAATACCAACAGAAAAAGAAATGCATTTAGTTAGAGAACTTAACTAGCATTTCTTTTTCATTTGGGTTTGCTTCGAAGAATTCTTTTTTAGCCATTTTTAAATTATTAGCAACAATATTTGATGGTATCTTACTTATTAATTCATTATATATTGCAACATTAGAATTATATAGTCTTCTTGCAGCTTGCAAGTGTTCTTCGACATCTATAATTGTTCTTTGTTCATTAATATCTCATTTCTTATGGTAGTATTATAACATGTATTTTTGTTTTAAAAAATAATTTTTAATCATTATTCTCATAAGATAATAAATGTTTAATATCTGATTCAGTTAGATTTGCTAGAATATTTTGATCTCTTTTTTCACCATCAATTAGTTTATCACTTAGAACTCTTTTTTTGTTTTGAAGTTCAAGTATTTTTTCTTCGATGGTACCTTTTGTTATTAAGTGAATTACTTCGACGGTATTTTTTTGACCAATTCTGTGAGCTCGATCTGTTGCTTGATTTTCTGCTTGAGGATTCCACCATAAATCTAGGTGAATTACTACATCTGCACTAGTTAAGTTAAGACCTGTTCCTCCTGATTTTAACATTATTAAAAATACTTTGACATCATCATTAGCATTAAAGTTATCAACCATTTCAATTCTGTTTTTAGATGGAACACTTCCATCTAACATATAGTTTTTTATTTTGGCTTTTGATAATTTATCACGGACTATGTTTAGTGCTGTTTTAAATGATGAAAATATTAATATTTTGTGACCATTGTTGATATATTCATTTGTTATATTTAGTAATGTATCTATTTTATTTGAACCACTATTATAATCATCATACACAATACTTGGTTCAATACATATTTGACGAAGTTTTGTAAGTAATTGAAGAATTAAGAATCTTGCTTTACTTATTCCATCATCATGAATTATGTTTTCCATTTCATCTTTTACTTTTTCAAGTTCAGCGACATATAGTTTCTTTTGTTCATCAAGTAAATCAATATATATATCATTAATTAATTTATCCGGAAGCTCTTCGTAAACATCTTTTTTCTTTCTTCTTAGAATAAATGGATTTATTTGTTTAGAAAGATTTGCCAGTAATTCTTCGCTTTGTTCATCAAAGTCTTTAATTTTATATTTTGTTTGAAACTTTGTAAGACTTGATAAAAAACCTGGCATGATAAAGTCAAATATACTCCATAACTCAAGGATAGAATTTTCTAAAGGTGTACCGGTTAGAGCAAATTTTGTTGTGGCATTTATTTTTTTAACCACTTTTGTGATACCTGCCATATTGTTTTTGATATTTTGAGCTTCATCAATTATCATGGTATCAAATATTATATCTTTGTAGAATTCTTCATCTTCGCGAAGTAAGCCATATGTTGTAACTAAAACATTATATTTTTTAATGTTTTTTAATATTTTTCGACGATGTTCTTTTGGACCAACGACAATTTCTCTTTTTATATATTTACCATACAAAGAAAATTCATGATCCCAGTTATATGCTAGAGATGTTGGTACCACAATTAAACATGTGTGATTTGGGTTATCTTTTAGCATTTGTTTTAGATAATAAATTACTTGAATTGTTTTACCTAGACCCATTTCATCTGCAAGAATACCTCCGAAGCCAGTTTTAGATAAATTGTATAACCATTTAACTCCGGTTATTTGGTAATTTCTTAATATTTTTAATTCATCACTTGATAGAGTTAATTCACAATCCTTATATTTGTAAAAATTATCTATGAAGTTATCAAATAAATTATCTGTTTTAATTATGTTGTATTTATTTGATTTTAAACTATCTAGGTATAATGCACGATATTTTTGGATGTTACCTTTTCCTTGGATTATTTCTTCATCAGTAAGTTCTAGTTCAGTTGCTAAATCATTTAGTTCTTTTAATGATTCATCTTCAAGATTTAAGATATCTCCGTTTTTTAAGCGATAGTATTTCTTTTTTGATTTGATGTTATCAAAAATACTAACTAGTTCACTTGAATCAATGTTACCAAGATTGAAGTTATAACTTAATATATTATCTTTACCTATTCCAAACATTGATGTAATTGTTGTTTTTTTCTTTATTTCTATACCTTTGAATTTTTCTGTTGTGAAAATTTCATATTTTGTTGCTAAAGTTTCTAAACCTTTTTCTAAAAACTCTACTTCTTTATCTAAGTCATTTAAAATTATTTTGTTATCTTCGATTTCAAAGCCATATGTTAATAAGTCATTTACTACTTTTACTTCGTAGTCGATATCACGCAAGATTTTATCATTTTTGCTAAAGTAATCTATTTCTTCGTTTCCATAGATGAATAATACACTTGCAATAATGTAGTTGTAACGAAGATCAAAATATAGCCTTGTTTTTATATCTGTTGGTAGTGTAATATCATCTACAGATTGGTCTATGTTAATGTTTTTTCTAACTACTGATAATAATCCTTTTGTAAATGTGTCAACCATGTCTTTTGTTATTGTAATTGTTTCTAGTTTATTTTTAATAAGACTTGATAATAATTCTTGTTCTTTTTTGGTTAAGTGATACATTTTTCCTTTGTAGATGATGTATTCATAGTCATCTTTAGAAGTAAATTCTAGGTTATTTAAATCAAATTCAAGTTCATAGATTGAATCGTGTTTTGTAAGATTTGTTTCTAATGGAAATTCGTCTTTGATACCATTTATTTTGTAGTTATTAACAATGAATGTTGTGTCTTTGATTTCTTTTAAAAATTCTTTAGTATGATTTCTCATTATATATTCATCATAATCATAGTATCTTAGATATGCATCAATTATTTTTTTGTCATTTTCGTTGAAAAAATGTTTTGATGCATCGTATGTAAAGTTTTTACCAAAGTATACTTCACCATAACCATTTTCATAGGCTTCTTTGAATAAAGAGACATGGGGTTTTAATGTGTATTCTTTATCTAAACCTATGGTTAGTTTTATAGATTGGTCTATGTAAGTGCTGTTGTAATAAAAGTAGTTATCTTTTTCTTTGAACTCTAAAGATAATGTTAGTTTTAACTCTTTTTTGATTGTGTTTTGTTCTTGAGGCACAAATTGTTTTAAAATGTCGTTGGAAATATTGGTTTTTAAATTTTCTATAGACTCAAACATTTCATCATAGTATTTAATTAATGATGCTGCGATGTGTTTACAACTATTGGTGCTGCGATATTGTTTGCAATCACATAGGGTTTTGGCGATTTCATTGTTACTTTTAATATAGATATAAACATCATAGTATGTTGGTTTTGATTCGGAATCAACTTCGAAATGGTAACATGTTATTGTTTTTGAATCTTTTTCTAAGATTTTTTTTCCTTCGAAGTCTACTTTTTCTTTATCATAATTTGTACCTTTGATAAGGTCTGTTGTAAAAATAAATTGTCTTACATTGGTATTTGATATTAAATCATTTAAATTAGTGGACATAGTTTTTTCCTCCATCTGTTTATCTTAACACATTTTGAGATTAATAACAATATACTTTAAATTTAAAAATAAGTAAAGAATTTTCTTTACCTATCTTGTTTTTGTTAACTCTTTATCTAAATTTAATACTTCATAAAATATATTTTTCATCTCGTCGAGGTTATCAGTGAATTTGTAATAATCATAAACATTTACTAAAAAGTTAATAGCATCATTAATATTATCAAAAAGCTTGATGCATTCTTTGTTTGTTTTGTTCATGATGTAAAATACAAATAGATTATCTTTTTCAAAAAGACATATTTCACCGAGACCAAATTCTAAATTTCTACCTAGTATTGGTAGTAAAGTAGTGTTTGTTTCTGTTTTTAATCTTGTGTAGATTATTTTAATATTTTGTTCTGTTAAGTATTTGTTTTCTTTCATAATTTTACCCCGATTTATTTTTCTTCTTTGTCCTTTACAATTTTATATTTTTCTAATTCTTTTATAAATACTTGGAATTTTGGAAAGGCATTTTTTATACGACGGTATAACACTGTGTTATCTTGGAACCATTTTTCAATGTATTGTTTAATTTTTTCAGTGTTATCTTTTCTTTCACTTTTTATTTTACCTTTTATTTTGAATAATATGTATGTTGATACGATATTATCTATGATATAAATGACAAATAGAATACTTGCAATTATTACTACAGATTCTGGCGATAATAAATTTACTAGTTTTATTACTGCGGGATGTAATACATATATAATTAAAGATGCTAGAAGTCCGAATGGTATCATTGTTTCAAGACAAATTCTTCCGTTGATGTTGAATTTTTTGTTTGAGTAGTCCCACCATCTTACATTATATATTTTTTCCATGAAATAACTTGTGAAATATTCTAGTAATGAACAAATTAGAATTGATTTTAGAAATACACTTAGAATGTCACTTGTATTTTGACCTACGATTATGATTATTGCAAGGCAACCCCAGCCATAGATTGGACAATATGGACCTATTAGAAATCCACGGTTTATAAATTTATGTTTATTCCATAAAGATACACAAACTTCCATGAACCATCCTAGGAAAGAATATATCATAAAATACAAGAAATATTTACATATTATTTGCATTGTCATCACCTCTACCTAAGTATACCATAACATTATTTAAATTTAAATATTATTTTGGTTAATTTTGTTGACTTTAGTGAGTTGTTAATATATAATATTTTTTAAGGAGGTTAAGAATGAAAAAAGATTTGGTTATTAAATTAATTAAAATGATTGAAAATAATAGACTGGATGAAGATTTAGTAAGCGATTTATTAAAAAGAAATGAAAGATTACTTGAAATGTTAATTAGTTTAGATAGTAATTTTAAAAATGGTGTTCTAGTACTTAAAAATAATCTTGATGATGGATGTGCTTGTGAAGCTTTGATGGAGTTAATGAATACTAAAGATAAAAAAAGAGATTATATTTTAGACTTCTTGGCTAGCAAGGGTTTAACTTGTGAGGTTTTGATATCTGATTATATTAAATATTTTATGGATATTCCTGATGATAAAGTTTTTATGTATGAAAATATTTTTGATATTTTAAGTGATATAAATTTAATTAACGAAAGAACTAATTATACATATGCGAACTTTTTAATTAATAATGCAGTTGATTTGAATAGTTCATATTATTTAACAAAGTATTTTAAGAGTACTGAGGTAAGTAATAAGGGTAAAAATATTCAAGATAGACTTAGAGAAGCTTGCATCATTGCAAGGAATAGGAATTTTTTTGGGTATCCGAATTTAATTAAGTTTTTTGAAGAATTTAATATTGATGATGAAGAAATTACTGTTGAAGCTGCAAGTGTTATAAGTAATTGTAAGAATAATGGTTATCAAGTTAGAAAATATTTGACAGAAAAACTTAGTTTGATAAGCTTGAGAAAAGATTATAGATATTATTTAGAGATTGCAAAGATACTTGGTGATATGGAAAATCCAGTTGTATTTAATTTAATGATTGATGTTATTAATAAGAATCTTGATGTTAGCGATATACTTTTGATGATGAGAGTATTAAATAATGTTAAGATTGATACTATTACTAATGTAATGGATGGTAATACTTACTTCTTTGAAGTGACTTATGGTTCTATACAATTTAGTAGTTCATATAATGGAATACTTGGAAATATTAAAAGAAGAATTATTAATACTAATTATGTTTATTATCAATTGTTGGAACAAGATGTTGTTAACGACATAAATGATGATATTATGGTTGGAGCGTTACCGAGTAAACTTGAAAGAATTAGAAAAAATGTAAATGATGTTTAAAAGAAAAAAGCCTTGCGGCTTTTTTTCTTATAAGTACGATTTCCATGATTTGATTTGAAACTCAAGTAAGTCAAGAAGTTCTTCTGCTTCAGTTTTAACTTTTTCATTTACATTTGAATTTAGAATTTCTTCAACTTTGATGATACCTTTGTTGGTTCCTTCAGTTAGCATTTTTGCTATTTTTGCATCATCACATTTGATAAGTTCGATTCCTGTATAAATTTCATTAAACATCTTTATTATTATGTTTATCTCTTCAGGTTCTTCGTTTATATCTTTTAGCATATTTGTTATGTCCATTTTGTTTACCATATATTTTTTTCTAGCATCAGACATTGTTTTTGTTAATGTTTTATCTTCGATGTGGCCCTTTACCTCATCAATACCAATAATACCCATTGTTACTATTTTATACATTTCGTATAATGCTTTTATATCATCCATTTAAAAATCACCCATTTATAGTATGAGTGATTTTTTTAAAATTATACTTCTTGAACAACAGCGATGATCATTGGTTTACACTCGGTTTGTTCATATAGATATTTACTTAATTCTTCACGAATTTCTATTTTTATTTGATTGAAATCAATATATTTTGGAGTTATATTTCTATTTATTATTGATTCGCAGATTACCTTTATTTCTTTGATCATGTCTGCTGAATCTTTGACATAGATGAATCCACGAGTTGTTACTTCTGGACCTACTATTAAAACTTTGTCATTTTTATCAACAGTTGCACTGATTAATACTATTCCATTTTCTGAAAGCATTTCTCTATCCTTGATTACTAAGTCACCGATATCATCATTGCTTGTTCCATCAATTAAAACATCATTAACTTTTACTCTGGCAAAATTATCCACAAGTTTTCCTTGATCAAATGTTACAACATCTCCATTTTGTTTTAATAAAATATTTGAATCTGGAATTCCTAGATTACTTGCTAGATTTGCATTGTTTACCATGTAACGATATTCACCCTTTACTGGCATGTAGTATTTTGGATTGATAAGTTTTATCATTAACATTAGATCTTCGCGAGATGCATGGTGTAATATTTCTTTGTCTTTTGCTACGGTTTCGATATCACAACCGAATTTTGCTAATTCATTTTGAAGTTTAACTAATACTTTTTCAGTGCTGTCATATCTTGGTTCAGCAAATACTATTGTGTCAGTTGGTTTTAATGTTACAAACTTGTCATATCCATTTAAAATTTTATTCATATTTGCATATGGTGTTGTTCTGTCATCCATGACTAAAAGTATTGCATTTTCGTCATTGATATTTGACAAATCACCAAGAATTTCTGGATTAAATTTTAGGTATCCTTCTTTGTTTGAAAAGTTCACAACATTTTGAAGTCTTTTACCCATAAGGACAATCTTACGATGAGAATTTGCTGCGGCATCGAATATTTCGGCGATTGTATATAGATGGGTTGGTAGAACTGAGAATATAATTCTCTTGTCATGATGTTTTATGACATCTTCAAAGAAACCAACTAATCTGTGGTTTGGAGATGTGTGTCCATTTTTTTCAGCGAATGATGATTCACATAATAGACATAATACACCTTGTTTACCTACATATGCAATTTTTCCTAAGTCCATGTCATAAGCTCCTTGCATTGTTGGATCTATTATAAAGTCACCAGTATAACAAATTGCTCCATCTTTTGTATTTATTACGTACATTACTGAATCTGGGCATGAATGAGATACGGCGATTGGAAAAATTGATATGTTTCCAAAATTGATTTTTCTGTGAGGTTTGATCAAAACGATGTTTTGTTCATTTACCCCGTCTTCCATTAATTCAAACTTTGTGAATTTTGTTGCATATACCTTTAGTTCTGGTATGTCCTTCAAAAGATCTGCCACTGCCCCCATGTTTTCTCTGTGTCCATGGGTTATAAATAAGCCTTTAATTCTTTTTCTATTTTTTACTAGATATGTAAAATCAGGCATTATGTAATCGATTCCTAGAAGATTGCCACTGGCAAATTTTATTCCAGCATCAAAAACATAAATATCATCATCTACTTCTATTACATAGGAGTTCTTTCCACTTTCGGAAAGTCCACCCAAACCAAAAATCTTTATTTTACTCATATAATATCACCTTCATTTTTTAAAAAATAAGTTCTTCGGTAAATAAATTATACCAAAAAACTTACATTAAATCAATTCTTTTCTTCACTGAGCATGTTACTTAGGGATATTATATCCAAATCTTTATAAAGAATGCTGTTGATAAATATGCGAATATTTTTGGTATCAATAGTATTGTCAATGTAGTATATGTCACCACTTGCTATGTTGTTTTTCATTTCTAAAAATGTTTGATTGTTTAGTACTTTATTAGTTCTTACAAGATATTTTTTATGATTTTTACATATTTCTTTATTATTATCATTTATATAGCAGATGTTTGTATTCTTACTATATTTGTTAATTAGACTTTCTAATTTATTAAAATTTTTTGTTTCATTATTAACTTGTTCAAAATTACTTGATTTATTAAATGTATCTAGTTTTGTTAAGATACTTATTGGTAAATTATTCTCTTTAAAATATTTTGTTACTTTGTTGTTACTGTTTGTGATGAAGCTCACTGCATTTTTTTGAGGGTTTCCTTGGGATACAATTTTATCTTTGTTTTTTTCAAGTGATACTTCAGGATAAGTAACATCATAAAGTAAGTAGTAAGAATTAAAAGTATTTAAATCAATCATGTTGTAAAAGCTATTTTTTATATTTACTACCCTTCCATTTAGTCCAGGGATTATTTTATCATCATCAATTATTGCGTTTACGTATTTTTCTTCATATTCACTAGAGTGCTGCGTTATTTCTTGATATATTTCATTTTTTTCTAAGGTTAATTTTGATATTTTTTCAGTGTAAAAAAAACTGAATAATGTTATTATTGATATTGATATAATTTGAATTTTTTTCATATGGTCACCTAGTTAAGTATATGAAAAATAGAAAAGAAGATGTTAGAAACACCTTCTTTATGTTATCCAAAATGTTTTTTTACTAATTCTGAACCTCTTTTTGGATCAGCAAATAGAATTTCATAAACAACCTTATCTTTACGTAATTCGTTGATGAATTGAACTTCTTCTTTTGTCATTGTGTGATATTCAATTCTTTTGTTTGCGGTTGTTTTTACTAAAGTATCTGCTCCAAGAAGATAGTCAGATGATACACCAAGAATTGTCATAAATTCTAGGATTGTTTCTAAACTTGGATTACGTGTTTCTTTTTCATAACAGCAAATTGCTGATTTTCCAACACCAACTAATGATCCCAATTCATCTTGAGTTAAGCCTTTTTTTATACGACATTCTTTAAGCCTATTACCTCTTAGCATGATTACACCTCATCTCTTTTCAGACTTAGTATACCAAAGTTGGTGCCTTTTTGTAAATATTTTACCACATGTAAATATTTTCTGTTATTTAATAACAATTTATGATATTTGTTTCTAATGGGTTGCTGTCTTCATCATCGGGAATGCTTGTTTTTGATGAGATGAATGAGACTTTTTCTGCGATTACTTCGGTGATATATTTTGTGATTGGTTTTTCTTCTTTGTTTTCTGGTTCAACTTCATATGAACGATTTTGAATTCTGCCTTTGATACCAATCATATCACCTTGATGGCAATACTCTTTTGTATTGGATGCCATGCCATTCCAAAGAACAATACGAATAAAATCAGTTTCATATACTCCATCAGCATTTCGATAACTACGTGGAATTGCTAAATTTACACATGTTCTTTTTTTACCCGTTGAAGTTTCTTCTAAAATGGGATCAGTTGCAAGTCTTCCAACTAATATTACGTGATTCATGAACTTTCCTCCTTTCGCAAAACTACTTTAGCAAATTAGGTAAAATAAGGCAAATCGCAAATTTTTCTTTTTTTGAGGCTTTTTTTGCATATCTCTGTCATTTTTAGGCTTCTTTTTGCAAAAATGGGGGGGATTTTTTAAAATTGGCATAGTTGATGTTGCTATTTGGGTAAATTTTTGGTATTATTATTATGATAGGTAGTGTGATAATATGAATAATCAAGTAGTTAATTTAAATGAAGTGTTAGCAAATTTTCAAAAAAGCTATCCGAATTTAGCTGATTTTAAATATGATCAAGGAATGGATGCATTAGTTTATGAAGGAAATTATATAAGATTAAATGGATATATGTTAAGTAGAATTAATCCCACTCTTTTCTCAATGAGTCCGGATGATATATTTACTTATTTAAAGAATGGCTTTTATTATAATACTGATGAAAATGGTTTGTTAAATAATTTGTTATCTAAATTAATTATTACTGATGAAGAAGCTGTTTTTATTAAAAATTATATAAAAAGATTTATTACTAGATATAATTTATATTTAAATAATAAGGATTTGTTTGATGGACTTATGGCAAGTGATGAAAATATAAATAATTATATTAAGACAATGCTTGAAGGAAAGAAAATAATAGATAGTGTTAAAGATATTAAATCAAATGATGAACATGATGCTTTATCAATGCTTGCAAATTCTTATAGAAATGAAATGGAAAATGTTAATAGTAATAGTCTTTCTCAAGGTCTTTCTTTAACAAGAACTAATCCGAACTATGGTAAATTTAAAGAAAACGAAGAATATTTGAAGAGTTTAGAAGATAAACAAAAATTTGGTATGGCAGGATTTACTAGAATAATACTTATTATAAGTAGTGCTGTTGCATTTGGTATGTATTTAGCTTTAAAATTTATGCCATTTTAAAAAGGCTTTGGTTAGCCTTTTTTTATTTGACCGAAACGTCGATCTCTTTTTTGGTATTCATCAATTGATTTTTCTAAGTCATTTGGAGTAAAATCAGGAAAGTATGTATCTACGAATAGAAATTCTGCATATGATAATTGCCATAACATGAAATTGCTTATTCTTTGTTCTCCGCTGGTTCTAATTAATAAATCGATATCTGGTAATTGTTGATATAAATTTTTTTGAAATAATTCCTCGGAGATATCATCAATTGATATGATGTTTTCTTTAACCTTTTTTGCAATTTTTTTTGTGGCGTTAATTATTTCGTTTCTACCTCCGTATGATAAACAGAAGTTTACCGTTAAACCTGTGTTATTTTTAGTTGCAATTTCAAGTTCATTTATTTTTTTTATAATATCTGGATTTAATAGGGAATCATCTTTAGAAAATAATACTTTGATATTTTCTTTTTTATAATTATCTTTTGCCTTATTAAACCATTTTATAAATAAATCCATAAGATAATTTACTTCTTCAGGACTCCTTTTGAAGTTTTCTGTTGAAAAGACATATAAACTTAAATAATTTGTAAGTTTGTGTTTGTTGGCATAAAGGATTATTTTTTCTAAAGCTTGTGCACCATGTTTATGACCTTCGCTTCTTTTTAGATTTCTTTCTTCTGCCCATCTTCCGTTGCCATCCACTATTATAGCAATATGGTTTATCATTTTTTCACCCTCTTTTTAATTAGTATGAAAACTAATACTAATAATGTAATTAATATAATTGCAATATTTTTTATTGGATAATACTTTATATTACTTTCAAGATATACATCTTGGGTTGTTAAAAGTTTATCTTTGTTATATATTGATACTGTTCCGAGTTTTGTTCCTTTTTCGGTATTAAATTTTATTTCTTTTACACCATTATATTTGTAGGTTATGTTTGAATCATTTTTTAAATATTTGGTAATATCTTCACTACCAGTGATTTCATATGTTTTTTCATTACTTAAATTTATTGGAATTGTAGTTATTTTAGTATCATCATTTATTATAGATTGCATGCTGTAGTTTTGTTCATAATAATTATAAACTATTAAAGTATCATTTATAGCACTTGATGATGTATCTTGGCTTGAATTAATGTCAATAAATATTAGAGATGGATTATCTTTGTAATATAGAGATGCTAAACATCTTCCGGCATCTTTTGTGAATCCACTTTTTGCTCCGGCGATTTTGTTTACATCCATTTTATTATTTGCATATCTTAAAATTGTGCTTTTTAGTTCAATATTATTTGTTGTAGTATATCTTTTGGTTGTAAAGATAGTTTTGAATGTTTCATTTTTTAGAGCATATTTTAATAAAATGCTTAAGTCTTTAGCTGTTGAATAATTTGTGAGGCTATCTTTACCTATTGGATTTGAAAATGAAGTACTTGTTAGATTTAGTTTTTTAGCAAGTTCATTCATTTTATTAATGAATTCATCATAACCATATGTGTTGTTTACAACTGCATTAACAGCATCTGCACCACTTGGGAGAATTATTCCATATAATAAATCTAAGTATGTTACTTTATCATTTATTTTAAATCCTGCCTTTGAATAACCATTTGTTCCTTCAAAATCTTTTGAAGTTATTGTAATATATTCATTTAGGTCATCAATTTTTTCAATGGCTACGATTGAGGTCATTATTTTTGTTAGACTTGCAATACTTACCTTTTCATCTGCAGATTTTTCATATAATATTTCGTTATCACTAACATTATAAAGTATTGCGTTTTTGGCATTTATATCAAAGTCTGTGGCTTCTACTTTTATCGGATAGAGAAAAAAGAGGCTTATAAAGAAAATATAAATTTTCTTCATTATTTAGCCTCGTATATTGTACCTTCACGGGTATCTTTTAAAACTATTCCTTGTTTTAGTAATTCTTCTCTGATTTTATCTGCAGTTTCAAAGTCTTTATTTTTCTTTGCTTCGTTTCTTAAATTTATTTTTGCTAGTATTTCTTCTTCATTTGGAAGGTTTATCTTTTCTTGTTTTAACAAGTCTAAACTTAAGACTTCATCAAAGCTGTGAATTAGTTTATATTTTGTTCCCATTGATACATCACTTTTTAATAAGTCATGAAGAACTGTGATTGCATTTGCAGTATTTAAATCATCTTCAAGGCAATCTGTGAATAACTTTTTCCAATGATTGAATTCATCTTCATTAATATCATTTTCAAATTTTAATGCTAGAGTTTTATTTTTTAATTTTTTGTAAGCATTTTCTGCTCCATCTAGTGAATCATATGAAAAAGTTAATTGACGGCGATAATGACTTAATAAGCACATATATCTAAAACTTAATGGATTGTAACCTTTTTCTTTTAAAAGACTTACTGTTAGAATCGCACCATGGCTTTTACTCATTTTTCCACTTTCATCATTTAAGTGTTCGTTATGGAACCAATAGTTACACCATTTGTGACCAAGATAAGCTTCACTTTGGGCAATTTCATTAGTGTGATGTGGGAAGATGTTGTCTACTCCACCACCATGAATATCTAAATATTCACCTAGATATTTGATGCTTATTCCGCTACATTCTATATGCCATCCTGGATAACCATATCCCCATGGGCTTTCCCATTTTAGTTCTTGATCTTCAAACTTTGATTTTGTAAACCACAAAACAAAGTCATTTTGATTTTTCTTTGAATTATCTTCTTCGACACCTTCGCGTACACCTACAACCATTTCATCAGCTTTATGATTTGTTAGTTTGTAATAATCATCAAGTTTTGTTGTATCAAAATAGATATTTCCACCAGCTTCGTATGCATATCCTTTTTCTAGAAGAGTACTTATAATTTTTATGTATTCATCAATATTTGCAGTTGCGGGGCTTACGATATCTGGAATTCTATTGTTAAGAAGCTCAAAATCATGAAAAAATGCGTCTGTGTAAAATCTAGCAATATCCATGACTGTTTTATGTTCTTTTTTAGCACTTGCTACCATTTTGTCATCACCAGAATCTGAATCACTAGTTAAGTGACCTACATCTGTTATGTTCATAGCCCTTTTTACATCGTAACCGAGATACTTTAATGTTTTTTCTAAAATGTCATGTCCGATATAATTTCTCATATTACCAATGTGAGCATAATGATATACAGTTGGTCCACATGTATACATCTTAACTTTTCCGTCTTCAACTGGTTTAAACTCTTCGATTTTTCTTGTAAGAGTGTTATATATTTTCATGATTTTCCTCCTTAGTAATTGATATCTTCGTTTGTTGTTAACATAAATGTTGCTTCATTTTTTTCATTTATTTCTTTTAATATTATTGTATAATCTGTTTTTTTGATCTTTTGCTTATATTCCGCTAATGTTCCAAGTTCTAATCTTCTTATTCTATGATCATTTATAACCATTACTTGAGCTACTTGTTGTCCTTCTCTTTCACAGGTTTCTTCTTTACATCTGTTGTCAGTTATTTTTTCTAACTTTACATATACTTCATCATTTACTTTAGCATAGTCACCAACTTTTAGTGTAAAGTCACGGTCGAAATAACTATATACTTTGTATCCGCCATAGAAAAAATTGTAAACATAAATTCCTACAGCTATAAATAATCCTAGTACTACTAGCCATCCTATTCTAAACTTCACTATTTAACCCTTCTTAATATTTCATCTTTACCAATTAAGTATAATGTATCCGCAAGTTCTGGTCCATGCATGATTCCACTTGCAGCAATTCTTATTGGCATGTATAACATTTTTCCTTTTACACCAGCTTTTTCTTTTACTTCATTTATTACATTTGCAAGGACATCAACTGTCCATTCTGTTGTATTTTCAATGCATTCTTTGAAAACTTTAACTACTTCTTTTGTTTGTGGATCACTATCCATAAATTCTTTGGCATCTTGTTCAATTTCAAAGCTTGTATCAAAGAATTTCTTTGTTAATTCATTGATTTCATTTCCATAATTTAAATGACTCTTGTAGATAAGAAGAAGCCTATTTATCCATTCTTCACTTTTTCCAGTACAATCATTTGTGAAATATTTTTTAATCCAATTTAGGTAATCTTCATCATTCATATTATTAATATAATGATGATTGAACCATTGTAGTTTCTTTACATCATATTGACTTGATGATTTACTTATTCTCTTTTCATTGAAATTTTCAATTAATTCTTCCATTGTAAATATTTCTTGATTATTTTCAGGACTCCATCCAAGTAACACAAGATAGTTTACAACTGCACTTGGTAAATATCCTTGGTTGTATAAGTCCATGAATGATGCATCACCATTACGTTTTGATAGTTTATTACCATCTTCACCTAGAACCATTGCTACATGGATGTATGTTGGTTTTTCCCAGCCGAATGCTTCGTATAATAAATTATATTTTGCTGTTTGGTCTAAATATTCTTTACCACGTATAACATGAGTGATTTCCATTAAATGGTCATCAATTACGTTAGCAAAGTTATATGTTGGAAATCCATCGCTTTTTAATAAAATTTGGTCATCTAAGATGCTATTGTCTATTTTGATTTTTCCATAAATAACATCTTCAACTAGTGTTTCTCCAGTCTTAGGCATTTTTTGTCTGATAACATATGGAACACCATTTTTTAAATTTTCTTCAATTTTTTCTTTGCTTAATCGAGAGCATCTTCCATCATATAAGAATGGTTTCTTACGTTCATCTGCTCTTGCACGCATGTTAGCAAGTTCTTCTTCACTACAAAAACAATAATAAGCCTTGCCCATTTCAACAAGTTTTAAAGCGTATTTTTTATAAATATCTTTTCTTTGGCTTTGGATATATGGTCCGTATCCCTTTTCATTGTTTGGTCCTTCATCTATTTTGAAACCACAAATGTCTAGGGTATTGTAAATAAAGTCAATAGCACCTTCTACTTGACGTTCTTGATCAGTATCTTCGATTCTTAAAATAAAATCTCCGTTATATTTTTTTGCTAATAAATATTCAAATATTGCTGTTCTTAAATTTCCTATATGCATGTATCCAGTTGGACTTGGTGCATAACGTGTTCTTACTTTCATATTAATTCTCCTTCTTAATTACCATCAAAGAAACATTTAACTAGTTCAATGACTTCGTCGTAATCTTCTTTACTACATTTTTCTATAAAATCGATGTGTCTTTCTTTAAAATCAACACTTCTTAGATGTTCACATAATGCTGAACCATTTATTTTTTTCAAACTTTTGAATTGATAATGGGTTGGAAATGTCTTGTTATTTGTGCTTATGGGACATAACACTACCATATTTGTGAACTGATTAAATAACCTGTTACTAAGTACCAATGCTGGTCTTACTCCCTTTTGTTCATGTCCTTTAATTGGACTAAAATTAATGTATACTATATCTCTTTCTTGCGGTATGTAATTTACCATAACTCTTTCCCCTTTGCTTCGTCCCAAGTAAAGTCTTCACACTCATTAGGACCTTCATAATCTTTGATTCTTTGTTTTAATGAAACTCTTGGTCTTGCAATCTTTTTGATTATTATTTTGTCCTCCTCTCTTACCATACTTACTGAATCTCCTGATTTAAGATTTAAAGCTTCTAAAAAAACTTTTGGTATTCTTATTCCATTGGAATTACCCCATTTTTGTACTTTGTATCCCATATATATCCCTCCACCTATAATATAGACTAAGTATATATTAAAAGTCAAGCAATTTTTTATAATTTGCTAACTTTTTTAATTATTTTGAAAATTTTTGATATAACTTATTTCTGGAAAATACGTAACTATTTCATTTTTTAAATATTTTTCCTTATTATAAAGATTTGGATATTCACTTAAATCTTTGCCTAGACAAATTTGTTCAAATATTCTTGCTCTATCTTCTTTTTCACTACTTCTTCCATAAGCATCTACGAAGTATACATCTTCATTATTTTCGTAATTACTTAATGTATCGGTAAATGTTTCATTTATATAGTATTTGTGTGAATATGTAAAACCATAGTTATTTAGAGAATTCCATGTATCATATGTATAACCATTTAGTATTAAATAATTATCTATCGTATGCATTGTTTCATGTACAAGTGTTTTAAGTAAGCTATTATTTGCTTTGACAACAATAATATATGTATTATTTTTTTGATATGATAAACCTACGACATCTGTTAAGTTATATCCATCTTTACTTCCCTTTATGTCATTTGCTAAAAATATCTTTAGACCATTCATATTCATTTCATAAAATCTTGTAAAAAATTCTTTATTAAACATTAAAAAATAATCTTCCACATAACTTAAGGCATTTACTATATCATTATAGTTTGTTATTTTGCTTATTTCATAATCTCCATGAAGTCCACTATCTACATCAAAACTAATAGTTACATTGTAGTTATTTTCTAAATATTTTATTTTATTATTAATTAGTATATTTTCATAACTACTTTTGGTATCATTATCTATTTTTTCAATACTTGATAAATCATATATGTATATATAATTATCTGTTAGTAGATATAGATTTGTAAGTATTATATACATATTATTTATTTTTTCTTTTATTTTAAATAAGTCAATATTTTTAATGTTACTCTTATTATATAGATTGTATACACTTATTTCTTTATTATTTAATATATATAAATTATAATTATTACTAACCATTATTAATCTACTTTCAATGTCATCCTTCGGAGATGAAAATTCTTTATAATCATTATTTTTTATATTATATACTTTAATTTTGTTATTGGTATAAGTTATTATTCCACTTTCATATTGTTTATATTTTTTTACATTAATTTCTAATAAATCACTATCTTCATATAAGCTTATTTTATTTAATAACTCATTTTTTCTTACAATATAACAAGTCTCTTTACAAGAAGATGTCAAAACAACCGGATACTCGGTATTATTGCTTTGATATATATTATAGTTTAGAGCATAATCATATTCACTATTAGTGTTTGTTTCATTAATAAAATTAAAATATATGTCATAGGTTTTTATACTTGACTTATCTTTACACACTATATAAGGAATTGAACTTTCATTTTGAAGTTTACAACTAGCATCAATTGTATTTTTATACTCTTTATCATTTGAGTTTTGTGTGTTTAACTCTCTTAAAAGATAAGAGTTACCACTACGATATAAGATATAAATGTATTCATTAGTTACTACTTCATTTATTTTTTCATAGCCATCACTATTTAAAGAATACTCTTGAACTGGTAAGATTACTTTGATATCTTTGGCAGTATAATCTTCATATACTTTTAATCCAAGTAAACAAAGCGATAGAATAATTAATAAACCTAAAAATGTTAAAAATGGTTCTTTCTTCATAGTGATCTCCTTCATAAATATTTTATCATAACACATATAAAAAAAACAAGATTTTAATCCTGTTTCATATTTGTAATAACTCTGGCTCCATCAGAAGCCGCAGTTATAAGTTGATATGTATCTTTTTTAATAACATCTCCTGTTGCATACACACCATTTATTTTGGTTTCTAACTTTTCGTTTACTTTAACATATCCTTCATCATCAAGTATTATATTTGGTACAAATTCTGTTGCAGGTTTATATCCCACATAAATGAATACACCAGTTACATCAATCGAAGTTCCATTATCTAAAGTTATTGATGAAATTTTTTCATCTTTAGTATTTACTTTCTTTATATTACTATTATAAATTATTTCAATTTTACTATTATTTTTAACTTGTTCAACCAAAGAAGCTTCTCCGCGAAAACCATCCCTTCGATTTATTAAATAAATGTGATTTACAATATTTGACAAATACAATGATTCTTCCAGAGCACTATTACCAGTACCTACTACTGCTATATCTTTATCTTTATAAAAGAATGCATCACACATTGCACATGTTGATAAGCCTTTGCCAAGTAAATCTTTTTCATTATCAAGACCTAAAAATTTTGGTTTTCTTCCCATTGCCAAAATAACTTTCTTTGCTTCATAGATATTTTTATCTGTTATTACTTTTTTTACTTTGCTATCTAAATCAAGTGATTTAACTTCTTCGAAAGTAAATGGAATATTTAACTCTTTGATTTGACTTTCAAGTATTGCTGCAAATTCTGGTCCTTCAATATTTATTAATCCCGGATAATTACTAACCTTATCTATGTTGTTTAGTAAACCTCCAACCGTACCTTTGTCAATCAAAAGAATTTTTTTATTACTTCGCTTTGCATAGATACCCGCGGTTATCCCACTGATACCCATTCCTATTATTATAATGTCATACATAACATCACCTCATTAAAATCTTATTACTTCATTTTCATCTTGATTATATAAATCTTCGAATTTTCCTTTTCTTCCTGTTATCATTATTATTATTAACCCAACTAGTATCATTAATACGGAAGTTATTTGAGCCATTTTAAATCCGCCGAGCATAAGAGAATCTGTTCTCATACTTTCAATTATGAACCTACCTAGTCCATACCACATTAAATATAATGCAAATGGTTGACCAACTTTTGTATATTTTAGGCGACGTGCTATTAGAATTATTATAAAACCAATAAAGCACCATATAGATTCATATAGGAATGTTGGTGTGTAATATATTCCACCGATATTCATTCCCTCAATAATAAAGCTTGGTATGTGTAGGCTTTGTAAATGTTCAAGTGTCGTTGCTGCACCATGAGCTTCACTATTAAAGAAGTTACCCCATCTACCTATTGCTTGAGCTAGTAATAATGCTGGAACTAAAAAGTCAATAAATCTGATTGCTCTGGCATTATATTTTTTGCAATACAATATTATGACAATTAATCCAGCAATTAATCCACCATGAATTGCAAGTCCGCCTTCCCAGATTTTAAATACATCCCAGAAGCTATCATATAAATTTAAATTAAATAGCACATAATAAATTCTTGCTCCGATGATTCCGGCAATTATTGCCCAAAAACACATGTTAAATACAAATTCTGTTGGGTATTTATATCTTTTTGCTTCTTTCATAACCATTGTTAAACCAATCATAACCCCGATGATGATAAGTACTGAGTACCATTCAACTTTAAAATTACCTATTGTAAAAATATATCTATTCATGTTTCACTCTCCTAAAATATTATAACATTATTTTAGTATTTTTGCCAAGAATTCTCCAGTATAAGATTTTTTATTTTTAGCAACTTCTTCCGGTGTACCTAGGGCAATTACTTTTCCACCATTTTTTCCACCATCTGGACCTAAGTCAATTATATAATCTGCTACTTTTATAACATCTAGATTGTGTTCAATAACAATTACTGTATCACCATTATCAACGATACGATTTAATATTACTAATAATTTTTTTATATCATCGGAATGAAGACCTGTTGTGGGTTCATCCAATATAAATAGAGATTTTCCGGTTGCTTTTTTTTGTAGTTCTTTTGCAAGTTTTACACGACCTGCTTCACCACCTGACAATGTTGGTGCTGATTGACCTAATTTAATATATGAAAGACCTACATCCATCATAACTTTTAATTTATTGTATATTTTGGGTACGTTTTGGAAGAATTCTAGAGCTTCATTTACTCTCATGTCTAAAACTTCACTAATGTTTTTACCCTTATATTTTATTTCTAGAGTTTCTCTATTATATCTTCTTCCTTTACATACATCACATGGAACGTATACATCTGCTAAGAAATGCATTTCAATTTTCTTAACGCCATCACCCCAACAGTTTTCACATCTTCCACCTTTAACATTAAATGAGAAACGACCTTTGTCATAACCACGCATCTTTGCTTCTTTAGTTTCCGCAAATATATCACGAATATCATCAAATACTCCTACATATGTTGCAGGATTACTTCTTGGAGTTCTACCTATAGCATCTTGAGTTATTTGAATAACTTTATCAATGTTTTCTAGTCCTACTATTTCTTTACATTTACCAGGTACTACTTTGCTTCGGTATAATTCATTTGCAACCTTCTTGTATAGGACTTCATTTATTAAGGATGATTTTCCTGAACCTGATACACCTGTTACAACTACTAGTTTGTTTAATGGTATATCAACATTTACATTTTTTAAATTGTTTTCTTTGGCACCTTTGATACTTATTTTCTTACCGTTTCCTTTTCTTCTTGTCTTTGGCACTTCAATTTGAAGTTCTCCGCTTAAATATTTTCCAGTTAAGCTATTTGGATTTTTCATTACTTCTTCAGGTGTTCCTGCAGCCATAATTTGTCCGCCATATTCACCAGCACCTGGACCAACATCAACTAGAAAATCGGCTGCAAGCATTGTGTCAGTATCGTGTTCTACTACTATTAAAGAGTTTCCTAGATTTCTCATTTCTTTTAAAGAATTAATGAGTCTTTCGTTATCTTTTTGGTGGAGTCCAATACTTGGTTCATCTAAAACATATAATACTCCAGATAATTTTGATCCAATTTGAGTTGCTAATCTTATACGTTGAGCTTCTCCCCCTGATAATGTTCCTGCACTACGAGTCAATGTCAAATATGATAATCCAACATTATTTAGAAACTCTAATCTTGATATAATTTCTTTTAATATTAAACTACTTATTTCTTTTTCTTCATTTGTTAATTTTATTTTTTTAACAAATTCTAATAAATCTCCGATTGACATATCAGTCATATCAAAAATATT
Organism: Clostridium sp. CAG:609; assembly: GCA_000438075.1. Classification (GTDB taxonomy): domain Bacteria; phylum Bacillota_I; class Bacilli_A; order RF39; family UBA660; genus Onthocola_B. Next base: position 61,974 of record FR903548.1, on the reverse strand, counting down.
CTTATCATTAATATATATAGATAATACAGATTTTTGTAATCTTTTACCTTTACAAACTGGACATTCTGTTTCTACCATGTATCCTTGTAACCAGTCTCTAATCCAGCCACTTTTTGTTTCAACATATCTTCTTTCTAGAGCTGGTATTACGCCTTCATATGGACCTGATGTATGTCTTGTACTTCCATTTTTAGATACATAATTATATTCTAATATTTCATTTGTTCCATATAATATATAGTTAAATTTTTCTTCAGGAATGTTCTTTACTGGTTCATACATGTTAATACCATATTTGTTACATACTGCTTCGATTTGAGTAAAGTATGTATTTGAATCCATACTTAAAGCAGTTATTGCTCCTTCAATAATTGATTTATCTGGATTTGGTATTAGTAATTCCTTGCTTATATGAAGTTTTGTACCTAGACCTTTACATTCTTCACATGCACCATACGGGGCATTAAATGAAAATAATCTTGGTTCTAGTTCAGGTATTGAGTAATTACATATTTTACATGCATATTTTTCACTCATAAATATTTCTTCATCATCAACAAGTAAAACTACTTTACCATCTGCTTTTTTTGTACTTGCTTCGATTGCTTCGAATATTCTTCCATATTCTTCATCATCAACAGTTATTTTATCCATTATTATATCTATATTGTCTTTGATGTTTTTTTCTAAATTTATTTCTTCATTTAGACTCATAATCTTGCCATTTACTCTGACCTTAGAATATCCTTCTTTTCTTAGTTCATCAAATAAATCTTTGTGAGTTCCTTTTTCTCCATGCACAACCGGAGCCAATATTGTTACATTTTTATTCTTATATTCCATGACTTTATTTGTCATTTCTTCAATACTTTGTGATTTTATTGGAATGTGATGAGTTGGACAATAAGGATGAGCAATTCTTGCAAATAGTAATCTTAAGTAATCATATATTTCTGTTATTGTTCCAACTGTTGAACGAGGATTTTTATTAGTAGATTTTTGATCTATAGATATAGATGGACTTAACCCTTCGATTGAATCAACATCTGGTTTATCATTAACCCCAATGAATTGTCTTGCATATGCCGACAAGCTTTCAACATATCTTCTTTGTCCTTCAGCATAGATTGTATCAAATGCTAAACTACTTTTTCCACTTCCCGAAACCCCAGTCATTACAACTAGCTTATTTTTGGGAATTTCAATATCAATATTTTTAAGGTTATTTTCTCTTGCACCTTTAATTATTATCTTATCTGTATTTGCCATTTTTAACACCTCTTTTTTATATTTTAACACAAAATCTTTTTTCGATACACGAATACTATATCACAAACATGTATTTGTGTCAAATGTTCTGTGGCTTTTTTATATTTTTTTCATTTTTTACCTATTTTTATTCTTTACGTAAATGTGCAATATTATATTTGACAAAATCATATATTTGTGGTAGAATATGAGGCACTTAAAGGAATATTTTTTCCATAACGAAGGGGGTACGAATTATGTACGAAGAAGGAAATAAAAATTTAAGTTTAAATTGGGGATCACTTCTTATTAAGTTAGTGATTCTAGCTGTTATTGTATTCCTTGCTGGATTAATTTTTACTAAAGTTACTGGTAAAAATTCAAGTAGCAATACATTAGCTAGCTCAAATAGTGATTATATTACAAATATCAGTACTATGAAAACTGCTGCATTTGAATATTTCACTAAATCTAAGTTACCTGAAAAAGTTGGAGGTACTGAAAAACTTACTTTGGCTCAAATGATTAACCAAAAGTTATTAATTGATTTTACTAACGATGGTAAAGTTTGTGATACTAATTCAAGTTATGTTCAAGCTACTAAAACTGCTGATGGTAACTATGCTTTAAAGGTTAGTTTAACTTGTGGAAAGCAATCAGACTTTATAGTTACTACAATTGAAAGTGCTGATATATGCTCAAGTAGTGATACTTGTAAAAACAATGCTACTAACTCAGATGTTGTAATTGATACTACAACAAACAATAATGGTAAAACAGATAATAACAAGACTGTTACTAAAGGAAATACTGGTTCAAGTTCTAGTTCTAGTTCTTCAAATAGTGCTAGTTCAAGTACAAAGAGTACATCTACTGTAACTGTTAAAACTACTGTAACCGTTAATGTAAGTTGTGGAAGTTGTTGTTTTGATTGTGGAAGTGATACTAAACCTACACCTACACCAGATCCAACTCCTACTCCATCTAAAGTAAGATATTATAAATATAGAAAATGGAGTGAATGGTCAGATGGATATTCTTATGAAAAAGATGCTGAAAACAAATCTACTGAAACCGTTACTTATAACTATTGTAAAGTAGATACTAAAACTATTTACTCAACTAGTTGGGTTGGTTCTTCATCAAAGAGTACTTCATACAATTACGAATTACAAATGTTAAATATCCCTGATAACGTTAATGATTTATCTATCGTAAGAAACAGTATTTCATACTTCAGTAATAATTTAACTGATTACCAAGCATACCTTGATAATAAATATAATGTATATCAAACTGGTAATGACTTTAAGTGGGATATTGTTCCTAAAAATGCTACAGTATTTAGAGCTTCAGCATTAACTAGAAATAATTTTGGGTTCACAGTTCAAGATGCATACCTTTCTGGTGGTACTTATAGAACTAGAGTTACTATTAATTTCTATAATGGTAATGGTGTTGTTCCATATTCAAGTGAAAAAGGTTCTGTTTACTTTGTTCCATTAAAATTCAATGTAACTTATACTGATAAGAATACATGTGTAAGAGATACTGAATCAAATGCTAGTAAGTATCCTGGATACACTAAATCAGATAAAAAAGTAGAAGTTAAATGGATACATAGAACTCCTAAATATACATGGAGCAAAGAAACTTCATTAGCTGGTTGGGAATATACAGGCATCTATGAAGATAGAAATGCTTAATTATTAAACTTAAATTCAAGATAGATTTGTAACTAATCTATCTTTTTTATTGTATTTTTTTATTAATTATGGTAATATTTAATTGATGACATCTTGCTCCTTTCATGCATAATATATATACCAGAATGTATATTATGTTATATGAGATGTCATTGTACTGCTAAAGATCATTAGAAATATCTAATGGATCTTTTATTTTGTACCAAAATAAAAGATAGTCTTTTTTGACTACCTTAATAGCTTTAATTAACTAACATTTTGTTGTTGGACTAGCAATACAGTTAGCACAAACATCAAATTGATCTTTAACTTCTCCGAATGAACCAACCATCTTAAATACAATACTTACGATTAGTGGAACGAAGAAGATACATATACCAGCGATTACACGATTTAATAATGATTTTGCTGCTTTTGATACAGCTTTATCATCACTGGCAATAACTGCTTTTCCTAAATCAACCATACCAAATATAATTAATAAAATAGGAATCACAATTTTAAATACTAGTAAGAACATTCCTATAGTATAGAAAATATCACGTGCATCAGTACAAAAAGTCATAAATAACACTCCTCCCTTTGTATACATTTATTTTACCCTAAAATAGCTGTAAAGTCAATCTTTTATGATATTTACTTTGTAAATATTTCACCTTTATATGATGTATCACATTCATTATAAGGATCTGTTAAACAAACAACACAATTTTCATAATCATTTTTTATATCTTCATTAAAACCCGCTACCATATTAAATAATACTTTAATTAGTAATGGAATAAAGAATATGATGATACCAGTTACTATCCTTCGTAGTAGTGTTTTTCCTGCTTTTGATATAGCTTTATCATCACTTGATATTGTTGCTTTACCTAAGTCAATTGATGCTAGAACAATAATTAATATTGGTACTATTATTTTAATTATAAATATTATTTTACCAACTATTTGCCATATTGTTGCACTTTTGTAACAAAATTCCATTTTAAACCTCCCTATTTAAATATACTAAATATACCTGATGAATGACTTCCTTCCACTCTACTGAATCCTAAAGCTGTTAAAAATTCATTTAAAACTCTTTGATCATCAAGTTTATCATCTAGACATGGTAAGTTATAAAATACTTTACTGCCACTTTCTTTTTCGAAGTCAATTACATCTTTTTCATTTAGTACACTTCTGTTAAGAACTATCTTATCATTTCTTAACTTTTCAAAAATACTATTATCTTTCCGTATTAATTTATTTAATTTAATTAATCCCGGTTCAATTAAGTATACCATATCTTGACAGTAATCTTCAATATCTGCATCATTAATATCTACTAAAATAACATCATAATTTGCATTTTGGGATACAAAATCATTAAAATTAATACTTGATATGCTTTCTAACGATGAATCATTAAAGTACACAAAATCATTTTTATCTACTTCAACAGCTTTAACTTTATAACTTTTTTCTAAATGTAATTTAAGTAAATATACTAAAGTTGTTGCTCCGGCATGTTCTGTTACATTTTTAAAACCTATTACCTTTTGACCAATTTTACCTTTGGTATTATCTACTGCTCTTTCATTTAAGGCTGGTTTCTTAAATCCACTTATGTTGTGGTAATTTGCAACATCTTTATATTGATTTGGATTATCAATTAAATATTTTACTGTGTTTACATCATTTGTAAAATTATAAATACCCATTGAAATAAGTTGAGATATATACATTGGTGAGTTTACTTTTTCTGAATCATCTAATAAAATTATTACTTTAGACATATCAAAATTTACTGATAAACTTTGCATAACATTTATATCTTCATAGCCTTTTATAGCAGTTATATCAATAATCATTTTATTGTAGTAAAAACTTTGAAATTGTTGAACTAATTCATCAACTGAAAATTCTCCGTTTATACTTTTTATAACATCAATATTTAGGCTTGCTAATAATGATTGATATTTATTTGAAATTATTACATTCATAATTTATTTCCTTTCTAGTTGTATTTTCTATCTAAAGATCCCACGAAAGTCTTAGTTTGTCCTTTTATTCGATACATTCCAACTTCACCGATGATGGGTAAATTAAAACGATAAAATACTTGAACTTCATAATAAATCTTTCCCGTTTTAGCACGAAGCTCATTAAAACAATAATAATATTTTGCACTTCCATCAGACAATTCAATGTCACCTTCTAAGTCTGTTGCACCATACCATCCTTCTGGACATTTACTTGTTGTATTGTAACTTTTTTGTTTAGCAAAACTATTAATTATTTTAGCAGATTCATCAGTTACTCCTTCATACTTTTCTATAATAGTTAACATTCTATTTTTAATTGTATATGCTTTTGAATAACTAAGTATTAAAGTTAAGAAACAGGCAAAAATTAGAATAAAAAATATTATTAATTGAAATGACCATGTAGATTCACTTACTGTTTTCATTTTTACTCCTTAATCTTGGTATATAACCTTAGTTTGTGCTTTTGATTGGAAGTTATATATTTGTCTTATTATAGGTAAATCCATTTGGAAGAACACTATTACTTCATAGTAACTACCTAAGACAAAGTCATCAGTTGCAACGGTGTTACCTAAAACATCCCCACCTGTTAAGTAATTATCTACTCCTTCAGTGGCTCTAACTTCTCTTATACATACTGTTGCATCTTGATTTGATGTTATTCTACTTCCATTTCTTTCAAAACCAATATATCCTTCATCTTCTGGACATTTTCCAGTTGTTCTATATGAAGTGTTGGCAAGCAAATCTACTATTTCTTCATTTAAATTTTCATTAGAATCATCTAAATACTTACCACCATTTAATTCAAGTATATTTACTATTTCATCTTTTACACCAAAGGCATTTGAATTATTTATTGTTAATGCCATAATTGCTGTAAAAAGTAAAATAAATAGTATAACTATTTGAAATATAGCTGTCATACTTATGGATTCTTTCATAATTCATCCCCTATCCTTTAAATGGGCAATAAAAAATATTATCACCAGTTCCAAAATAATTATTTGTATCGTCTTCTTCGCCCGTTTGTTTTTGTCTCATTTTACATTCACACATATAATCTGATCCGGTGCTTGTGCTTGCTCTTTGTCTTGCTTCTTCACTACAATTACAAATAGCATTTCTGCATTGAGCAGTTCTGTGAAAGTTATTATTTAATAGTGGCCATAAAAAACCGAAAAAAAAGGCCGCCAAGATACCAATTGATATTGCAACAATAACTGTTATATTCAATTCTCCTGTAGCCTCTTTCATTCTTTCACCTCTTTATTAATGACTTAATTATTTACCTTCGCCTTGAGTACTTCCTCCGTCTTGAACGTCTTTAAAGTTAATTACTTCATCGTTTCCACAAGTACATGTACCTTCTTTAACGTTGACGCTTTTAACAGATGCTTCTGGGCAGATATTTTTACATGTATTTCTTGCAAGTCCTGCTTGAATACCTGGCCAAATGAAGAAATAGAAGAATGCTCCAACAGCTGCAATAGCAACTACTGTAACAACAGTCATATTTAATTCGCCTGTAGCTTCTTTCATCTTTTTTTAATCCTCCTTTATTTTATATAATTATTATAACTTAAAATCAGTTAAATATCAATTATTTTTAATATCTTTTTGTTTTTTTATATATCCATTAGTTGCACAACCGCCAGTACTAATAAAATCATTAGACCAAAACCAGTTGTTATTAACATACTCATTGTTTTATTTTCCATCTTTTCTAGACGATTTTTATATCTTGTTTCTCTAGCTTTTTGTTGTAAGTTAGATATAGATTTTGAGAATGTTAAGATTTGTTCTTGTTTTCTTTCTTGACGACCTAGACTTAAACGATATAAAAGTCTCATCATACGCATTGAATCTCTGACTGGATATTTTCTAGCAAAATTCATGTATGGATCAATTGAATCATCTCCGGCATTAATTGAATCAATCATTTCTTGAAGTCCTTCGCGGAATATATCCGGTGCTTCAGCCATTGATTTACCTATTGCAACTGGTACAGTATAGTGTTGAATAAGTATTTCTAGGTTCTTTAGATAGTGTGGTAACATTGAATCAATATCTGCCATATGTCTTTGATAATATTTTTTTATATCATTATAACCTGTTTTAAATACATAGTAACCTGCCACAACAATAATTAAGATTTTAACACTATTCAAGCTTTTAATCATAATGGCAAATCCAAGTGCCATTGTTATAAGACCATTCTTTATTCTTTTATTAAAAAGTATATCGGGATTAACATTATTACCATATTTAGCACGAACTAGAAAATCCCAGTCTTTTTCTTTTAATTTCATAAAAAGCATTTGATTATCACTGATGAGTTGATTAATACTTATTTGACCAGTTATTGTCATTATCCCAAATACAATTATAGCTATTATAATTATTTCTATTTGCATTATTCTACCCCCACATCTTCGTTATAATACTTTTCTCCAGTCATTAGGAAATAAGCGTTTATAATAACAATGGCATGAAGTATAAGTTGAACATACCATGTATCAAGCAGTTTAATGTAGTTTTCTTCACCAAGCATGAATCTTAAAACAACAACTAGGAAATACAAAATTAAACCGAATCTTAAAAATTTGGCATGGAAGTTATTACGATCCATTTGGTCACGATATACTCCTTCAACTAAGGCGTCGATATCTAGTGACATATTTTCAAGAGCTTGTCCAGAATCTCTGGCACCTTCTTTAGTTATTTGTAAGAATAATTGATGCATATTTTTTACCATATAAAATGGATATAAATTATTAAAGTATTGAATTGATTCATCAATGGTTCCATTTTGATATGACATGTCAATCATTTTTTTAACATCACTTAAAACTGGATCTTCAAGGATTCCGGAGTCTCTTACACCTTCTAGAGATTTGACAAAACTTTGAGTTGTATTAAATTCCATTATAACATTGGTTGTATATGTTTGAATTTGTTCAAATATATATTCACTGTATACTCTTTGAAGTCTTAAATAAGCAAGATATGGTATTGTTGATATAGCAACTATTGCATATATTACTGCTATAATGATACTATAAAAGTAAAAGTAACCAACTAAACCAGCAAGACCTCCAAGAATAACTATTTGACTTATGTATTGACGTGGGGTATACTCTTGACCAAGTTCTATGGCTTTTTCTCTTACCATTTTAAATGAATATGGAGCATACTTATCATAAGCACGAGTGGCATTTGTTACAAAAAACTTATAAACATTTTCACCGGGATTACGCCTTGCTACTAAGACAACTATAGCTATAATAAGTAGGATTATTAACTCTGGTAAATATTTCATTTTTACTCCTTTCTATAAGCTTTCAATGACAACCTCTTCGTTGGTATTATTTCCTTTTGACTTAACAAAATAATCATCTTTAATGGTTACGCCTTGAACACCAAGATAATCTATTAAATATTTTGATGGATTATTAAAACTAAATTTTCCATCTAGACTTTTCTTAAATATGATATTTGATTTAGCTTCATTATTTTCATCAACATAAAACTCAACTACTTCGATTATTTCACGTTGAAATCTACCTAGTTCTTTACTCATGTAACCTTTTACGTGAATACCTATTTGAATATATCTATGAATTGATTTTAAGAATTGTTCAATATCTTGGCTATTTTCAAGTAAGCTATATAAACGCATTGGAATATTTAATGCTCTATCTGAGTGAATTGTTGATATAATGTTGTGACCAGATGATATTGAGTTTCGAACTGCTGTAACTGCTTCAGCACTACGAACTTCGGATAGTAATATCCATTTTGGATTCTGTCTCATACAAGTTACTAATACATCAGAATATGATGCAATGTTATTTGTTTTCATAGCAACTATATCTCTATGTGGAAATATCTTATCTAAGTGAAGTTCAAGTGTATCTTCGATAGTTATTATCTTTTCATTTTCTTTTGTGTGGCTAGCTAAGTACTTAACTAGTTCTGTCTTACCTGAACCAGTTTCACCACTTACCATGATGTTACAGTGACCTTCAACACAAGTCATTAAAAAGTCATGTAAATCTTCGGTAACATATTTTTCATTGATAAGCTTTTCTTTATTTAGACGGATTTTGGCTGGCGTCTTTCTTATAACACAACATATTCCATTTGTTGCAATTGATTCATGTACGAAATTTAAACGTAATTCTGCTGATTCTGCGTCTAGGAATGGATGGGCCATATTAAATGTTTTACCCATTACATTGGAACATTGAAAAGCAAGCTTTTCCATTAAAGCATTATTAATCTCAGGTCTTTCAACCCTATAAATACCTTTATCAAGAGTTTTTAGCCAAACTTGACCTCCGTTTGAATATGAAACGTCTGTAATATTATCTTCCTCTAAAAACTCTTTTAAAGGTCCAAAATCTATTTGTGAAAATATAGCATCATTCACAAAAATCACCTCTTTTATTCATTATTATTATTTTCTTCTACACTTTGTTCTTCAGGGTTCTTTCTTGCTAAAGAATCAATTATTTTTACAAGTTCTTGATTGCTAATTTCTGTTTTAGCTTCTTCATCTTGATTATTTTTATTTACTGGTACTGGATATATTGTCATATTTGCTAAATATTCAACCTTTTTTAAATATGTGTACATTTCAGTATTAACTGCAAATGATAACCAGGCAGGTTCTCTGCCACTAGTTACATCAAAAACATTTTGACCTTTGTCATCTTTAACATTTAATACTTCAATATTTTTAATAAATTCTTCATAAATCCATTTACCATCTACTTTAGTAAGTAACCATAAATCTATTTTATCACCAGGATATATTGAATTTGCATATGTTGTTTTATTATTTGCTTTTAACCAATACATTTTAAAGTTTTCAGGAACTCTTTCCAAATCTCTTTCAATTAATTTATCTTTACTTATTACTTGAGCTTTATAAAACATTTCTCCGATAGCTATTGATGTATCATTTTTAACATAATAACCTATTAATTGACTAGATGATGTTATAACACTTGCTTTTCTTAATGCTTCACCATTTACTTCGACATATTCAATATCATCTTTAGTAATTATGGTACCTGCTGTTAATACTTTATTGGCAACAGGTACTTTTTGGGGTTTAACTGCTCTATCTAATGTAATGCTATATGCAATCCATAAAGCAATAACCCCAGCAAGTACACCTAAAATCGTAACTGTGTTACGATTTAATAAAAGGTTTCTAATCTTATTTATGATATTTGACATAGTTATGCTCCCTTCCTTTCAGATTGTGCATCTATTAAGGCCTTAATTTCATCACTTGAATATTGTGTTGAACCAATATCTGGATTAACTAAGTTATTCTTAGGTACTGGAATAACACTCATTCCTGAGATATTTTCAGCTAGTTTTAAATAACGATACATATCTGTTTCAACTGCAAAGAGTAACCATGCAGGCTTTCTACCAGAAGTTACATCAAAAACATTTTGTCCAGATGAATCTCTTACTGCTAGAACCTTAATATTGGAAATAAATTCTCCGAATACTAATAATTGATCTTCAGTTGTTTTAAGCCATAAGTCTATGACATCTCCTGGGAATATTGAATTAGCATAAGTACTTGTATTATCTACTTGTAATTGATAAATTGTATATCCTTTTGGTATTTCATCAAAAATAGCATTAGGCAATTCCTTTTTTTCAACTACCAATGTTTGATAAAACATACCACCTTTAGGAATAGATGTTCCAGTTGCTACATATTTACCAATTAAATTAGTTGTACTTTTATATACATCAGCTTTCTTTAAAAACTTAGAACTTACACGTATATATTCAATATCATCTTTAGTTATTTCTTCAGTTGCTAAGATTTCTCTTTTTGCAACAGGCACTTTAACAGGATTAACTTGATTTTTTACACGATATGTATAAAAACCTACTAAAACACCTAAACCAAGAATAACACCTAATATTGTTACGGTAGTTTTATTAGTTAAAAACTTACTAAATGTATTTTTTATTCCTCCCATTTTTATTCCTCCTTATTTAGTCAACTGGATTTCCTTCTAATACGGCATCTATTCTTTCTACCATATCTAAGCTTGTTGCATCACCTACAACATTGAAACTATTTGATTTACTTTTAATTTCAACACTAGCTTTAGGTGGAGCTTCATATACTCCATAGAAGCTCACCGTATAAGTAGTTGATAATGATGCAGTTTCTGCAAATCTTCTTAAGAAACTTTCATAAAATTTTTCTTTATTAATTTTTATTTCCCCATAATCACGATAGTATGAGTAATCTACAGCATCTACTAGTGATGCTTCAGTTATTTCTTTGATAAGATAATAATCTTGTGTACTTGTTGTTGTTAAATTTTGAACAAGCAACATAATTACTACAATTACCATTCCTAGTAATATTAACCAATAAGCCCAATAAGCATTTTTCATAACTAATCACCCCTACTTCCATGAAGGTCCGCCGATAACACTTTCACTATATATGAATTCGTGTTTATCAGACCATAATTCCCAGTATCCATTTTGATTTTGTGATGCAGCTCTAGCTGTTGCACTATCTAAACGTTTACCATCTGGAATTGTTACTTCATAATTTTTTACTAAGTCATCTATGACTTCACTATAACAATAGATGTTTTTATATGTTTTACCGTTAACTTCAGCATCATAACATGTTAATGAGTCATTAATGTATCCACCATCACTTGAATGTTTTTCATTGTAGTTTTTTAACTCTCTGATTGCTTTTGGAGTTAACTTAATACTTAATGCAAGTGCACTAGAACCGTCTGATGTTTTACCTTCTGGGTCATAGATACTTTCATTAACTTCTTCGATTTCTTTTATTGTGGCATCAGCTTTCTTATTTAACAATTGTAATGCTTGCATACTACTTGATGTAATCCAGTTATAACCATATGTTCTGTTAGCTGAATTGAAGTTTGTTGTTGAAATTGTTCTAAAATTAACATTTAATTTGTTTAAATCAAAGATACAATTTGTACAATCTATTTTACATTCTGGACATTGTATCCAATCACAATCTTCACCTTCACAAACGAAGTCACAATTTGGACAATCATCTGGTCTACATGGAGATTCATAATAACATTTATAATCTCCGGTGAATGAGTCTTGATGTTTTGGACTATCCATAAATGTTGTTCCACCTTGTCTTCTATCTGTCCATGCTACACCTGGAATATCCATAAGTCTTCCAACTGCATTATCTTTATCATAGAATTCACCAAGCCATTCGATATTAAGTTTGAATATTCCACCACCTACTGTTTTAGTTGATACTGGTAAGCTATTGAATAATGCTTCAAGTTGAACTTTGTCTCCAGTGTAACCACTATTAACTGTTATTTTACCATTAGCTGCTATTTGATAGAATGCTGTTGGTGTTATATAATCTTGTTCTTTTTCAACATATTTCTTAACAAATGCTGCTTGAGAAATTTGTTCTTCTCTTATTTCACATGAACCTTCTGGATCTTTACATACTGTATATTTTCTTGCTTCAAATGTTCCACCATAACTTGATTTATAGTTGTATTTTCCTGTAGAACCATTTTCAATCGATAAGTCAAAAGTGTAATCTGAACCTGTTTCAATTTTATCATCTGTTGCCTTTTTCCAAATTTCTATCTTAGATGTAGGTTTTGGTGCAGCTAAACCTGTTCCTTCAAGGTAATATAAATCTTTATTTTGAGCACTTTCTAATATATCATAATATGGACTCTTGTATTCGTCATTTCCACGATTTTCATTATAATAATATCCGATTTTTTGTTCAAATAAGAAGCTATTTTGCCATCCAGTTGTACAAGCATTATATGCTGTATGAGCTGCTTCATAAGCTTTAAATCCTGATTCCATCATTGATTTACCTTTTGCCATGTCTGCTTTTATTAAGGCAATAACTTGTGCTTCAGTTGTACCAGGTGTACATGTACTTGATACACATACATATTTCTTTGTTTCAGAATCATAACTTGTATTATTTGATATACTTTCTTTAGTTCCATAGAAGAAACCTTGTGTAGTTTCTTGTGATGTTACAAGACCTTCTTCGTAGTCAATGTTTGTAACAACAGGTCCTACATATGAACCAGTTCTTGTCCACGATTCAGCACTACATCCATCACAACCATATGAAATGCTGTAATCTGATGCTGTTGCTAGTGCTTGTTTAGCTTTACGATAAAGATTTAATCCTTCGATCATTGTTTTTTGTGCATCAATTACATCTTGAATATATTGATCTTTATCAATACTCTTTTCACCATTTCTTGCTGATGCATCTGTTTCTCCGCCGGTGTAACATGATTTACTTCCTTCGATACGACTTGTTAGTTTGAAGTAACTACCACACTTGATATCTTTAACTACTGGTTCTAATTGAATCTTTGCATAATCTTCCTTACAATAAACTTTACAATATTTGTTATCAACACCTGATGTATATTGATATGAGTTATCAGCATCATCTACATTGTTGATTACACAACTTTTAATTTTATCTGGAGCTTTTACAGTTGCTATTGCATCCCCATCACAAAGTGGTTCAGTAATTTCAGTATCACAAGCTGCTTTTGAACAACCTATTTTAGTTTGAGCAGAACCTGTTTGATCACCTTCTTGTTTATCTAAAACGAAGAATCTTTGTGAATTTGGATTACTCTTATCACTTAATGTTGCTCCGGTTAGTTGTGGATTTGTATTATATTTAAAATCTATTTTTAATGTTGCATCTTTGCAGTTTTCTTGATCTTGGACAGCTTGAGTAACTTTAATTCTTAATTTAATTTCACCAGTTCTTACGCCATCTTTTGCTTCAAGTAAAAGTGCTATATTGTTACCAATTCCAACTTGTTTGTAATCTCCCCCATCTTGAGCTTCGAATGAATTTATTGTACATCCAGTACATGTTGGCATTGATAGTTCTACTTTACCTTCTTTACCATCTGATAATTTTTCTGGTAGGTTTTCTATTTTTAATGTTGCATAAACATATTTTTCTTCGGATGTATCTGTTTTAGTTATTGATTCTGTTTTTTTACTAAAATCAATATTAACTGTTGTTGTTAGTAGAGAACCTGTGGCTTTATTTGATGCATCCATTACTCCAGCTTTAAATAATTGTTGTGCCATATAAATTATTTTATATGATGCTGAATTTGGATCTGAATAATTAAACATTGCATTTTTATTTAACCAAGCATAATCTACTTTATTTTTATAACAATTACTATCACCTTTACAACTACCATATGTTGCATTGTCTGTATACTCTCCGTATAATGCTGCCCATTGAGCACCTAAGTTTGCATGAGCTGATGCCATATCTATAGCTGATTGATACTTAGCACCTTTTGCACCAGTTGTAAATAAACCAGTTGAATATGCACGAACTGCAATTGATGTTGCTGCATATAATTCATCACCACTTAAAGTGATTGATATAGCATTTGGTGCTGATTCTGGAGTTACAACACTTATTGTTTTTGATGTATTATATTGGTTGTATCCTTCAGATATAATTTTTAATAAACCTGCATCCATGTTTTGAATTGTTTTACCATTAGTTGTTGCTCCGAGTTCTCTGGATACTGAATAATTTTTTCCTGAAAAGTTTTGTGGGTCTTCACAATAGCCTACATATTTTCCATTATCAAATGTATACTTATAAATACCATAATTAGCACTACCTACATCAAGACTATTAATTGTAATGTAGTTTCCACGGGATAGCGAATGAGCATCTCCTTCATTAAATGTTTGAGCACTTACACTTTTTACTCCAAATGCGAGTGACAGTGATGATACTAATAATAAATTTCCTATTCTTTTCATATTATACTTCTCCTACGTTTTTTAATTATTATATACGTTGCTCCGCCTGCAACTACAACCAAACTAATCCCACCAATAATAAATGCTGTTTTGTGGTCACTTACAAATTTGCCAACCTTTTTATACCATTTATTATTTTCTTTGCTTTCTTCATTCTTTTTATTTCTGTTTGCTATTTCTTTTGTTACATTTTCTGTGAAATCATCATATTTGAAATCATCATAAGTAACAAATCTTTGACACATATAATAATCTGGAATTCTATCACATACATCATATTCTGAATATTCATTATACCTTGGTAATGTTAAATATAATGTTCTAAGTGTTTGTCCATTACAATCTGAAGAACTTGATGCCATTACTTTAATTGTGTAATTAACAATTGAGCCAATTTCATTCCAATTAAATTTAATGTTTCCATTCGTTGTATCAGTATAATAATACGTTTTTTCATCCTTAGTTACATCATTTTTAACTGTTACATATAAGTTTTCTGTTAAATTTAAAATATTTACTTCGATGTATTCAGTTTTGGGAACATAGCTATCTTGTTCATCAATTGGTATAGCATCTGGTGGTGCTGTATACTCATCTTTAGTTAGTTCCCTTTCTTTAATTTCATAATTTGCTTTCACATTTGCACTTTCGTTATTTAATTTTGCTTTTTCTTCATAATTACATGCAGCATAAACACTTGATGTTAAAAGTATAAAACTTAGTGCAGAAGTTACTAAAAATTTCACTTTTTTCATATCGACACCTACCTATGTTTAAGTTTACCATATAACACACTTTTTTTCAATTCTATTTTAATAAAAAATTGATAAAATATCATAATTATGATATGATTAATGAGAAATGAATTGGGGCATGTTTATGAAAAAAGTATTATTAATTATATTTTTATTTGTTATTTTTATTGGAATTTATGGATTTTTTATTGATTCTAATGGTTTTAAAATGAAGGAAGATACTATATTAGTTGATAATTTACCACCTTCTTTCGAAGGTTTTAAAATAATTCAATTAAGTGATTTAAAAATAAGTAGTACTGAAGATATAAAAAGACTAAAAAAAATAGTTAATAGTATTAATAATGAAGATGCTGATGTTTTTATATTTACTGGAGATCTTCTAGGAAGTGATTTAAGAAAAGAAGATATAAAAAATATAACCAATGAACTAAAAAATATAAATGTTACTCTTTATAAATATGCTGTTATTGGAGATAAAGATGATCGAAGCACATATTTAAATATATTAGAGAATTCAGATATTAAAGTATTAGATAATGAATCAACCTATTTATTTTATAAAGATATTAAACCAATTAAATTAAGTGGATTAACTAATTTAGATAATGTTGATAAAGCTTTAGAAATGGTTGATAATTATGATACAGTATTAAATATAGTTTTAACTCATTATCCAGATTTTATTAGTAATCTACTTAATAAAGATATTGATGTAATATTTGCAGGTCATTCTTTAAAAGGACAAGTAAGAATTCCTTTTTATGGTGGATTAATAAAGAAAGATTGGGCTAAAACATATATAGATAATTATTATGAAATAGATGGAAAAAGATTATATATCTCTGGTGGTATTGGTACTGAAAAGGTAAGATTTAGATTATTTAATAAACCTGAAGTTAATTTGTATACATTAAAAAATAGAACCTAGATGGTTCTATAAAAATTTAACTACTTTATAGTTTGTATTTAGTTTTTCTTGTAATGCTTCTTTTTCGTATCTATTAAAATATTTTTCAAAATTAGATGCATCCATTAAAAACATATCTGGATAATTAATAAAGATTTCTTTATAAGTATTGATTTCTAAATCTTTTAAGAATTGTAGATTAGTTTCTACGAGCTTATTATGTTTAGAAATCATTTTTTTTATTTCTTCAGGTGTGATATCCTCGTATTCTTTTTGTTCATCTTCCAAAAATCCAAATTTTTCAAAAAAATTCATGCTACTCTCCCTTTTCCTTCTTTATAACTATTTAATATTTCATCAATATTTGCACTTAAATAATCTATGTTATCGCTATATGTCTTAAATACTTCCATTAATGTTTCTTTTATTCCAAGTCCTTGTTTTTCTATTTCAGATAATTTGTTATAAATTTCATCTTTTTTATCTTCCATTGCAAATGTTTCAATTACACGATCTGCATATTCTTTTAGTTCAACATCCATTATACTATTTGTATCATTTTTTTTATTAATAGAACTCATTACATAATCATATGCTCTTTTGCTAAATAGATATGTTTGATATTTACCTTTTTCATTTTTATATGGAATATTTAAGTGTTCAAACTCTGATATTCTTTTTATTACAGCATCAACATCATATTTTAAATAACTTGGATTTTGAATGTAGGCTTCTAAGAAACCTAAGTCTTTAGCACGTAGAATTGTTTTTTTCAAAACTTCTGGTTCAATTGATAAAACTATCCATGTATCTGGGGTTAATTTAATATTGTATTCATCAAGTAATGCTTTGTTTTCATCACGGGCAAATAACAATGATGTAACCCAAGGTTCAGATTGAATTGGTCTTTTTGTTTCTTCATTTTCTTTAAGACTTTTATAAAGTGTTGTTAAATCTTTCGTATTTTTCATAAATACTCCTTTCTAATAAGCAAGTAATGGAACCTTTTTAGGATCTAAGCCGCTTATTTCTAAATCATTTATTGTATTATTTAATCCTTTTAAATCATATTTTACTAATACTTCAGGCATTAAGCTTATGTCACGGGATTCTTTACCTATTTCTAATAACTTATTTAGTTTTTGTTCTAATTCCTTATCATAAATTATTTCAATATTATCTTTTAATACTTCTAGGTCAATATTTTTATTTTTCAATACTTCAATATTTTTTTGTATTAATTCTTCATCATAGTTAGCAAGTACTTTTTCTAAAGATTCTTTACTTATTTCTTTAATATTAAATTTATTTAATAAATTAGTTAATTTTGTTAATTCATTTTCATCTTTATTAACTTTTTCTTTTACTTCTTCATCGATGTGTTCTTCTTCGATAGCTTTCGCAAAGATGTTTTCTAAAGAATTTTCATTTGATTCTACTTCAGTTAGAAGTTCTTTTACTTCTTCTTTAGGTTCTTCTTTTTCTTCATGAACTTGTTCTTGTTTTTCAGGAGATGATTCCTTTTTTGCTTCCACTAGAACTTCAGTTATTGTTTTACCACTTTTTCCTTCGCTACTTTTTGTTTGTGCATCATATTCATATAAAGCATCTTCTGGGAACATCAATATTTTAGCAGCTTCCCTTTGTTCATCTTCATTGAAATTGAATTTTTCTAAAAGGTTTGTAATTTCATCACGAGTTATATTAATGTTACCTTCTAGTGCTAAACGGAAATATTCATTTAATTTTTCTTGATTACTTAATGCTTCATCTTTTCTAATTCCAAGTTCTTCCACTTTAGTAATAGCGTTGTTCATTTCTGCTTCAACACTTTCTAGTTCTTCGGTAGCTTTTTGATTTTCTTCAACAACTTTTTTGATTGTATCAGGTAACATATTTGTTATCTTTGCATTTATTGTTGATGGATCAAAATCTATATTAAGTCTATCTAAAACATTTGCAAAGTCTTCTTTATTTATGCTACTTAAAATTGAAGATAATTTATCTCCCTCTTCTTGAAGTGTTTTTTCTTCTTCAGTAAGTTTAGCAATTTTATCTAAAAGAACTGTTTTTTCATTTTTTGTTCTTTCTCCGGTTTCAATTGCTTCTTCTCTTTCTTTATTCATTTTTGTTAGTATTACACTATCTTCACCACGAAGATTGTATAACTTATCTAGTAGTGTTTTTACTTCACTTGATAACATTTTCATTTAATCACGCCCTTTATTATGAATAAATTATAACAAAGATTTTCGTAAATGTAAAGAATTTTGTGATCTTTACAGTATTTTAAAAGAAGCCTTGTGTAAAGGCTTCTTGTTTTATCTTCCGCGAGATGATGTTTCATAATGAACTTGACCGAAATCATCATAGAGCATTGTATAGCTTGTTTCGTAAAGTTCTTGTAAACTTAAAATAGTTTTTAATGTTTTACTAAATGCATCAAAGTTTGCTTGCATTGTTAATGTATAGTTATTTTCTCTATCACCATATGGTGCCAAAGGATTTCCACCCATTTTAGATAGTTCTAGAATGAATGATGCTATGTATTTTTTACGAAGAACATCACCTACACCAGTAATTTGAGATGGATGACCCGCTGTTTTGTATGGATCAAACTTACCTGTTTTTTCTAAGTAAGCATTACCAGTTTCATTTGTATATTCTGTTGCTAATCTGTTATTGATGTAAAATGAAAAATCACGTGGTTCACTTTTGTTTATTTCATTGTAAACTGGATAAATGTAAAGTAATCCTCCAGTTCCATGGCAATTAAAGAATGCAAAATTTTCTCTATTTTCATCTTGATTATTTAAATATTTAAATATTGCTTCATTTTCACTTGAATAACAAAATGGTTTATTCATATCATAATTTGCGTTACCTATTGGTCCAGGGACGCTTTTTGTTATGTGATTATCTCTGATATTTCCAAGAACTACTTTTGATGCAGCTATTTTTTGTTTCATTATTTCATAGAAATATGGATTATTATCATTTAAGTTAACACCATCAGAGTTTGCATAAAAGTTAGCAAGTGAACCAATTGGAAAACTATTTTCTTTATATAACTTTTTAACTTTTTCTTTTAGCAATTTGTGAGAATCAGATAATTCTGGAATGCAATCGAATGTTAAATCATTAAATATTTTAGTGTGATTTCTTTCTTTAGGTATTGTTTTTGTAAAATTAGTTTGTAAGAATGTTATTAATTCTTTGTGATCAACTTCATAATGATTTACAAAATACATGAATAATCCTTCGACGGTTATATCTTTGTTTTGAAAATAAATCCAGAAGTTTGTTGTTAGAGATGGATCACTTATATTAAAATTTTCCAAAAATAAATTTAAAAACTTATTTGTTTTTGTAACGTTGATATCATCTTCACGAAAAGCTAAGTAATATTCTTTACTAAATTTTTCAAATTCTTCTTTAGACATATCTTTTGTTTTGGAATTAATTGCATATGTAGTAATTGCATATCCTTCAGGGTTTTGAACTGGTATAAAATCTATAGTAAAAATTTTATCATTAAAATAAGGCATATTACCTTTGGCAATATTATTCATTAACTGTATTACAAAATCAACACTGATAATTTCATTACCATGACAACCACCCATGTAAGTTATGTGAATTGGTCCATTACCTATTTTATAATGTTCAATAGGAAATCCACATGGGCTTTTTCCTAAATCTTCACATTTAGTTACACTATATTTATTTTCATCGTTAACAATTTGTTTTATTTTTTCTTGTAATTTTTCATATGTTCTTAATTCATATTCAATATTATACACAACTATCACCTTAGATTTATGATAACACAAAATAAATTTTATAACAATATTTTAAAATATACTTTACACTTAGTTTTACCTTAGAAAGGGGTATATATTTTGAAGAAAAGAATTTTTATAGGTATTATTTGCTTAACCTAATTTACGGAAGTTATTTTTTTAACATTTGGTTTTAAGAAAAATAATGATAACAATTTAGTTATAATTAGACTTACTGATACTACACTAAAATTGTGGTCTTATTAAATTTTATTTAAATAGTATAAATAAAAATTACTGAAACTTTCTTTTTTAGTTCTTTGACTAAACTGTAACAATTATTTTTGGACGACTTTTTTATTATATAAATATTTGGAATTCTACATAAATAAAAAAAAGTCTTGCTTATTTAGCAAAACTTTTAAAACTAATTAATCTTTTAAAATAACTATTTTTTTAACATCAGATAATTTAGCTGGTTCACTTGGTGATATCACATCAGATGAGGTTATAGTTATTTTTTGATTAGCTTTTAATTTATCTGGCGTACTGTTTTCATTGTTATAAACTATTTTTGTATCTTTATTTATTTCAAATTCGTACTCAACAGTGTATTCTTTTTTCTTTTTATCATATTTTTCAACTAATATTGTATATACATTATCAATTACTGTTACTTCTTTAATTCTTGCTTCAAATACTAAGTCTTTTTCTTTTGAAACATAATTTAAATAAACAAAGCATCCTAAAAGTATAAAAACAAGTACCGCTACAATTATTTTAACTACTATATCTTTTTTCATTTATTCCCTCCTTTCCTAAATTAGTTTATATTCTTAAATAATAATGAGAATTTAGCTATAAAAAATATCAGTTTTTGTTACTTCTGCTAACATTAAAAAACGTGTGGCATAGTTAGAATAACTAAACACTTCGAGAAAAGAATGATTATCTTTAGTACTAGTTGTGTTATATTCATTTACTATCTTTCTTTCTGTATTTGATAGATGTACATTACTCTATTGATTTGTGGTAGTAAGTTGTACTATTGCATTTCTTCGTCCGTGCCAATTTTCTTTAGAAATGTCGTATGGATAATATTTTCCGTTATCAGGCTCTCGTATTTTTCTACTTTCTTGATTATTTCAAATAGGTCCACATTCGTAACATCTGATGCTAATTTTAGCAACATTCTTTGTTGTATTTGTTGCTAAAAAATATTATATTAGTAGTTTATTCGTATAATCAATCCTTTCATATTTATTATAACCTTAATTCAAAATTTTATTAATATACTAAATTAACAAAATGTAATAGTATACATATATTACCTTAGAGGGAGGAATATATTTTGAAAAAAAGAATTTTTATAGGTATTATTTGCTTAACTATATTTATCGGAGTTACTTTTTTAGTATTTGGTTTTAAGAAAAAGGATGATAATAACTTAGTTAAAATTAAACTTGCGGAAGTTACTCATAGTTCGTTTTATAGTCCTTTGTATGTTGCAATTGAAAAAGGATATTTTAAGGAAGAAGGAATTGATTTGGAACTTGTGTTAACACCCGGAGCTGATAAAGTAAGTGCTGCGGTATTATCAAATGATGTTGAAATTGGATTTGCTGGGGCTGAATCTGCGATATATGTCTATAAGGAAAATGAAGATGACTACTTGCAACTATTTGCAGGATTAACTAAAAGAGATGGACAATTTATTGTTGCAAGAGACATAAATAAAGATTTTAAGTTAACTGATTTGTATGGAAAAGAAATATTGGTGGGAAGAAGTACAGGAATGCCTGCATTAAATTTCTTAAATGCATTAAAGAATGAAAATATTGATATAAATAAAATTAATGTTAATTATAGTGTTGAGTTTTCTGCTTTATCTGGTTCTTTTATAGGTGGTGTTGGTGATTATGTTAATTTGTTTGAACCAAATGCAACATTACTTCAAAAAAATAATTATGGTAAAGTTGTAGCATCAGTTGGTAAAATGTCTGGTGAAGTTCCTTATACTGCCTTTTATGCTAGAAAAAGTTATATTGAGAATAATAAAGATATAATAAAAAAATTTACTAATGCTATAAATAAAGGAATTAAGTATACATTAAATAATAATTCTTTAGTTGTTAGTAAAGATATTATTAGTTTATTTCCGGATACTAAAGTAAATGATTTAAAAGAAATGATTGATAGATATAAAGAATATGATTGTTGGCTTAGTAATCCATATATAAGTGAAAAACTATTTACTAATTTAGAGGACTTTTTAATAGATTTTAAATTACTTGATAATTATGTTCCATTTAATGATTTAGTAAATAACTTTTATGAGTAAAATTTTAGAAGTTAATAATTTAAGTAAGAATTATCAAACAATTAATGGTGAGGTTATAGCAATTGATAATATTACTTTTTCTTTAGATAATCAAGAATTTTTATGTATTGTTGGTTCAAGTGGATGTGGTAAGTCAACTTTGCTTAACATACTTGCTGGAATTGATAGTAAAACTAAAGGTGATATTAAAATAAAAGATGGGTTAAAAATTGGATATATGCTTCAAGAAGATGCATTGTTTCCTTGGCTTAATATTTTAGATAATGCTTGTTTAGGTCTAGATATAGCTCATAAGAAAACAAAAGAAAATGTATCTTTTGTTAAGGATTTACTTATAAAATATGGTCTTAAAGATTTTTTAGATAAGTATCCATATGAGTTATCTGGTGGTATGCGTCAAAGAGTTGCTTTAATAAGGACACTGGCACTTAAACCTGATATATTGATGCTTGATGAACCTTTTTCTGCATTAGATTATGTGTCAAGACTTAAGGTAAGTGAAGATGTTGCTAAAATTATAAAACAAGAAAAAAAATCAGTTATTATGATTACTCATGATATAGCTGAAGCAATTTCTTTAGCAGACAGAGTTATTGTTTTATCAAAAAGACCTGGTAAAGTTAAAAATATTTATGATATTGATTTAAAATATTTGGATAGTCCTTTAGAAAAAAGAAATAGTGAAAAATTCAGTTATTATTACGACTTACTTTGGAAGGAAATAGATAAAGATGTCTAGGGAACAAAAAGAATATTTAAGAAGTTTACGTGTAAAGAAAATAAGTATTTTAGTTATTCAAATATTATTAGTTATTCAATTTTTTATAGTCTGGGAAATACTTGCAAATAATAATGTTATTAATAGTTTTGTCTTTTCAAAACCTAGTAAAATATTTAATACAATTATAAATTTAGCAATAGATAATAATTTATTTAATCATATATTTGTCACATTAGAAGAAGTGTTAATTTCATTTAGTCTAGGTATAATTTTAGGTTTTATTATTGCAATTATTTTATATGAAATACCTATTTTAGCATTAATAGTTGATCCTTTTTTAACAATGATTAATTCCCTACCTAAGGTTGCTTTAGGACCACTTATTATAATTGTTGCAGGTGCTAATATGAAAAGTGTTATCATTATGGCATTACTTATTAATTTAATTATTAGTATTATTACAATATATAATGGATTTAAAAGTGTTAGTAAAAATAAGCTTAAGTTGATGAAATCTTTTAAAGCTAAAAAGTTACAAATATTAGTAAAGTTAGTAATACCAAATTCTTACAACACAATTATTTCTAGTTTAAAACTTAATATTTCAATGAGTCTTATTGGTGTTATAATGGGTGAATTTTTAGTAAGTCGTGAAGGTATTGGTTATCTAATTATTTATGGAACTCAAGTATTTAATTTAAGTTTAGTTATGGCAGGTATATTAATCCTTTTAATTATTTCTTTCTTGTTATATAAAATTATTACTTTACTTGAGAATAAGTTAATTAAGAAATTCTAGAAATAGAGTTTCTTTTTGTTACGTTACCTTTACACTAAAATTTTGAATTTGTCTTGTTTATAATATTATTTTTTGCTATAATCAGAAAGCACCCTTGGAAGGAGATAGATAAAATATGATGGTGGTTTTTATATTATTTTGTTTAATATTGATATTAGTTTTAGTATATTTAATGTGTTTATTTAGTAAAGACGATAAGGATATAACTAAATGTTATGATACATTTATTAGTTATGAAACTGATTTAGAAAAGTATAGAAAGATAGTTAATGTTCAAAAGAAAATGTTATTAAAAAAAAGAATAAATTTAATGTTGATTAAAATATTTAAAGGAAGTGGTAATGTAAAATGATGGGTATATTAGAAATAATAATTTTTATTATTCTTATAATTGTAAATGGTGTGGTAATGATTTTCATTTATAAAAATGATAATAATGAAATAGATTATGATAAATGGTGTAATTTATATAAAGAAGAAACTAGTGAGTTAGTTAAAGAAATTAAGAGTAATGATGTAAAGATCAAGAAATTAAATAAAGTGATTAGGAAAAATAAATACAAACATTGAAATGCATATTTTTTTGTGATAATATGTAAATGAAGTGATGTTTATGATAATTGATTTAAATTATAATGATGAAGATTTTAAAAGTAAAATAATAAATTTAGAAAAAGGTATTAAAGTAATTAATGTTGATGGAGATAATATTGATGTTAATAAATTGTGTGATATTTTAGAAAATATTAAAGAAAATGTATTAGTTAATACAAAAGTTGATGAAAAAATAAAAGAAGAATTTAGTAAACGATGTACTTTTCAAGGTTTTAATCGAAGTATTTTAAATATGGTTAAAAAGATATGTAATGAAAATGTTAATAAAAGTGATATAGTTGTTGATATGACTGTGGGTAATGGAAATGACACATTGTTTTTATCAGGTATTTCTAAGATGGTGTATGGTTTTGATATTCAAGATGAAGCTATTAACAATACTAAAAGATTATTAACACAAGAAAATGTTAATAACTATAAGTTATTTAAAGAAAGTCATGATAAAATCAATGAAGTTTTATGTAATGAAAAGAATAATATAAAGTTAATATTATTTAATTTGGGATATCTTCCATGCGGAGATAAAAGTATAACAACGATGCATGATGTTACATTGAGGGCTTTATGTAATAGTTTAGAAATGCTAAAAAATAATGGTTTAATATTAATGGTGTTTTATCCTCATCCAGAAGGAAAGATGGAAGAAAAAGTTGTACTTGATTATTTAAATAACAATAATATTAGTTATGAAACATATAGAAATACTATTAATATGAATGCTCCGTATTTGGTAGTTATAAGAAATATTAATTGATTTATACTAGAATAAATGAAAGTTTTTATTATGTTAGTGCTTATATTTATACATATCTACCCTTATTAAAAGATGCAATGGAAAACAAAAGAAAAAGTAACATACCTTTTATATTAGAAAGGTTTTAAAAAGGAAAGCGTAATTGCTTTCCTTTTGATATATATTACTTACCTATTTTATAGATAAATACTGTTTGATCTGAGTTATTTGATGAGAATCCTTGGTATGATTTAGATAGATTTGCTATATCTTTAAATTTATTTGTGTATGTTAATACTTGATTTTTATAATTAACTAGTTGTTTAATACCTTGGATATTTATTAAATTTGTTCCATCAGATAATTCTTTTAAGCCTTGATTTAATGATGATATTCCATCAGTTATTAAAGTAGTTTGAGACATTTTTGTTAAGCCTTGGCTTACTTGAGATAAACTATCATTTAGATATGTAACTTTAGATTTCATTACTTTCACTTCTTGTAATTTAGCATCTAAAGTATTTAATAATGTATTTAAATCTTGTAGGTTTGTAATCATTTCACTAATTGCATTGTTATTTGCTGTTAGTAATAATTTTAATTCATATGTACTTTTAACATTTTTTAAGTTTACAAGTGTTGCTTCATCAATATTAGGATTCATTTGTTTTAATCTTTCTACCATTGCATCTTCAGTTTCTGTTTGACTCATTTGGTAATATTTGTATGTAGCATCAACTTTTTCATTTGATATTTTTTTAATTGTTGCACTATTAGTTTGATATAAAACTTGTAAATTTGCAAGTGAACCATTTAAATCTTTATTAGCCATCATTTCTTTAACACTAGTTAAAGTTTCAATCATTTCATCTATTCCATCATTTAATGCTAGTGTTCCGTTACTTATTTTTTCTAGTGATGTTGCTAAATATGTTAATTTAGAATTAAATTTTGCTTCTCCACTTACTAAAGCACTTGAACCATCATATAACTTTTTAGCACCATTTTCTATGTCATCCATTTTAGAACTTAATGTATCAATTGATGAAGAAAATTCATCTAATTTATTGAAGATATCAAAATCAAGATCTGATAATAGTTTTGGTGATGCTACCATATAGATATCATTTATTTCAAAATCTGTTGTTTCGTAAGAGATTACTACTTTATTTAAGTCTTTGAATTCTTTAATATTTGTGTATTCATATAAACCTGGTGAAGATATAGCTACTGCTATGTTACGTGAACCAGTATCTGTTACTTTACCATTAGTTATTGAAATATTTTTATTTGTTTCATTATCAATAGTTGTTCCAATAGCTACTACAAAAGGTGTAAACCTATTATTTTTATTTAGTAAAGAGTTGTTAAGTAATCTTATTTCTATTTTAATCTTACCACTTTTACCTATGATGTCTTTAGCATCCGTTTCTTTACCATTATAATAATATTTTACAACTGTTGATAAAGGTAGTTCTTTATCGGTTGTTCCTTGATAGAAGATATCTTTTTCTTTAGCATACCATGTCAATGTATCTTTATCTAGTGTAAAGGTTTCATCTCCATTTACATTTAGTATGTTACTTAAAATAGTGTTATCTTTTACTTCACCATTTTTATCATTTTCAATGTGATTACTAACTGTTGATTTTACTGTGTCTCCATTGTAATCTAATTTTGTATAAATTGATTCTGTTTTAGCAGCACTTGCATTAAATGGAAGTAACAATAATGATAAACCAATTAATGAAGCTGTTTTTAATTTTTTCATATCTTTTCCTTCTTTCTTTTTATTTTTAACAATTAATTTGTCTGTCACTAGTAAAAGTGATGGCAATATTGTAACAACAACAATCATACTTATTATTGAACCACGTGCAAGTAATTCACAGATTGAACCAATCATATCTATTTTAGTGTAAGCGGAAACACCAAAAGTTGCTCCGAAGAAACATAATGCTGATGTAATGATTGATGGTACTGTTAAGCTTAATGTTTTTTTCATTGCACTAAATTTATCTGATTGTTCACTTCTTTCTTCCAAATATTTTGTTGACATTAATATTGCATAGTCAATTGTTGCCCCGAGTTGTATTGTACCAACTACAATAGATGCTATAAATGGAAGTGTTGTGCTTGTGTAATATGCTACCGACATGTTACAGAATATTGCAAATTCTATTGTTAAGATTAAGACAATTGGTAGGTTTATTTGTTTTAAAACTAATATCATTATGATAAATATTACAAGTATTGAAGTGTAGTTAACCATTTTAAAGTCATGATCTGCGATTGTTACTAAGTCATTCATTAATGGTCCTTCACCTGCAATGATGCTGTTTTCATCATATTTTTTTACTACTTCCTCAATTTCACCAATTTGATTTTTTAATTCATCAGATGCTAATTCATAAGTTGAGTTAACAATTACTAATTGATAATTGTCATTATCTAGTATTTTTGTTAGGTCATTTGGAAGTAACATCATCATTGCTGGATCAACAAAAGAGTTTGGGGCTAAAACTAAATCAATACCTTCGATATTTTCCAAATCACTTACTAATTTGTTAACTTCATTTGATTTAACATTTTTATCAAGTAATATTATTTCTGGTGAAACAATATTGAACTTTTCAGCAAGTTCGCTATTTGCAACATTAAATGCTAAATATTCTGGTAGAGAATCATCTAGTTTGTAGTAAACTTTATAATGGTTGTTTCCATAGAAAGCTGGAATTAATAATATTAAGAATGCAACAATAATTGCTTTATAATTGTTAACTGAGAAGTCTTGAATTCTTTTAAATTCTGGAAGTATTACTTTGTGTTTTGTTTTTTCTACCATTTTATCAAAAATCATTAATAATGCTGGGAATAAAGTTATAACACAAATTAATCCACATAAAACACCTTTTGCCATTACAAGACCAATGTCTGTTCCAAGAGTTAAGTCCATTGTACATAATGCAAGGAAACCTGCGAATGTTGTAAGAGATGAACCTAATACTGATTGAAATGTTTCTATGATTGCTTCAGACATTGCTTCAGTTTTCTTTAACTTTTTATTATTTTGTTTAGCTTGTTCATACTTGTGATACAAAAATATTGAAAAGTCCATTGTTACTCCGAGTTGAAGAACTGCCGTTATAGCTTTTGTTATGTATGATATTTGACCTAAGAAAATATTTGAACCTAGGTTGTAGATAATTGCAATTCCAATATTACCAAGTAATAAAAATGGAATGACATATGAATCTGTTGCTAATAATAAAACTGTTAAACATAGTGCTACAGCTATAACAACATAAGTAAATATTTCTTTATTTGATAAGTCCATTGTATCAATTACCATGCTTGTCATACTACTTACTTTTGTATCATCCTTAACAGTTTTACGCAACTGTCTTACTGCTTCGATTGTGTCATCTTCACTTGTACCACCTTCGAATGTTACAAATATTATTGTTTCATTATCTTTATCAAGTTTGTCAACAACTTTACTTGGTAACATGTCAACTGGTATTGTTGTATCTGTTAAATCAGCTAGACTCATTACAGCATTAACCCCATCTATTTTTTTAATATCTTTTTCAAGATTTAAAATGTTTTTCGAGTTATTTGAATCTACCATAACAAATGCATAAGCTCCAAGACCGAAGTCATCTGTTAATATGTTTTCACCTTTTATAGTGTCAACTGAATCTGGAAGGTAAACTAAAATATCATAGTTAATCCTCGTATTTACATAACCAATAATGGCTGGTATTAATAATACTAAACTTATTATCAATACCAAAGCACTGTGATTAGCTATGTAGTTTGCAAATTTTTTCATCTTTTTTCATCACCACGCTATATATACTATGATAAATATACAAAAAATGCAAAATCAAAGAATTATTTTTGTATGTTATCCAACACTACGTTGTTTATTGTATATTATTTATGCCCACTTGTGTAGTTTAACTTTACAAAAGACGTATTTGCGATATAATGTTGATAGGTGAAGAATTATGTCAAAAAAAGAAGATTTAAGGGTTACTAAAACAAAAATGAACCTTTATGAAGCTTTGATGAAACTTATGAAGGAGAAGACTTTCGAAGAAATAAAAGTTTCTGATATATGCAATGTTGCTTTAACTAATAGATCAACATTTTATGATCATTTTGCAGATAAGTATGAGCTGCTTGATTCATTAATTAATGATTTGGAAAAAGATTTAATTAAGAAGTTAGAAGAAAATAACATATATAGTAATGCTAAAGAGTATTATATGCAAATGATAAAAATATTTTTTAACCATATTAGTGATAATATAAATGTTTATTCATCAGTTTTAAGAAAAAACACTAATAGTATTGTTATGGATATGGCTTTTGATACAATATATAAAGATGTTGAAAATCATATTAAGAAAAGTGATAAATTATTAACAACTGAAATACCTGTTGATATTATTACAGAGTTTTATGTAAGTGCTGTTGTTAATGTTTGTTTGAAATATATTAAATATCCAAATAGATATAAAAAAGAAGATATTTTAAAATATCTTGATGTGTTAATTCCTGATAAAATTTATTAAAAAATAAGCGAGTTTATTATAAACTCGCTTTAATCTGGTTAATTGCAATGGAAAAATATAAAAATAGAAAGGAGGTGTAAAAAATGAGTTAATAGTTAATAAAGTACACCAATCTTTATTACTCATATAGATATGTCTAATTTTTCCGATTGCGAGATGTATTTTAACATATAATTTAGTGTTTGTCAACCTTTTTCTTCACATTTTTGTTTTTTCCACTTAAAAGTGCAAGATATCCATTAAATGAACCGATATCTTTTTTTAATGCTACGATTTTATCAGCACGTGACATTATTCTTCCTTCGATAAAGAATGATTTTCTTAAAGAATAGTGTCCATATGCACCAATATTAGTAGATATTTTAATTATTTCTTTATATTTTTCTGGTAACTTATCATATTTTTCTTGATTATTAAGTTCAAGTGGACTATTATCAATTCTTCTTACTGCCAAAGGAAACATATGGTGAATTATTCCATCAATTATAATTACTGCCTTTTCCTTTGTTTTAAAATATTGTGGAAACCAAGTTATGGCATTAACTGCTGCTTCGATTGGATGAACAAAACCATGCTTGTTTCTAAGTATTTTTTTAACTTCAACATTTTGCCAAGGAAGTTCATATAAATCATGAAACATTGCTATGATTACAGCTAAATTAATATTGATTGGTTTTAAATCTTTTTTATCTTTTCTTAATTTATTTGCTAATTTATAAGTAACTATCGTATCACATAAGATATGATCTCCGAGAGTCTTTATATCATGATGATAGTATGGATCTGTAGACCTTTTAATAAATTCTTCATGAGTTGCAATTGGTTCAATTATTTTCCATAGCTTTCTTGTATCACTACTATCTAACTTATAATCTTTAGCATATTTTTTATATTTTAAATAAACTATATTCTCTTTCATTTTTTCGCTCCATATAAATTATATTATAAAATAAACTTTATAACAATGGGTAATATTATTAATTATGATTAAATATAGTGCATATTATAACTAAAGGAGTTGATATTATTAAAAAAGTTTGTGTTTATGCAATATGCAAGAATGAAGAAAAATTTGTGGATAGATGGTATGAGTCTATTAAAGATGCTGATTATATTTGTGTTTTAGACACGGGTTCTACTGATAAAACCGTTGATTTATTAAAGAAGCATAAAATTAAGACTCAAGTAAAAGAAATTGTTCCATGGAGATTTGATGTTGCTAGAAATGAGTCTATGAAGTTAATACCAGATGATGCTGATATATGTATTTGTCTTGATTTAGATGAAGTTATGGAATCGGGTTGGAAAGAAAAATTACTTAATTCTTGGAAAGATGATACTAACCAACTTAGGTATGTTTATAATTGGTATATTGAAAGTGGTGTTCCAAAAATAAGTTACTACGGAGATAAAATTCATAAAAACAAATTATTTAAGTGGGTTAATCCAGTTCATGAAGTATTAAAATGTAGCACTGATGTACATCAAACATATACAGATGATGTTGTTATTAATCATTATCCGGATAATACTAAATCACGTGGAAGTTACTTACCATTACTAGAATTATCTGTGAAGGAAGATCCTGATAATGATAGAAATATGCATTATTTAGGCAGAGAATATATGTATTATGGAAGATGGAATGATGCAATAGATACACTGATTAAACATTTAAATATGAATAGTGCTACATGGAAGGATGAAAGATGTGCATCAATGAGATTTATAGGTAGATGCTATAAAAATTTAAATAGATTTGATGAAGCTGAAATGTGGTTAAAGAAATCTTGTATAGAAGCATATTACTTAAGAGACCCATGGGTTGAACTTGCTTTATTATATTATCTAGAAAAAAGATATGAAAGTGTATGTAAATGTTTAAAAAAAGCTTTAAAAATTAAAGATATTCCTAAAAGTTATATGAACGAAACATTTAGTAATAACGAGGTTTTATACGATTTATTATCTATGTCATATTACAATTTAGGTAACTTTGATAAAGCATATTATTATGCTAAAAAAGCTCTAAAGATAGATAAGAATAATGTAAGAATAAAAAATAATTTAAAAATATTTAAAAAACTGAAGTTTTGAATTCTTCAGTTTTAATATGTTTTACTAACTTGATATACTTCAACATCAACATTTGTTTCTTGTCCAAATAAATCAATTATAATATTTAATCTGTTATTTTCAGTATCAATATTATCAACTTTACCAGTCATTCCGCTGAATGGTCCATCAATAATATTAACTGTGTCACCAACTTGTAATTCTGTTGAAGCATCTACTCTACTCATTCCCATGTTAGCTAAAATCCTATCAATTTCTTGTGGTAATAACGGAGTTGGTTTTGCTCCTTTTCCACTTGAACCGATAAATCCTGTTACACCTGGTGTATTTCTTACGATGTACCAAGCTTCATCAGTCATAATCATTTCAACTAAAACATAACCTGGAAACATTTTTTTTACTTTTTCTTTTTTTACCCCATCTTTAACTTCAACTTCGGTTGTTTCAGGAACAATTACACGGAAAATGTAATCTTGCATTCCCATTGATTCAGTTCTTGCTTCTAATTTTTCTTTAACTTTATTTTCATGTCCTGAATAAGTATTAACTACATACCATTGTTTTTCTTCCATTATAACCACCCCTTAACTACTGATAATATTAGATTTAATAGCATGAATAAAGCACATAATACTAAACAAAATATAATTGTTGATATAGTGTATTTTAATACTTCTTTTCCTTCAGGCCATTTTACTAATTTCATTTCTTTGTTTACTTTTTTAAAATAGCTTTCTTTTGGTCCTTTCTTTTCTTTTTTTACATTTTTCTTTTTAGGCATTTTTTCTTTATTGTTTTTTACTAAATCTTTTTTAGTTTCTTCTTTTTTTGCCATAAATAAACCTCCATTTAAAAAAACACTTTCGTGTTCATCTATAATATAGCACAATCACTTTGAAAAAGCAAGCGATTTAGTACTATTTTTCTTGATTTCCTGCATTATTTTCTTTTTTATCAAATTAATTTGATAGTATACTTGATTATAACTTTTATGTAGTATCTTTGATATATCACGGTAAGAATATCCTTGAAGTAATAACACTAACGAAGTTAATTCTTTTTCATTTAATTTATCAAGAATTATTTTATTTATTTGTTGAATATCTTCTTCATCACATATTCTTTCTAAATTATCTTTTATTTTTTTATCTGATACTTCATGATTTTTCTCTTCATATTCAGTTAATGATATATATGTTACATGATTATTTATATTTATTTTTTTAATGATTTCCTTTTTAATAGCACGATTTATTAATAGCTTTACGTATGTATTAAATGATGCATCACTTAGATTAGAATAGTTATTTAGTGCATAATAAAATGTATCGATACAACTAGCAAATAAATTACTTTCATCAATGTTTAATTCACTTAAGGTGTTTTTGTATTCTTTTATTATTTTTCCAATTATTTTAAAGTATCTTTCATATAGAATTTTTTCAGCATCCTCATTTTGTTCTCGCAGAAGCATTATAAGTTCTTGATCACTTATACTATTCATGCATACCTAGATGGTATATTAATATGCTTGCTGCTACTGATGCATTTAAACTTTCTACATTTTTATTCATTGGAATACTTATTAAACAATCACTACTTTCTTTTACTAATCTACTTACTCCGGAACCTTCATTACCTATTACAAGTGCTACTTTATTGCTATAGTCTACTTTTCTAAAGTCTGTTCCTTCCATTGATGCAGCATATACAAAGAATCCTTCTTTTTGTAAAGTTTTTATTGTTGCTACAAGATTATTAACCATTATTATTTTAACATAATTAATTGTTCCAACACTAGTTTTAACAACAACATCTGTTACACCAACACTACGGTCTTTAGGAATTATTATTGATTTTATCCCTACTGATGCACATGTTCTTATTATTGCACCGAAGTTATGTGGGTCTTCTAAATGATCAAGGATTAATACTAAATTGCCTTCAATATCTTTCATTGTATAGTAATCATAATCAAAAGCATCTATTACTACCCCTTGGTGATTATATACACACATTTTATTTAATAAATGATTATCAACAAGTTCATATTTAATTTTATTTTCACTACAATATTTACATACTTCTTTTCTTGATGTAAATACCTTTTTTATTTTTTTCTTGTCTAATTCTTTTAAAACATTCATTCCATATACACGCATATGTATTCCTCCTTCATTGATAGTATTTATTATATCACAAGAAACTGACTTTTTGTATATTTATTTTAAGTTGATTTTTATTAAAAAATAATTTATAATATTATTCATTACTTAAAAGGAGAAAATTTGGTACGAGATATTGACAAGCTTATATATTTTATATTAAAATGATGTTGTTAAGAGCTTCGGTATCCCGTGTGGACCGAAGACATTTTTATATATGAAAGAATTTAAAAGTATTAATGAACAAATTTTACTGTTAAAAAGCAGAGGAATGATTTTTAATCGCGAAGCTGAAGCTAGTTGGTTATTACGAGACTTTAATTATTATAATATTATTAACGGATATAAAGATCCTTTTCTTTCGTCTGAAGATACATTCAAAAAAAATACCTCATTCGAAGAGGTTTATTCTCTATATATGTTTGATAAAAAATTAAAAGACATTTTTCTTAAATATATTTTAAAAATTGAAACCATTTTACGCTCTATTATAGCTTACGAATTTTCAAAAATACATAATAATGACAATTATCTAAAAGTATCTTGTTTTGATATATATGAAAATAATAATTTTGTAAATAAAGAGAAAAAACAAAAACGTCTACATGATATTCAATTTCTTATTGCTAAATTAAATAGTGATATATCAACGGGCATAAATAACAAACCTTATATTAAACACTATATGATGAAGTACGGGTTTGTACCCTTATGGGTATTGATAAATGCAATTTCTTTTGGAACATTATGTAATTTTTTAGAATTAATGAAACAACAAGAACGAGTAACCATAGCAAAACATTTTGGAATTTCTGAAAAAGAATTAATTCAGTATGTTAAGCTACTAGTGTATTTTAGAAATATTTGTGCTCATGGTGAACGTTTATATAACACAAAAGTCCCTCACTTTTTATTTATACCTGATAATAGTATTCACAAGGAAATGAATATTGCTAAAAGCGAAACTGGATTATATTTATATGGGAAAAATGATTTATTTGCACTTATTATTGTTCTTGATATACTTTATCTTCCTAAAGGTGATTATGATTTGCAATGTGAAATCCAAGCAGCCATTACTGAATTAAGTAAAAATTTAAATGTAATAACAATATATGATATTTTAAAACTTATGAATTTTCCTTTAGAGTGGTGTCAAAGTAAAAAAAAGCCAGAATATCTTGTTAATTCCTAGGCTTACATTTATATTATATATTAAATAATGTTTATACATGGTGCTGAAAGTAAGGCTTGAACTTACGACCTATGCGTTACGAGGGCATTGCTCTACCAACTGAGCTATTTCAGCAACACTATAATTATAGCAATTTTTTTATAAAATAACAACTTTTATTTTATAATTTTACGTGCTAAAATATATATACGAGGTGAAAACATGTTTAAAAACACTTTAGATAATAAAAGATATCATACTTTAAATTACTTTTTTAAAAAGAAATTTGGTCAAAAAGTTTTTAAAGTTCCTTTAGATATAAATAGTACATGTCCCAATCAATATAATGGTGGATGTATATATTGTTCAAATAAGTCTGTTGCAGGTATTAGTGATAACACTTTAGATATATTAGAACAATTTGAAAAAGGAAGAAAAATTATGGAACAAAAGTGGCCAGATAGTTTATACATTCCATATTTTCAATCTGGTACCAATACTTATAATGATAAAAATCTTGTTAAAGGTTATATAGATAAATTACTTCTTTTGCCTAAAGTTATTGGAATTGATATTGCTACTAGACCTGATTGTTTAAGTGATGAATGGTTAGATTATTTAGAAGAATTAAATAAAAAAACTTTTCTAATTGTTGAGCTTGGACTTCAAAGTAGTAATAATAATACCTTAAAGTTTATAAATCGTGGTCATGATAAAGAAATATTTAAAAAAGCAGTTGAAAAACTACATGAAAGAAATATATTCGTAGTTGCTCATATTATTAATGGACTTCCATATGAAGAAAAAGAAGATATGATAAATACAATAAAATTTGTTAATGATTTAAAAATAGATGGAATTAAAATTCATATGCTTTATATAGCAAAAAATACTCCGCTAGCTAGTTATTATGAAAATAATAAATTTCATATTCTAACTAGAGAGGAGTATATTGATATTGTCTGTGATCAATTAAGATTACTTAATCCTGATGTTGTTGTCATGAGAATTACCGGAGATCCGGAACTAAATGAACTTGTGGCACCAGAATGGCTCATAAAAAAGTTTATGGTTTTAAATGGAATTGACCAAGAAATGGCCAAAAGAAATATATATCAAGGAGATTTACTTTAATCTTCTTTTTTTAATATTTCATAAAAGTTATTAACAATCTTGGTTATTACTTCATCTTTATTTTCTTCTCTTGATGATTTTGAAACTCTTATAGAGTCATTATAATTAGTATTTGTATCTTTATTATAAATACTAAAATATACCATATTATCATCACCAGCTAAATTATTAATGTCTGCTCTATTTAATTTACCTGTTATACCAATACCATAATTTGAATTCGTAAATTCAGATATTTTCTTTGACATATCGATTGCAGTTTCCATGCTATATACAGAATAAGTATCTATGGTTTCTTTTGGTACTCCCATTTTAATTTTAAATTCATTTGAATAAGTTACTGCACTAAATTTCAGAATTTCACTTGCTCCAGGGATGTTTGTTATTGCATTAACAAGTCCACCACCGGTGCAAGATTCCATTGTTGAAACATATTTATTTTTTTCTTTTAACATTTTTACTATTTTATCAAGTTTTTCCATATTGTACCTCCTAATCAATATTTATTAATTCATAGTCAGTTGTTCCTAATCCTAACTTTTCTGCTTCTTCAACTGTGTGAATTGCATGTCTATCAAGCATCCTTTCTTTCAAGGAATTTGCTTTGCTATCAGTTAGGTTCATTATTGTATCATAACAACATTTATCTAATGCAACTGGGTCTACTGATGCAAAAATACCTATATCTGCAATTTCTTGTTTCTTCGGATTGGGAACACAATCACAGTCAATTGAAATATTATTTGCAACATTAATATATAACATATTTTCTGGCTTGAAATAATCCACTACTGATTTATCTGCTTCAGCCATACTTTCAAGAAAATCATCTTGTTTTGTTTCAAGTTTCAAATATTCTTCGGGAACCATCGTTTTTCCAGCTGAGTGAATCCAAACTTTTCCATTTCTTGATGATACTCCGATTGACATATTTTTTAAAGCTCCACCAAAGCCACCCATTACATGTCCTTTAAAATGTGACAATATAAGCATGGAATCATAATTTTTAATATGACTTCCAACATAATTTATTCCATTTAAATGTTTACCACCATTAATTGGAATAGTTATCTCTTTTTCTTCATCCATAATATCACATGGAGCAATATCATAAAAACCATGGTCTTTAATTGCTTGCCAGTGGTCAGATGGATGTTTTCTTTTTCCAGCATATGCAGTGCAACATTCAACAATTGTTCCATTTAATTTATTAACCAATCCTTTTATTAAATTTGGATTTAAAAAATTATGTCCTCCAGGTTCACCAGTTGATATTTTCACTGCCACTTTTCCTTTTAATTCTTGATTTAAACTTTTATAAATTTTGATTAAACTTTCGCTCGTTATTTCTTTTGTGAAATATACTTTACTTTTCATATAATCATCCTTCCATATGAATATCATAATACAATTTGATAATTATGTCTAGCTATCTTTACAAAAGTTAATACATCATATATAATAATTCAATCAGGGTCTCTATAATTAAGGAAGCATTATGTTAGATTTTTTCAATTTTCTTATTTATGTAATCTGGGAATACTTTGATTATAGAAAAAGATAGTAATTAATCAGTTTGGAATACTCCAGACTGATTTTTATATATTTATTTTTAACTCATTGTATTTATTCCATTCAAGTAAATCAATCTTTTTTACTTATAGTGTTTTGACACCTCCGTTATTTCTATTTTTTTACATTCATTTATTATCAAAAATTTTTGAATCTATTTTTAGGTAATTACATATTTTTTCTATTTGATTTTTATTTAAATTTCTTCTTCCGTGCTCATAATTTGATATTTGAGAAACACTCTTGTTTTAGAGATTTGCTAAGTCTTTTTGAGTTTGTCCATGTTTAGTTCTTAATAATTTAAGTTTATAACCTGTTCTACTATCCATTTATCATCCATTAAAAAAGTTCTGTATTGGGTACAGAACTTTCATATTTAACAATCGCAATCTTCACAGTTGCATTCTTCGCAATCACAACTTTCGCAATTGCAGTTTTCACAATCACAATCTTCGCAACCGCAATCTTCGCAACCGCATTCTTCGCAATCACAGTTTTCGCATTTGCAGTTTTCACAATTGCATTCTTCACAACTGCAAGACTCTAATTTATCTTTTTCTTCCATAATTACCTCATTTCTACTTCTTATTATACTACTAAAAGGAATAATAATCACTAAAAATTATTATTATTTTACTTTTATTGACCTTTTTATTATGTCTTTTACTTCTGTTGGCATATAATATTTTATTTCTCCATCTTCTTCATAAAGGAATACTATAAAATTTTCAACATCACTTGGATCAACTGATAACGTTTTATTTTCATTTGTCAAAAGTGTTTCAAAATGAATATTGAGTAAACATCTATCCTTTATATTTTTGATACTATCTTTTAAATGTTCTAAGATATACTTTTTTAATTCCTGAAGATTTTCTAAATCCAACTCCATTAGTTTCTTGTTTATTACTTTTTTGTTTATCCCTTTTAGTGATGACAAAAGGTCTTCTCTATCTTTAGTCACCAAATAATCATTTACTTCCATATTTTTACCTCTTTTCCTATCTATATTGTACCACAAATGATTATCTGGAACTATTATTTTTTTAATTTCTTTGTAAAGTTTTAACCATGATAGATTATTGCTATTATTTTTCCTGTACTCTTTATTCTTTACTTGAAAACTATATTTCTAAATTTTTTGTTATTTTTGTTAACTTATATGTTAGTGAGTCAAACATTTTAACATTTACACTATTTAATTTATGTCTATCAAATATTGTTATTATTTTACCATGTTTATTTATTTTATAGATGTTTTCTCTTTTATAAATGTCATTGTTGATATAATCAACATAAAATTTATTATTGTTGTAATCTGTAAATTCAACTATATCAGATTTACAAAGCGTTTTACCATTTATTTTACTTACTAATTCAGCTTTACGATAAAGTAGCACTTTATTTACTTCTCCAAATTTTATATCAGATTGAAAATCATTATTATCAATTTCATAAATTGTAAAGTTTCTTGATTTATTATCTTTTATTTCATTTGTTATCATATCTAATGGACTAATGCTTAAACCATAACTTATATCTAAAATAATAAATGGTTCATTATTTACTTCAATCACTAATCCTTGAATCAAGTCATTTGCATCTACTTTTAACTTATCATAAAATACTATTTTCGTTATGGTTGAAAGTTCATTAGTTGGATATTGTTTTTTTGTTTTATTTATTTTAAAATTTTTCTTTATATCCTTGATTATTCTATCTGCTAATTCTTCTAGAGTTTCTCCATCCTCTATATAATATTCTAAATTATATACTTCTCTTTTATGTGCCATTTTATTTTCCTCCTACTCTATTAAATTCCATACATCATACAAATAATCTTTTATTTTTGTTAATATTTCTTCTTCAGTGTATATCGGCATACAACCAAATATACCTTCTTCATCTTTTTCAAAATTATTTTCAATCAATTCTTCTTCCGTATATATTTTACCTTTGTAATAGTACTTTTTCGTACTACGATAATCCTTCCCATTGTAAATTCTTTTATAGCAATCTTTAAAATTTTTTAAAGATTTATATACTTTATCTAAATTTAATATTAGTTTCATTTTTATTTTATCTTCTGTTTCATATACATATTTATTCATAATAACCTTCCTTTCTAATATTTGGTAGTGCACCCCAATTTGGGATGCACATACCCACTTTATAAAACTTTAGGTAACGAGGTGGTTAGACTTCTTATTTTGAAGTACGTAATCATCTGTTTTATAAAGCACTGGCTTAAGTTTTTACTTAATTTAAACCATTCAGTAGCTTTATGGTACCATTATGGCAAATCTATTTCAAAAATTTTGCCATTTAATCTAATTATTTCATTAGTTGTATTTTTTATTTCTTCACTGATATTTTTTAATTTATCTTTAATTTCATTTCTATCAATATTTAGCTTATATTCTAAGAAGTATGCACTTTTAGAATCTGTCATTCTTATCTTTTTATTTTCTTTACGCAAAAGAGCTTCATAATAATATTTTAACTTTAGGTTGTATTTATTTTCCACTGATGCTTGTTTAACGGTTCTGCCATCTTCTAGTCTTAGTTCGTTTTCTTTTTCGAACAATGTTCTTTTAAGGTAATTTATTCTGTTTGTTAGATCTTCTGTTTCCTTTAGTTTTTCTAACATTTTCTCTGTGTTATCCACAAGAATCGTAATTTTACCACTTAATTCTTCATTTACTTTATTAAATAAATATTCTTGACTACTAAATCTTACTAAATCTAGATTTTCTTCCTCCTCTCTAATTAAATTTCTTAACATTTGCATATTTGTTTTCATAATATTTCCTCCATTCGATAAATCAATTATACTAGAAAAGATGAATGATGTGGTCGTTTTAAAAGCGACATTTTTTGGCGACATGTTTTTGGCATATCTTAGGGAAAAATTGCAAAAAAAATACTGTTAAAGAACAGTTTTTAAAAAAGTTTCTAGCATTTCATTTACGATATACAAGTCATATATCTTTTTTTCTAAACAAAATTGGATGATTAAATCAAAATCTTGACTTTTGCTTAATGCATAACCAGCACTATTTAAAAGTTCATTTGCTTCATCTAGTGATAATTTTAAAACAAAACATAACCTTATAATAGTCTTTTTGTTTAGAATATAATCGTTGCATCTAATTTTTGAAAATAGTTTTCTATCGATGCCAGCTTTTTTGTAAATCATTGAATCCTTTAGCCCACTTTTATCAATATATAAAAACAGAAGACTAGAGAAGTTCGTAGATTTGTGTTGATGTAAGTATTTTGTTATTTCTGTTTTCATATTACCTCCAAAAGATAACAAAATTTTTAAATATTTTGTACCTTTTTTAATATGAATACTTAATCAACATGTAGTTATCAATTCTAAAACTTTTTTCTGAATTGATATAACCATTATAACACACATACGTTTGATACACAAGATATTTTTTTAATAAAAAATGCAATAGTTATTTTAACCTATTACATTTTTTATTTTTCTAGATATATATACGGGTAACAATAGTTACTATTTTTGTCTAGTTAATGTGTTTTGAGTTGTTAAATTATCTAAGAATTCTGAAATTATTTGCTCATTTTGATATATCATATTTATAAAATCTGCAAAATTAATGTTAGCTTCAAAAGTTAACTTTTCGTTATGTATATCTTCAAAAATGATAGTTGTATCAGAAAGTTCTGCACCGTATTTGACATGATAATTTCCATGAGCAATACAATTTCTTATGCTATTTATAATTGATCTTTTTATCAAATGAGCACTATTATTTTTTTCATACATGCATGCATTATTATATTCTGTATCACATTTTATTTTGTCTTGTAATTTAATTTGTTCTTCTTTCCTTAATTTTGATAGTGCTTGGTTGATACTAGATATTGCTTGATTGTTATTGCTTGCAAGTGCTTTATTTTGATTTTCCACTAATTTAGCTATTACTTTTTGTATGTTTGCGTATGCTTTATCAGCTTTTTGTTTTTGTTCAAGACATGTATCTACTGGGCTTTTATCTGTTGAATATAGTGTAACATTTAAATAGGATAAATCTAGTTTACTATAGTCTAATCCATTACTTGTTGCTTGTTGATATTCAAAATCATTTTTATATACGTCATCATTAGCATATGAAAATAGTGTTTGAAATAGTGTTATACCTGCATTTGTCAATTCCATTATTCCGCTCATAATTTGTTTGTCTTTTATCGTTTTTGAAACATAATTCATATCGACACTTTGAGCCTTGTATATAGTTTCTAGTAGTTCAAGATTTGATACTGATGCCATCGTTTCTTGTAATAAATTCTTAACACCAATTAAGTTTTCAATCATATATGCTATAAGTGTATTTTGATTTTCCAAATCAAATCCCTTGCAGTCGTTTACTAGAGCATCTGATATTACGTCATAATTAATATTTGTAATTGGTTTTCTTTCGTATGTAAAATCAAAAGTAGATGATGTAGCTTTTCTTAAATCTTCTAGTGCTTCTGAGGTGCATACAGTATTATATTTTCTACATTCTTGGTAAAGTCTTATTACATCTTTTTCTGTTAAATCTTTTCCATCTTTTCTTTTAAAATCCATGGTTATTTTTTTAGCATTTTTACACACATATTTTACTTCTGATTTAGAATTCATTGGATTACCTTTTGTTCTGGCTTTATTTAACATTATTGTTTGATAATGAAAATTCTTAGGTTCTTGTTTTTGTAGATATTTTGTCGTTAAACTTATAGTAAAGTTTACTAATTTATCAACACTTACATCAATTGTAGTGCCATTATCATCTAAGGTAAAAGTTATTTTGTTTCCACCATTTTTGATAAGATAATTACCATGAGCTAGTTTATCTCGAAGTGTTGCCACTAAATTTGGAGCAGTATCAAATACATAGTTATCTATTTCATAACCATTACTCACTTTTTTTGCAACTTTATTTACCGCATCTTCTAATTGACTTTCAAATATAAGTGATTTGTATTGATGAAACCCTACTTTTTCAACTATTTCTTCTTTTATTGCAAGCATTATGTTGGTAATAAAACCTAATCTTGCACAATTATAAAATTCTTCATCTAGGATATAGTCAACCTTATCATTATTATGTTGACGTTCTTCTACTAAAAACATTGTGTATGCTTTTGCTCCAGAGTAAAGACTCTTTATTGATTCTATTTTTTGATTATTCATTTAAAAACACCCCTTTGTATTGGGGAATATTTTATCATATTATTGTCATTTTGTCAAATTTTTCTTACCTTTATTGTATCTTTATCTGTAATTGTACCTGTTATTAATGATGAATTGGAGTTGTGATTTAATGTATTATTGTTTACTTTGTTTTCATCATAGTTTGCATAACAATATTTACAGAAATGTTTACAAGTGTTGTATACACCGATGTCTACCATTTCTACACAATTGCATTTTCCTCCTTTACGAGACTTCCAACTTTTATATTTATTACCCGTTAAGTAGTAAGCAAGTTCGTGAGATAGACAATCTTCTTTTATGAAGCCATATTCTGTTAAGTTTCGATCCTCAAAACATGTTTGAACTGTCATATTATATTTTTTAGCAATAGCACTAAAGTTAATTCCAATTTTTTCATAGTCTTTTTCTGTTAATGTTTTATATTGTAAAATATTTTGATTTTTTAAAACATTTTTATATTCATCAAGAAATGATATTATTATTTTATTAACATAGCCATTTAATAGTGATAAGAGTTTTTCAAATGCTTTGATGTGATATTCAATTGGGTATTTGTCACTTATGAAAATGGGGTCATACCTTATTGCTATGTTTTCTTTACCAATTTGTTTTGATATTTCTTTGACAGCTTCAATCACTTTCGTTTTTGAGGGGACTAATGGTTCAATGTCGTTTTTATATGGGGTTATTGTTACATGAAATAGAAATGGTTTTGGTATTTTATCTAAGTCGTTTACAATTGGAATTGGGTTTTTAGTACAGAATAAAATTAAATCAATATCATTAAAGTTGATTCTACTTACTAGGTTTGGATTAAATGGGTTTCTTACATCAACGAAGCCTTCATCTAATCTATTTAAAAACCATTGTGTATAAAATGCTATTATATCTGTTCTTCCACTTACATTTAATATCATAATAAATCACTTCAAATATTATAGTATTATTTGAGGGGATTTTTCAAGATGTAATTATAATATATGATTGGAATTTTATTTATGCTACATAAAAAGTCTTCTTTCCTAAACTAAAATATTTTTATTACTCCTCAAAATTAAAAAATAATTTCATTATGTTAAATTTCTTGTTAGTAAATATTTTATTAGTATAATTTAATTTTATATTTTCTTTAAATAATAATAATTCTTTTGATTTATTATTATTTTTAATATATATATTATTTCTTTTATATATTATATTAAATAATATATCTATATAAAAAGTGTTATTATTTAAATCTTTAAATTCTATATAGTCTGATGAATCTATTTCTTCATTTGTTAATTTATTATATATATCAACATTTTTATGTAATGTAACACTTTTTATATTACATATGTCTATATTTTCTTCATCACTATCATTACATGCATATAATATTTTTTCTTTTGTATTATTTGTTTTTGTAATTTGTAAATTATCATTATTTGACATATCTATACCATTTGTTATATCCAGTATTATATAAGGCACTTGATTTA
Organism: Clostridium sp. CAG:609; assembly: GCA_000438075.1. GTDB lineage: Bacteria > Bacillota_I > Bacilli_A > RF39 > UBA660 > Onthocola_B. Next base: position 17,037 of record FR903548.1, on the reverse strand, counting down.
CATCAAGTATTAATACGTCAATGGTATTACCATAAGACATTATATTCTTAATAAAACTTAATTTAGTTACTTTATTTATTTTTTTATTAATATACTTAATATTATTAAACCATTCTTTTAATTTTTCATTTACATTACCTTTGTTATATTTTACATTATTTTTGTATGCATGATAAATTAATTTACATAATTTATCATTTTCTACTTCTTTTTCTAAAATAGTTTTGTCTTCGAACTTTATCCACCCTTCTTTTTCTAAATCTTTATATTTCATAATATAATCCTTCCTTTCGGGAATGATTATATCATGAGTTTTTTATTATTTGGGAATTTTATTTGCATTTTTTGAAAAATTTGATCTATATTTACGTTATTTATTACTTTTTATACTGAAATTGGTATTATTGCCTTAACGATTTCTTCAATACATTGCATTATTTTATCATAATCAATGTTCTTTGCATATTCATACTTTTTCTTGTAAGAATCCCACCTATTTTTAATAATTTCACTATCTTTTAATATAGCTATGGCTTCTTCAATATTTCCAGTATAATTTCTTTTTTTAAAAGTTTTATCTATAGCTTTATGTAAATCATTAAAATTTACATTGTTCCATCCTTTTGTGTATATTAAATATAAATCATAATAATCTCTTGTTCTGCTATTGGCTTCTGCTCTTCTTAAAATTGTTTCTAGCTTTTCTGCAATTACAGTTTCAATATTGTATGACCATATATTTATATATCTATCTCCTAATATTGGAAGATACTTATACACAATTGGTTTAGGAGTGATTGGATCTCCTGTTGCTATATCAATTTGAAAATTTTCTCTAATTGTATCCACTTTGACATTTAAAACAACTCTAAAGCCCCCATATTGATCTTCTTCACGTATATTACTAATCTCCACAAAGTTTATTAAGGCTCCATCATTAATATCTATCGAAATAATTGATTTAATCATCTCTTCAACATTTTCTTTGGTAAAATTAGTATCTTTAATTGCAGTGTCTATATCCTTGGTAGATCTACTTTCTAATCCAAATAACGTACTTAAATAAAATCCACCTTTTAAAATAAAATTATCACGATACTTGCTTACTGCTAATCTTTCTATAAATCTATCATACATATAAAGCCTAAGCAACGTGTTAAATTCAATATTTTTCTTTACTGCAATATTTTTCAATTTATCTTTAACTTACATACTATTCATACATCATGCTCACAAAATCCATAACTTTTTCTTTTATGCCAAACATTTCAGCATACTTAGATAGTTTAATTAGATCATTGTCCTTTCTTTTAAGATATTCTTTTATTGCATATTTTACATGTTCAAAATCCATTCTCTTTTTAGAACGAATTATATCACATATACACCTTTCTATGTCATATGCTTTTACTTTATTACCTTGTGGTGTTTCAACTTCAGTAATTCCAACATTGTAAAACTTATCATCTACGTAAAAAACGTTGTGTTTCTTTAGCTTTGGATTATTATATTTTTTTGTGACAGTAATATCAAAAGAACCATCTGGTGCTTTAATTGAAAGATTATGAAAATAAAGTGCAGTCATGTGTGAATAAATTATTTTTGGTGTACTTACACTAAGTACATAATATATATCCTCAATCTTAGCAGAATCTATATATATTCCCTTAGCAACTTTTTCTATCATATTTCTTTTAGTCATAATTGATAGATAATTTCTACTTATATCAAAATTTTCAAGTTCTTTTGTGGTAATATATCCATTATTTCTTTCCATAAGTTTTTGAATGATTTCTATATTACTTTCATTTATAAATTCCTCTTTTGTCATAAAATCCATAATTTTGCCCCTTTGTTCATTCATACGGATATTATATCATTTATCCGTATTATTGTCAATGCATTTAAAATTGATAAATTAAGAATTTATGTTTTATATTTAGTATTAACTTGCTAAATAGTCATTGATTTTAAATAAAAAAATAGAGCTCCATCCTAATAATGGTGCTCTTGCAAAAAATTTTTGTTTTTTTCTAACATTAATAATTTGTTGAAAAGTTATTTATTTAAAATTTTTTCAACAGTTTCATCAATAGTTAAATTTGAACTATCTAGTATATAAGTAGTATCATAATTACAATCAATGAATTCTTTTAATAGTATTAGACTTCTTTCATGCATTCTACAATCTTCTGGTCTTAATAAGTCTCTTTCCATTATTGTTTTTTCATCTACTAATAAACATGTAAATGATATATCATAATCTTTGAATTCTTTTTTTAATTTTTCTAATTCTTCATTTTCAATTATATAATTAAATACTACATCATATCCATTTTCTAAATATGATTTTATTAACATAATACAGTTACTCCAAAAAAGGTTTAATGGAGCATCAGGGTACCAAGGTTTTATTCTTCCACCTACAAAGAAGTTATAGATTGTGTCTCCTTCAATAACTACTGATTTTGCTAATTTTTTTCCTATTTCATAACTAATAGTACTTTTTCCTACTCCAGCTGGACCTGTTATAATATATAATTTATTCATTTTAAGTTTCTCCTATTTCAAGGCATCACACTATTTATTTATCATAGTGTGATTTACTTGATTATAATTATTTGTAATTCTATTCATTTAAATCACACTCCTTTCATTAAAATTACAATTTAAGTATATCATAAAAGTTAGTGATATAAAATAGATTTTGTTAAATAAATTAATATATAAAATTTAAATTTGTTATTAAAGCGGGAATTAAATATTTAATTCAGTCATTTTTTCTAAATTTGTGTACCTAAAAGTGTACCTAAAATCACTCAATAGGCTCCAAACCCTTTAAAACAAACAAAAATAAGAGCTTACGCTCTCTTCAGGTGGTATTTGTCACTTATAAAAATAGAGTCATACCTTATTACTATGTTTTCTTTACCATTTTGTTTTGATATTTATTTGACAGCTTCAATCACTTTCGTTTTTGAAGGGACTAATGGTTCTATATCACTTTTATATGGGGTTATTGTTATATGAAAAAGATATGGTATTTTTATTTTATCTAAGTCATTTATTATTGGGATTTGGTTTTTGGTGCAGAATAAAATTAAATCAACATCATTAAAGTTGATTCTACTTACTAAATTAGGATTAAATGGGTTTCTTACATCGATGAAGCCTTCATTCAATCTATTTAAAAACCATTTTGTGTAAAATGCTATGATGTCTGTTCTTCCACTTACAAATAAAACCATTATTTTTACTCATTAGTAAAAGTGGTTTATAACTGGTTCGCTCAAGGCAGATACATAAATGATTTGGATCATCAAATATGGGATCAATATCAGAATTGTGAATATGACCATATAGATTTATTTTATCTTTATCTACATTTATTGGTTCATGGGTTAGAATATAATTATCAAGTAGGCATTTCTTGCGATATACTTCAATAAAGCCTAGTTCAAGGTAGTAATTTCTACCTAATTTTTTATCATGATTACCCATTATTAAATATTTTTGACCATTTAATCTATTAAAAATTTGTTTTAATTCTTCTTTAGTTCCAAAGCCAAAGTCTCCGAGATGATAAATAATGTTATCATTTGTTACAGAGTTATTCCAATTACTAATTATTGCTTCATTCATTTCTTCGACATCTTTGAATGGTCTACGGCAATATTTAATTATATTTTGTGATTAAAATGTGTGTCTGATGTTACAAATATATTCTATTATCCCTTCTTTAGTTAATGAAATACACATCTGTTATCATTTTGTCAATATAATGTTGTAGATTTCATTAATAAATGGACTACGTTTAGTTATATTTTTATTAACTAAGAGATAGACATTGTTTTTAGTTCTGGTTAGTGCAACATAAAATAAACGACGTTCTTCAGCAAATGCTATTTTTTCTTGATACCATTTATTTTTAAATATTTCTTTTAACCAAAAGTCTCCGTAGTTTGATTTAGGAAAATTATTATCTAGACCAATTATAATTACTTCATCACTAGTTAATCCTTTTGATTTATGAATAGTCATGCCATCAATGTCAATATCGTTGTAACCTGCGAATTTTATTTTTGTTTCAACCTCATCAATGAATGTTTTTTCATCAAATAAAGAATCAATTATTTTGTTGGTTCTACCTAGTATTAAAATGTGACTGTTTTTATTACTTTGGTTTATTGCTAATATTAATTCTTTTAATTTTGATACTTCTTCGCCATCATCAAACATTACAAACTTTATTGGGTTGGGATTTTCTTTATCAGATATTAAAATCTTTTTAATTTGTTCATCATTTTTCATAACAAACTCACTTGAATACTTGATTAATTCTTTACTATTTCGATATGCTTTTCTAATTTTTAAAACTTTGGCAGTTGGAAAATATGATAAAAAGTTATATACGTATTCAATTTTTGAACCTGTGAATGAAAATATTGATTGCCAATCATCACCTACTGCAACTATTTTAGCATGATTTTTATTAGCAACATTTTTTGTTAAGATGTAACGATCTTCAGATATATCTTGATATTCATCAATAATTATATATTTGAAATTTAAATCTGTGTTATTATCAACATTATTTATATATAAGTTAGCATAGTATATCATGTCAGCAAAATCAAATCCATAGTTTTCACTTCCATATAACTCTTTTTGATAATAGATATAAAATTCATTTATATACTTAAATTGTTTTTTACTCATTTCTTTTTCTTCGATTGATGCTGTTTTTTTGATATAGTTATCCACTTCTTCAATATAGTTTTTTCTTTTATTTGATGATTTAATTTGGTCAATAATTGAATATAATAAATCACGATATGGATACATTTGAGATGTTTCGTTATTATCAAGTATTTGGTTGTATATTTCTATATCTGTTTTAGGTTTTAAAGTAAATCCCATTTTTGTTAGTTCACTTGCTAGTGTTTTTTCTAAATCCTCATTTTTTTGATAGTCTATTTTAATGAATTTATTATGATGTTTATAGTGGTATTCTTCTTTTAGTTTTTTTATTTTTTCATACCTATTTAGTTCATCACTTTTGTATGTTGATAAACCAAAGTATTCAATATATACTGGTTCTCCGCCGAGATTAAGGGTAAAATCAGGTTTATAAGTTTTATTATCAGGCATTAATTCTTCATAGACTTTTTCATATACATAATCAATGTTATTTTTATATAAGAAATTTGCAATTATAGCTTCACCTTTTGATTTAACTAATTCATTGTTAATTGTATATATTACCTCGCTATTTATAGATTTATCTATTCTTTCTTGTAACCATTTTGTTAAATCTGGTATTTCTTTTAATTTATCTTTTTTGTAATTTATGAAGTATTCATCAAATGTTTTATATTTATCATAGTTTTTTTGAAAGTAATCACCGAATAGCCATATTTTTTTAACAGTGGTAGAATTAAATAACAAAAGTAGCTCTTTGACTGTTTCTTTATTTGGAAATATTTCTTCTTTAAAGTATTTTAAAAATATGTTGTTGCGGGTGTTTTTGTCAACTGCAAAACATTTGTGATTTTTAAATATTTCTCTGATATACATGAAACCTAGAGAATGAAATGTTGTTACTTTAGCTGGTATGTCAAAATCAATTACTATTCTTTTTTCTAGTTCTTCGGTGGCTTTTTTGGTAAAACTTATAGCTAGTATTTCACTAGGATTTACTTTTTTTATGTCAACAAGATATTTTATTTTTGATGCCATAGTTGTTGTTTTACCTGTTCCTGCTCCGGCGATAATTAGAGAATATTCTTCATCGGTAAGTATTGCTTTTTGTTGATCTATATCAAGTTTTATATTTGAATCAATGTCTTTATACATATTTTCAAAATAATCATGATACTTGATCAAATCATTATTTATTACTTCTTCATTGTATTTATCTATATCAAAATTATATGGTAATATATTAGAATCTTCTTCCTTAGTTTTAAGATATAAATACTTAGAAATATATTCTTTATTATTTAGTTTTTTTATAAATTCTTCTTTCATATGCTACACCTACTTTAGTATATTATAACATAGGGATGTGTTTTTTTGTAGAAAAAAGAAGAAGATTATTCTCCTTCTAAATTGTTATTTGTTATCATGTAAATATTTTATTATATCTGATATAACCTTTTCTTGATATCCAACTGTATTTGTCTTTTTTATCATTTTTGTTATTTCTTGCAGTGGAATTGATGAAACATTGTCTAATATTTTTATTCTTGAAGGATTTATTTTTTTATCAGACTTTGACTTTTCAAATAGTTCTTCATTATATAGAATTAATTCCAAATTAGTATATTTTTGCTTTAATTTATCTGCAATTAGTAATCCTTCTGGGTCATAATCACCATGATATAAAAATACATGATTTTCAAATTTATCCAATAATTCATACAATGCTGCATTTGGATTACCTCCACCAATTATAATTCCATAATTTGTATCAATTTTTGTTATATAATCTAATGGTGATGGATTTTCTATAATTAATATTTTATTATTTTTACTATTAACTTTTGTTAAATTTATAATATTATTAATATTTAATATAACCGGTTCTTTTTTATTAGATAAAATGTTTAAATAGTCTTCTCCCCACAAGTTGTAAGTAATCACAAAATTAGAGTATGAATCAGTTACTATATTATTATTTTTTAAAACATTAATTTTTTGAGTTCTATTTTTAGGAACGTCTTCATTATTTAATTGTGATAAAAACTTAATTAACAAATTTGATGATTTTGTTTCTAAATCAAAGTAATGTGGATTCTTGGTAATATCTGTAGAAAATACACTTAATAACGTCGGAACATTGGGAATATTTAAAAGTGCTAAACAAACATTATTTAGTAATTCTTCATTCTTGTTTATATAATTTATTATTTCTTTTTCAGGCATTTTAATAAGAATATCCATTATAGAAGTCTCTATATATTTAGAAATAAACTCATTGTATTTTATTAAATTTTCTTTGGTTATATTTTCTCTTATAGTTTTTTTAGAAATAATATTGCCATATAGATGGTTAAGTATATCTTCTAAAGAGTGTGAGCTGAATCTTGTTTTTGATATTCCTGTTCTTATATCATTTATTTTTATGACATTTATTTCATTTTGTTTTAGATATTTACCATTTCTTATTAATTTTTCGATTTCTATAACTTCTTCTTTGGTTTTAGGTATAATTTTTATTGTTCCACTTAATTTTGAAGTTTTATAGTATTTTTCTTTTAATGCATCGAATAGTTGCTTTAAATTTTTATTTTCAAAATATTCTAAATTCAATTTTGATACTCACTTTCATCATTAATTAGCAATCTTTTATGTCCATCCCATTTATACCTTAAAACACTTACTACATCTGAAGATGATAAATGGTGCAATTCGCAAATTGATAAACTCTTTATCGTACTATAGTCTCCCCATAGAATTTGACTTGTTAAAACATAATCAAGATTTAATTCATCTAGTATTCTGAATGAATCTTCAATATTTATGTCATCTACACCTGCAAACGCCTCATCAAGTGCTACAATTCTTGGGGCATCCTTTTTAGCAGAATTAAACTTTGCATTTATTCCCGCAAATAATGGAATATACATTGCAATTGCTTTTTCTCCACCACTAAATTTTGAAAATTCTTTGTCTGTCAATTCTCTTTTATCACCATTATTTCTTTTAAAGAACAACTTAAATTGAAACCATTTTCTGTAATCTAAAACATCTCTGATTATTTCGACATAGTTTTTTTCTAATTCATCATATTTTTCTTCCTCTTGAGCTATTTTACTTCTAAAGTGTTTTACAATTTTTTCATTGTCTTCATCAGTAATGCTACTAGCTGATCCTTCAAATATAGAAACCACTTCATTTGTATCCATTTCATCTTCTGCATCTTTTCCTTTACCTACCCAACTTATTGAGAAGCTTAAACCACTTGAAGTTTTCATTTTTTCCATGATTTTTTTAACTTCCTCAACCCAGATTTTACTTGAACGTACTTTTTCACGAATTGTATCTCCGACATTGTTTAAAAGCAAATCTTTAAATAGTCTTCTATCTTCATTATTTAATAAATTCTTTGTTTCTTCTAATCTTATAGATAAAGTATCACTTAATTCTAATAAATTTAAATTTAATCCTTGATATTTAAATCCTAAATCCGTTCTTTTAGCATTTATTAATATATTTTTGATTTTCTCTTTAGAATTATCATCTTTTATATCCTTATAATAATCTTCTTCCATTTCTAAGTTATCAAATTTGTATATTTTTTTACCAGCATAATTTTGCAACTTATATAAATAGTCGTTTATTCTATCATTAAAATTATCATTGGCATCATTAATTGCTTTGAACTTTTCAAGTTTGAAGTTTTTAAACCATGATTTTATATCTGTTAATTCATTTTTATAACTACTATAGCCAAGGTTATATTCCTTTTTAAATATATCATATAAGCAATCTGTTATTATCTTTTCATCTTTTATCGATTGCGTTTTTGTATTAATTGTACTTTCAGTAATTTCAATATCTTTTTCTGCACGAATTAGTTTTTCTTTTTTGACATCCTTATCCTTTTCTATAAAAGATATTCTAGTTTTAATCGTTTCTAATTTTTGCTTTAAATCCTTGTATTTATCCTGATTTATCTCTTCTTCATTTATTTTGATTTCTTTTTGATAATAATTTATTTTTGCCTCATTTTCAGTTAATTCATCTTTTAATATTTCTAAATCATTATAAAGGCTTTCTTCTCTGTTTTGAAAAGAATTTTTAGAGTCATTCAAGACGTCAATATTGTTATTACAATATCTCATTGAAGTAATTTTGCTTGATAATTCATTTAATGAATATTCAGCGTTTTTAATTATTTCAACGCTTAAATCACCATTATAATTTTCTTTTTTTTCAAAGATATTTGTTTCTATTTCCTTTATTATTTTGCTTATTACTTCAATATCCTTGTGATATGTCAAGATAGAATTTCTTGTTAGTTCAATATCAAAATTTATTTTTTGTAATTCAATAATATATTTTTCATAATTAGAATAATTGACATTAATATTTTTTTCATTACTTAATATGTTCATGTCTTCATTAATATTTTCCAAATTTTTAGTATATTTGCTTATTAAAGTGTCTGTTTCTTCTATTTGTTCAATAATGTTTTTTTGAAGACTTTTCAAATACTCTTCTTGAATATTTTTGCCAATGTATTTTAATTTATAATTATCATCACTTGTACCTTGAATTATTCCCATTTGATATTTTCCGTTTTCTGATATGAAAGTTTCGCCAGAATCAATGCTTATACTATTTAACACTTGGATTGTTTCATTTTCGTATTCTTTATCTATTATATCAAAATATTTTATTATGGAATTATCAACTTGTTTTAAGTTGCCAAATGTTTTTATTGATAATGATTTATTTTTGAATATAAGTGTGTGCAAAATACCTAATGAACGAAGTGAATCTTCAAGTAACTTGCGCGTATTTAAATCAACGTTTGTTTTAAAATCAATTAATTCATATAAATATTTTCCTTTTATTCCTTGACTTTCTAGTTTATTTTTCTTTTCACTTTCATAAACATATTTATCAAAAACATTTTTTGTATCTTCTAATTCTTTTGATAGTATTTCTTTTTGATATTCGTTTTCTCTAATATTATTTTCTGTTATATTTTTACTTTTTAATAAATTTTCTAAAATAAAATTATATTTACTATTTACAATTGTTTCAACTTGATTCTTAGTGTTAATATCTAAATTAGTAATTATCTCTTCAATTTTTGATACATCTTCTTTTGTTAGAGTTAAAACTTTATTATTTTGCATTTGGGCGTATTTATCAACAATAGCATTTGCTTCATCAATTAATAGTCTGGAGATTTTATTTGATTCTATATTTTTGTTTTTTATGTCATTTTCACTAATACTTATTTCATTAAATAATTTATCTACTTTTAACTCCTCAGCATATTTCTTTTCCGCTAATGATTTAATATTTTTTATTATTATCTTTTTGTTTTCTATTGTTTCATTTATACTTTCCTCATTTAAGTTTATATCACTAAATCCAGTATCTTCGATTAGACATTCAATAGTTTCTTTGATTTCATTTAGTTCTTTATTATTTTTGTATATTTCATCTTCAAGTTTTTGAATATTTTTTGTAGTATCTTTTAATTCATTTTCTTTATTTAATATAGAATTTTCTTTTTCTATAATTTTTGTTTTAATCTCTTGCAATTGTATTTCCAACTTTTTTTGTGATTCTAACAATGTATTTAAATCATTATCTGCAAGTTTATTTTCACTTTCTTTTAAAGAATTTAATTCTAAATCATATTCAATTAATATTTTTTTACTTTCTTCAACTATTTTTTTTAATTCACTTAACTTGTCATTTAAAATCTTTAATTCTTCTTCATGTTCATTTAATTCTCTTTTGCTTTTTAAATAATCATTGCATTTATGATAAAGTATAATGTTACTATAATCATGGAAATTATTCTTTAATAGATTTATAACTTTGTTTTCTTCTGTTAAATCATCTATCGTTTCCTTATATTTATTCATACTTTCTATTGAATCGGAGATAGTTTGAATATCTTTATCTGGAATGGGTTCTAAAACACCAGAAAGTATATCAACTAAGCGTGTTGGTTTGTAATCTTTTGATAATTTTGGACTACGAAGTTGAAGCATTAAATTAATTAATTCACTATACATTGAATTATTTTCAAAACCAAATAAAAGTCTATTTACCATGCTCTTATATTCTTTAATTGATGTTACAAATTCCCCACCTGTACCAATTTCATATTGACATTCTTTTTTTGTTAATGGTATTTTTCTTAAATGATCTTTGTAAAGCATAAATCCATCTTTTACTCTCCTGTTGTCAGTAATAGCAAATCCCCAAAAATCGACGTTTCTATTTCTTACTGCTTTTAATCCAATGCCTATGGTTAAATACTTATTCTCACTTTTTTTGTAAAATTCCATGTAAAGATAACTAGTTGATTCATTTGTATCACTGTCAATTGGTAATACATAGTCTTCTATTTTACGATCTCTCGAACCGAATGTGTCAAATCTTTCAGGATTTTTATTCCCATCAAAAAGAAGTGGAAAAAACGATACCATTGTAACTGATTTTCCCGAACCATTACTTCCACGAAGCAATAATTTTCCATCGCAAAAATAAAACTCTTCTTCATCATATAACCAATAGTTTAATAAACCTATTTTATTAATTTTATATCTATCCATTTAGCCCTCCAAATCTAGTGTTAAATATTCAAAATTATTAACAACACTTTCTTCTTTCTTAAAGTATCCTTCAAAAAAATAACAAATTGGATAAACTTGTACGTAATTTTCAGTTATTTTTATTAATTTGAAAGATTCCATGTATTTCATTATTTCCTCATCAAACTTATATGTAGGCAAATCCCTATATAGCTTTGAAAAATAATCTTTATATTCATTAAATACCTTTTCTAATATCAATTTAAATTGTTCTTTTGGTATTAGATTTTCAACTTCTTGATTGTTTAGCTCTGCACATACCAACAAAACTATGTCTGTTATACTCTTGTTTAAATCTGGAAACAATTCACTATTCCTATTATCTGGCATGCTAACTAGAGCCTCATCTTTTGCTAAAATCAATTCTCCATCTAAAAATTTTGATACATCATTTCCAATGCTATATCTAATATTTTTTATATAATTTCTTGCATCTTCAGTTAATTCTGGTAGGTAAAGATGCGGATAAAAGAATAAACCTCGATAACTTATTATCTTTTTATAATCTTTTTCATCAATAGTTTTCTTTTCTTCTTCCAAGAAATCAGAGGGAGTATAACAATTAAACACATTAAACTTGAAGTTTCTTACTACATAGTGTGATAATGTTGTATTTTCATATAATGCTTCACTTAATTCATTGTCTGCAAAACTTTCATCATTTCCATCTCTTAATCTTATTATTCCAACTTTTTCTGCATATTTTAAAACATCTACCAAACTTTTACGATCTTTATATTTTGTCCAATCTGGTTTATTGTTACCTTCAAAACTTGATAATATATTGGTTGTATAATCAGTAAAATTAGATAATATAAATTGCTCATCTAAACCCTTATCTTGTAAAAATAATAATAAACACATATATAAAACATAATCAAGTTTATTATCGAATGCTTCTATTTTAAATGTTGAATCAATTGAAATTGGAAGTTTTTCAAGCTTAATAATTTTGTTATTTGCTATTATGTCACATCCAAGTTTTCCAGATATTTCTCTTAATTCTGTTAAGTTTGATTTAATTTTATAATATTTTTCTTTTTGAGTGGTTTTAGATATCCACAAGTTGTTAAGTAAATAACTCATTTCTTCATTAATATTATTTTCCATCTTTACCTCCGAATTCTATTAAGAAATCTGGCATTTCAAGCATTCCATCTTCACTATCAAGTTTTACATAATCATTACTTTGTTTTGTAACTTTATATAATATCCCATGTTCTCCATCCATTACATAATCATTACTTTTTATTCCAGCAGTTATTAAACTTAAAATGAATCTTCTTTCAAATCTACTGACTTTTCCTAATGATTTAATCTCTATTTTACCATTATCAATATATCCACTTAATATTTCTTTTTCTTTGTTTCTTATACTCATAATTTCATTTAGCTGTGCTTGCTTTGCTAAACTTTTATCAATTATTGGTTTCTTTTCTACTCTTTCTTTTATTTTTCTGCTATGACTTTTAAGTTCAATAGAAACATTTTCTAATTGTTTAACATCATAATCAATTGATTCTGTTGATTTTTCAATTTTGCTTAAATGTTTTGTGTTTATTAAACCGAATATATGTGGACACAATAATTCTATTTCTTCAAGGGTATCTGATTTACAAAGAAGTCCTAAAAGATGTTTGTACTCTTCTTTTCTGTTAATACTGCTTGCTTGCATTTCCATGATAGCAGAAACATTTTTCATAATTTTATCTATTATATCATTTATTGCTTTTTTTAATCTGCTACTTTCTGATATACTTCCGTCATTCTTAAACCAATGAATTATACTTCTCCATTTTCCCTGATTAATTTCTCGAAGATAATTATAATCAAAGTCTGGTTCCATGTTAGGTATATTTTTTTGATACTCAATTAAATTATCCATTAGTGTTTCTTCAAAATTTTCTGGTAATTTTTCAATTAAATCTACAATTTTTAAATTATTTAATTGAAATCCACTTATAAATTCACGTAAATATTTAATTACTTTTTCTTTATATATTATGAAACTTTCCTTTTTCATTAAATCTTCAGTTTTAGCTTCATGAAAAGTCTTTAAAAAGCTTTTGTAGTTTTCATTCATATTAGTAAATTGATAGTTTAATTCTTCAAAACAATCATGTATATCATGTGAACTACTTAATGTTGATATTTTGGTAATCAAATTTCTTAGTTTTTCAAAAATCTTCGGTTCTAGTGATGATGTTTTTACACTAATAGTTTCTAGATAACTTACAAATCTTTCGATTTCTATAGCATAATCAGTCATTTGGTATCTGAATCTTCTATTTTGAAACTCTTTTACTGTCATAACATTTTCCGTATCTTGAAAATATGTAAGGTTTCCCCATGAATATAATTGTGTTAAATCTGATTCACATAAGTCTAGCGTATAATTTTCAAAGCCTTGCATATTTTTAAGTTCGTTAAAAATATCTTCCTTAAATAGCCAATAATTTAATTTCTCATAATTTTCAAAAAATATTCGCATAATAGGACGATATCTATCAGTATTTTCTACACTTAAATACTTTGTTTCTGTTATTTGTTTTGTTAATTTACTGCTTAATTCCATATTTTCCCTTTTCCTTGCTAATTATAATACATTATTTTGCTTTCTTTTGCAAGGATTTTCTTCAATTGTAGAATAAATCTATTTCTTGCAAATCAATAAATAGTGAATTTACTATTTTATTCTACATATAATATAAATGACATCATATTTACATTTATCATTTGACAATAATTCGTAAATATGGTATTATGTTTATAGCTCAGATGCCAAGTTGCATTCCAGAGGTCAGGCGATGTCGTAACTAGTTTACTGCATCGTCTTTAATTTTGGAAATATAATTTTCATAATCTTTTTTGTAATTATATAATTTATAGGTTTTGTCAATATAAAACGAAGTAACTAATTTCATTCTTTTTCCTTCATCTTCTAATACTACCATATATCTGTTTTCTTCTGAAAATAAATGATATCTTTTTTTATTTTTAATTTTTTTAATAAACATCTTTACTTTGCATGAATATTCGCAATTATAGCAATGATTGAAATTTTCTATTATTTGTCTTGGATACCTTATTCTTTTTGCTCTTTCAAAATTAGGATAGTTTTTTTTATCACCACATAAAACATGAAAAAACGTATCAGATTTTCCATTCTGACTTTTATTAAAATCTAATACTACTTTTTTACCCAAGAAAAAAACTTCATGTTTAATAAAATCTTCTTCCATTATTTTATACAATTCTTCTTCATACTTTTGATAATTATCATGATTTAATACTTCTGGTGCTTCGTGCAATTCTGGTATGCATCTACAATTTTTATTCATATGGTTCCCATACCATAACATTAAATTTTGTTTTACTAAAAGCTGTTGTATCGTCTATTCCATCTATGACATTGTCTTTTATCAAATCTATTACTTTTAGTTTTGGAGTACTTGTATTAAGACCATTTTTATTATATTGCATTGCACCTGTTAATACATCTGCTAGTTGAAGAATATAGCTTTCATTTGATCTAATTGGTTGTATTTTGACTATTGTTTTTTCATTTGTATCTTTTAACTTAATTCTTAAAAATTTTGCTACATTTTGAAAATTGTGATATGAATTAGTATCCTTTATGTCCGGATATATTTCATATGAATTATCTGGATCTATAAAATATCTTAACATAGCATAGTACATTTTATGATACCATTCATCATGAGTCTGATGATATTTTTCATGATTTAGTATTCTTTTATCGCATATTACTGCTCTATACTTTAATTTTGGATTAACAAAAAAATACTTTATTAAATCTTTATAAAACTCTATAGTAGAATTTGAAATCTTTGTCCACTTTATTTCTGAAGTGGGTTTTAATCCATATTCTTTTTTTAGTTTTTTAATATACTTTACAACATTGTTGATTTCTTTTTTAGGACAATAAATGGCTCCTAAAACCATATAGTTTTTTTTATCGTTTTGCATATGACAACTTTCATCGCAATAAACTTTATATTTCATAAAACCTCCATTTTTAAAAACAACACAAATTTTCAAATTGATAATTTTTGTTGTTTCCGTTAGTTCTTATAATAACATATTTTGAAGTTTTTTCAAGTAGTTTTCTATTAAAAATGACATCTATTTTGGTGTCTTCTATTATTGAACACCTTATATTTATCCTTGTTATTTCAAATATTCATTTGGTGTTAGTCCATTTATGGCATCGGAAGGCATATCATCCATGGCTGGCTCAAGCAATTTTAGTACTTCTTTGGCTAATTTTTCATGTCCATCGCTATGTTTTTCGATTAAATTCCTTATATAATCTCTATTGCCATTTATCAGTGCAACTAAAAGTACTTTTTCTTTTATATATGCACCAAATGCACATATACCATCTAATTTATCATATAATTTTTTTACTGTTTCTTTTTTAGTATTAAGACCTTTTTAAAATATTTCCTTATATTCTTCTGGTGTTAGTGATGATACTCCTTTAAATGTATAGTATTTTTTTTCGTCTTTAAGTGTATCAAAATAATCCATATAATATACATAATATACTTGTGTGAATTTTTCTTTAAATCTTAAGTTGTATTCATTATTATAATATACATAATATTTTATCATTACGTTATTGTCTAGCTAGTTTCGTATTTCTTTTTCGGATAAATTTAATATTTTTGATGTTTTGGATACTAAGTCATCCAATTAGGATATTCCATTAACCCTTAGATATCCTAATATTACTTCATTAATTCTATCATTTTCTTTAACTATTTTGGGTTTTACCATTTTTAAAGCTTTTTCTACACTTTCTTTTACTTCTTCAAAAACATGTAATTTACTTTCATATAAACCAATTAATAATTTATCAGAAAGATTACGACGTTCCCAATAATATTTTTCATCAAATAAGTTATCTTCATTATTTAGAACCTTCTTTAAAAATTTAAGTTCTCTTTCTGTACATATTTCAAGTATATTACTTGGATTACTATAAAAATTTTCTACTTTCTTAAGCATTTTTTTACCAGTTATATTTTCATATTAAAGTGGATTATCAACTATTCTACTATAAGTATTATATATTAATACTTTAGCTGTTTGTTTTAGATGTTCTTCCATTTTCATTTTATTTCGTCTTACCTTTATATTTCTTTGTTAACTTTATTTTAACATATTTTTTTAGTGAATAGTTTGATTTTCTTTATCTCTGATGTTTTTTTTGATTATTTACCTTATTTATTATATTAATCATTGATTTTCTATCTCTTTATGTTTTCTTTAATATAGTTTATACTTAAATTATTAGTAATTCAATTATTTTTTGCTATTAATTATGTTTGATATATATATAACCATTTTTTATTGAATTATATAAAAAAAGAAGTGTTAAACTTCTCTTAAAATTGGAATTTTTCAGTACTTTTATTAAGAATAAACCATAGCATGACATCCTTGTCAATAAAGATACAGATTTTAATTATTGGTTATTTAAAGATGTCATAGTATTAAACAATTTCACGATTATTTAATTTAACATAAAAGTTTTAATACCATTAAGGATGTCATAGAACTAAAACCTCTTTCCATAATTCAATATAACCATAATAGTTTTAATACCATTAAGGATGTCATAGAACTAAAACATCACTTCGCAAGACTGTTATCCCTG
>FR903547.1:1557-8489 GCA_000438075.1 Clostridium sp. CAG:609 | reverse complement strand
ATATACTCTAGATGCATAACAAAATGACTTTGTCTCTTCGTAAATTTTGTAACTGTTATAAGCTTCTAGAATTATTAATATATCACCAGCTACTGCAAACACATCACTAAAGAAGTCTTTTACTTTTATGTTACCACCTGAAATAAGTACCTGACTATTCAAACTATCTAAGTGAAAACCTTCATCAATATTTAAAAATTCATATGCACTTTTCATAAAATCAGAAAATATTTCTTTATCATTAAATAGTTTCTTAAAAGGCTTATCTCGCATCAAACTGAAACTACCTTTAAAATTTTTCATAAATTTTTCCTCCATGAAGAGCATTATACAAGAAGTAATCTAAAAAGTTCAAATCGCAAATTTTTCATTTTTTGAGCCTTTTTTTGCATATCTCCATCATTTTTTTGCTTCTTTTTACAAAAAAGGGGGTAAATTTTTAAAATTAGCATAGTTGAAGTTTTTTTTAAGTAAATCATAAAACGTTTAAAAAGTGTACACTTTAATTTAAAGTATACACTTTTTTACATCATATTAATTGTTTTTTTGAGTTGCAACTACTTTTAACTCAATTGAAATACTTGGTAAATCTGGATGAAGTTCATGATAATCATAAGCTTTTGTACCCCATAAAGTATCTTTCTCATCATCCCCAGAATCATATGGCCAAGAAACAACTAAAGAAAATGATTCGGTAGAATTAGGACTTATTATATTACTGGATAAAGTAATAGCAGTTTTAAAAGGATAATCATTTAACAAACTTTGTTTTAAATCATTACTAGTTAAAATTCCACTATTACCTACTTCATACTTAACACCAAAAATGGTATAAGAGACAATTTCATAAGATAATTCAGCATGAGTTTCCCCTTTATTTTTTACAGATACACTATCAGTATATGTCATCATCCCAGGATATAAATCAGATACATCAAAATGCATATTTTCTTCAATTTCATCATCCCCTACTTCAAACAAAACATTCCAAGCTTTAACATGAGCAGTTATACCACTATCAACTTTGGTAGCGTAAATAAACCATGCAAATGTTGATGATGAAAAAGTAACAATGAGCATAAGTAAAGTACTAAGTTTAACCCTTTTTCTTAATACTTTAAATAATACCAATAAATTATTCTTCTTTTTTTCTTTCATCATCTAAAACCTTATTTAATTCCTTTTTTTCTTCGATAGATTCCATTACTTCCAAAAATATTACAACCACTAAAGGAACAAATATTAGAAAATAAAATCCATATGTATTATTAATAACTTTACTTATTAAACTAAGTAATAGAAGTTTATGAACAACTTTTCCCATTATTTGATTTTCATTAACAAGTGGATCTTCAATATCGTTATTAATGCCCTTCGTAGTAAAAGTTAAAACTCCATTATCTTCAGTAATGTCTTCAACTCTATGTGTTACAATCTTACCTTGAAAATCAGATTTTTCGCCCTTGTAAACTACATCATCATGAACCTTTATTGACTTGGTATCAACACTTTTTACCAAAATCATATCATAAACTTTATACTTTGGATACATACTTTCAGTTACAACAGTATAAATGCTAAAACCTGCTAAGTTAATTGAATTATTACTAACCCTTTGCAAAAATATTATACTAAAAACACAAACAATAAAAAATGTTGCGATACTTTTTATTATTCCTAAAATTATTTTTATTATATTTTTATTTTTCATCTTTTTCACTGTCCTTATATCTTTATTTTATCAACCATCTCTAAGTACTTAGAAATACTTGATTTAAATAAGTTTTCAATATATTTATCTGATACAACTTCTTTATACTTAACAACTTCATATTGTTCTCCAATTAATTTTTGTAACTCCTCCAAAGGAATATTATTAAAACTAAGTAAGTTTTCTAGCATATTATTAACAACTTTTTTACTTAATTCTTCCTTTTCTATAACTTCAGAAGTATCATCTTCATCCAAAGTTTTAGAAATCAAATAATTAATTAAAAATGATTCATCAGCCATTTTCTTTAATGTATCATTATCATAATAATCTTTCTTATTTTTTTCATCTTTCACATCATCATCAGTATGTTCTTGCATGTAATTCCATAACCTTAAAGCATATTGAAAGTTAACATTTTTTATAATTACATTAGTTTTCTTTATCGGGGATGTAACTAATGAAATATGTTTTTTATCAATTGCTTTATAAACATCTGATGTACATAAATCCTTGATATGAAGTTCTAAATCATCAATTCTTTTATTAATTTCTTCCATATCCTTATTTTTATTTTCTTGTACCTTAGAATTAATGGTAAAATTCATATCTACTTTTTCTTTGCCTACATTTGTTGTTGCACTATACTCTAATTTTTTATCATTTTTATAAGATCCCCCAGTTTGCATATTTTTTTTCTTTCGATCAATATAAAACTTCATATTTTGAATTAGTGAATATATAAACTTATTTTCATATGTTTCAAAACTCTCTTCTTTTGATATATTAAGTATCTTCGAGGGTCTTACATCACCAGTTTTTTTATTATAATCTTGAATTAAATTTGTATTTCTTGATAAATGTTTTATACTTTCAACTGTTACTCTTTTTGCAAGTTCAATCTTTATAACATCCTCTTCATTAATAATAAACTTATTGGGATTTCTTAAAATATTATCTAAATACCTAATTGTTTCTTCCATTATATCTAACCATTCAAAATCGTATTCAACCTTTTCATAGTCTTTATAAACATGTAAACGAGAATCCAACTTTTTATTAAAATGTTCATTATTAACATCACTAGATTTTTGATATAAATCAAATATTTCCATATATACCTCCTTATGTTAATTTCTTTAAACGAAGTAAATATTCAATACATTCTTTCATTTTATCTTTACCAAATGTTTTATTTAAATATTCTATATAACCATCAATTTCATCTCTGATATATGAGACATTTAATTGTTCAAACTTTCTTAGGATTTTTCTTGCTATAAAGTAATCTACTCCACTTACTTCATCTCCTCCACAAGCAACATAAACTGGTACAAACTTTTTCATGTGAGCAACTATTCTGTTACCAAATGCAATTCTAAAGTGTTTAATTACATAATCATCCATATCTTCAATTTTATCTAACGTTTCTTTAGATATTTGATTTTGTTCCATTGCACTTTTAAATAAATTATCTAAATAACTATAATTTATATCCATTGCATCAGTATCAATTGGTTCAAAAACTTTACCTTTATCATTAATATCAATAGGCATTGCTCTATCATATACCTTATCTGTTACCATATATGTTGAGTCATCGTTATTGATTGTACCAATATACCAAACATTCGCAGGTATCTTAATTTTACCATCAATTATATGTTTTGGATCGCTCTTCCAAGCACTTGAAACAAGTTCAATAATCCATTCATCTTTATTAGGCATTTCTAGTATTGATAACATTTCTGCAAAGTAATATTCTACACGAGAAATATTCATTTCATCTAGTATTACAGTATAAACATCATCAGTAAAACCTGCTTGATATAACTCTTTTAATACTTCAGTTTCATTAAACTTCTTAGTAAATTCGTTAAAATATCCAAATAATTCTGTTCTATCTCTCCATGAGGGTTGAACTGAGGCAACACACGAATCGTGTTTCAAAAATTTTCCCCAAGCATATGCTAAAGAAGTTTTACCTGTACCAGAAATACCTTGTAAAATAATTAACTTAGTACTTGCTAAAGCAGATATAAATAATCTAATCATTTCAGTTGAATAATATAATCTTAATTTTGATGCTGCAAAGTTTCTAAAATTTTCAACTAATTCTTCTAATGTAAAAGTATTGTTATAGTTTTGTATCTTGTATTTAGCAAAAGCTTCATCAACACTTGCAAGTTTTGGAAATCTTTGACCATCACCAGCAACTTCGTCTTGAGTTTCTACTTCTTCAGTATCACTATCCCCAGGTTTAAGCCCAAGTTTTGATACTTTCATCGCAAGAATATCTTGTTTTTCTTGAATTAAATTTGCTACTTCATTATTAAGAGTTGCAACTTCTTCAAGTAAAGATTCTTGTTCCACAATAGTTTTTCTAAATTTCAAATACTTTCTTAAAACAAAATAGATAAGTAAAATAATTGATACAAGTAATACTACTACTGCTAAAACAGCTATTGCAACAAATATCCACTCTGGTCCTTTTAAATCACTTTGATAATACCTAATAACTTTAATATAAGCAGGTATATTAAATATTTCAACTATTCCATTAAATAGACCTTTAAAAAATAATATAAATCCTTTAAAAAATTGATTTAAGAATTCATATAAGAACTTCATAAATGTATCCATTATCCTACCTCCACAACATCATTATCTACTACATAACTAAATACTTTTCTAATTGAATCATTCTTTAAACTAGAATCATCACTCAAATATAAAATAAATTTATACCCTTCATTAATATATTTTAAATAGCTATCTCTATATTCTAAAAAATCATTTTCATTAACACTTAATATAACTCTATCTTTAACTATATCATTATCTATAATATTAAATAATCTTTTTAACTTATCTTCTTTTTCTATCAAACTTTTTGAAAATTCAACTATATAATAATTACAATCTAAATTAAGTATATCCTTTAAAACTAAAACACTAACCATTGTATAATTAATAAATAATTTATTTTCAAGTACTATACCTCGGTTATAAACCTTATCAATAGCATAATCACTATATAACTTAGGTATCTTTACCAAATGCATAACTTCAGTCTTATATAAATTCTTAACTCTGGTTTTACCAGTACTCAAATAAAACTCTTTACTATCAAAACTATCTAAATATTTATCAATTCTTTTTTTATCACTTATCCAGGTACTCTTAAGTTCATCATCTATTGGTTCTAGATTTAATTGTTTAAATCTAAAGTCATTAACTTTATCCACAATTACATCAATATCCTTTTTTAAAAATCCATCTAAATAATATATAAAAGGAAAATAACTTAATATTAATTTTATATCATCTACATCATTATCTTTACTCAAAATTTCAGCTTTCTTAACCAAATCCTTATTTATCACCTTAGCACATAACCCTGAAGGTAACTCAGTATACCTTAAATTAAAATAAGTATCTATTAGTCCTTCAAATATAGTTTTATTATAATATTTTTCTAATATAATCTTACTATAATTTATTAACCTTTTACGATTAAACTTTAAATATGTATTCATTACATTTAACATTTTTTACCTCCTTAATGATAGATTACTTCCACAATAGATTCGTTATTATTAAACGGATATGTATAATCATTACTAACATTACTTTTATAAAACCTAACACTTTTACTCGATAATGCCTCTACTTTAAATATAAAACTATCAATATATTTATATCCACCAATGTCTCTAGTAGTACTACTAGTATTATTAATGTAAGCCTCATTAGTCATATCAAGTACTGCAATACTTGGATCAAATTTTATTTCAATCACCGCTGATGAACATTTATCTTTTTCAGTATCACTTAAACCTAAATAGGTTGTAATATCTATTCGATCACCAACATTATAATTAGAAAATGCTTCATTTACTGTATAAAAATCATATGTATTAGTAAAATTAACATCAAAATATGCTCTATTCTTAACATCAGTTATTTCATAACCAAGACCCATTTTACCAACTCTCAAAGTAAATCTACCCTTCAAAGTTTTCTTATAAGGACTCTTGGAAGTTGTTTCTACTTCCACCCAAATAGTATCTCCATCACTCAAATTCTCATTCGGAGTAATTGTTACATAAAATGAATCGGTATGACTTGCAGCATAAATAACTCCACTCGTCTTTGATATTTCACATGTAGCATTACTTGAACACTCATAAGTTATATCATAATCAATATCAGAACTACTAGCAACAAAGTTATTTTTATAACTATTCATATTTATTGTAATAGTGTATGGATCAACTCCAGAATAATTATCTAACTCTTCATTTTTTACCCCAACATCTAACCTGTCACTATTAAAATAAAAACTATGACTTGCTAAATAATAATCCCTGAGTTCATTATAAATATACCTTCCATAAGTCTTAAATAAAGAGCCCCAAGAAAAAATGGACAGAATAACTAATAATACTACCAATATATTACTTTTTTTCATTTTTCTTTCTCTTTTTCTTTGGTTTAAATTCTTTAACTAATGTATAAATTTCAAAAATAAAACATACCGCAACTGGTAAAATAACAATACCTAAGAAACCCCATTTAGATTCAAGTAGTAACAAAATACCACCAATCACGGGATATACTTTAGCATTATTTTTAGTACCTATTATAAAATCTTTAGTTATAACTTTATCATTATCCAAGGTATATGTAGATTCACTAGCATTAATCTTATTAATATTTTTTACACTTCTTAAATTAACACCTACATCACTACCATTAGCTTCATAATAAAACACTTTATCACCCACACTAATATCATTATCTTTAACAACCACTAAAGAACCTTTCTTTAAATCATCATAATCACTTTTTAAACTAATTAAACTTTTTCCATTAATAACAGTTATATTATAATCATTATAATGAAGTAAACAAGTAGTTACAATTAAAGAAATAATTATATATAATGTTATAAAAAAACCAAAACATATTTTTTTCATAAGCACCTCACTCTACCATAATCAAATTATACCACAAAAATATTCCAATGCCAATATTTTTATGGTATAATAAAGTAGCAATACTAAGGAGGGTAAAATGGAATTTTTTTTAAATAATGAATTGCAAAAATTATTAGAAGAATATGGAAGGGCAAAACAAGCTGATGATAAATTTATATTACAAGCATTTGATATAATTTTATCATCAAAAAATATAACGGATAAAGTAAAAAACATTA
>FR903547.1:0-1508 GCA_000438075.1 Clostridium sp. CAG:609 | reverse complement strand
AAGATGCATATCTATTCAAAGAACCATACTATGAAGAAGAAAACAAAACAATTTATATGAAAAGTAACATACCAGATGTTGAGGATTATTTCACCATAAAAGGAGATATAATAAAAGCCTACAACTTAAAGGTATTATATGAAATACTTACACTTTGTAATAAACTAAGTGAATGTGACTACATCAACGGTTTTGTAAGAAACCTATTATATTTATCAAGTATATATAATTATCCAGGATTAAAACCAGATGAAAGAATGGCACAAATAAAAGCATCAAAAGAAATTCTCACTTTAGCATATGCAAGTAGTTTTGCAAACAAAGAATTAGCAACAAACTATTTCAAATATCAAACACTACTAAATCTATTAAAAGGATATACTAAATACACATCCCCTACACTAGATTTTTGTCTAAAGTGTAACGAACTAACTCTTGCAAATGCAAGCTGTTATGGAAAAACAGAACAAGAAATACATAACTATCTTCAAAACGAATCAGCTAAAAACAGTTTAGATACCAACCTATACATTGGTCTACCAATACTCCCTTCACAATATGAAGAAGTCACTAAACTAAAAGAAGATACCTACAGCAAACTACAAAGAACAAAAAGTTTATTCTTTTAAAACCAAATGACTGAGCTAATAGCTCAGTCATTTATACATATACTTCTTAAAAAGACACAGTTAAGTTAATGGGCTCTAATTTATGCGAATTGGTGAATTTTTAGTACCATCACCCCCAGCAAAGTTTACTGAAGATAAAAGATAAAAGGACGGACGCACCGCAATGGAAGATATCACGCTATTGAGGTGGTAGGCACTACCACTGCTATTCACAACCCAAGCAGAAGAGGGAGTGCTAGAATTAGGCGACAATAACCATTCATAAGAACCTAAGAAAAGCCAATCTTTACTACTTGCTGCAGTATTATAATCATATACATTTGTTGTCCAATAATCTGGTGTTGTTGCATATCCATAGTCACTTGGATAAATTAATCCTATTTTTGCTGTATATGTTTTTGTTGCATTTGTTATCTCTCCTGTATATACTGTTTTTGCAGTTGCAGCACTAGTACTATATCCACTTACTCTCCATGTTACTTCTGCTATTTTATCTTCAAATCCTGATAATTTTTCTGTTATAAATGTAGAATTTAATGTTATTTTTAGTGATGCAGTTGCCCAATCACTTGAATTACTCGTGCTCCATTCATGTATACCATATGACGTATTCTTTATTACTTTTACTAATTGTTGTCCAGAAACACCATGATTATCATCTCCAAATACACCGATAATTCTATATAGATTATCTGCTGGACAAATTATTTCACTTGAACCTAAGCAAATGTAATTATTTACATCTGTACTTGCTCCAGCATATCTATATGAATTATCTCCTGCTCCATTTGTAAGATTTGCATCATGATAATATATATTGTTTTCTCCTTGAGTACCTGTATATTGAGACATAACATATTCACTTAAACTCATACTAGT
>FR903546.1 GCA_000438075.1 Clostridium sp. CAG:609 | reverse complement strand
TTGTTATATCAACTGAAGTTAAACTTCGCTTTTCTTTTAAAACTTTGGTGTATTCTTTATAGTATTTTTGATATTCTTCATTATGCTTGTTATAAAATGAAGATGAGGGCATCTTAATAAAATCTTGTAAATTAACAAGATTAACACTGTTAGATTTTGAAGAATTTTTAAATAACCAATTAAATAGTTTCATATATCCCCCACTAGTGAGATATATTTTAACATAAAATAAATCAAATGTACATATAAAAACTAACGAATATTTCTAAACGTTAGTTATATAATTAATCTTTAAATGTGAACATGTAATCTAGTATTTGAACTTCATCACCTTTTTTGGCTCCGAGACTTTCAAGTTCATCTTCAATACCCATTCCTTTAAACTTACGAGCAAATCTTAAAACACCTTCATCTTCATTAAATTTAGTCATTAATAATAATGTTTCTATTTCTTTTCCACTTACTATCCAGATGTTACCATCTCTTTTAATACTATAAGGTTTTAAATCTTCATACTTATACATCTTGAATGATTCTTTTGGATATAAATCTTCTTTTGGTATATCTTTTAAGATGTCATTTAGTTTTGTTAGCATTTCTTCAATACCAGTCATTTCATAACAACTGATTGGAATAACTAAAATTTCAGGATATGCTTTTTTAAATTTTTCTAAGTTTTCTTTAGAGTTTTCTAAATCCATTTTACTTGCTATTACTACTTCTTTTTTATTTTTTAATATTTCACTATACTTACATATTTCATTTCTAATTATTTTATAGTCTTCGATTGGATCTCTGCCTTCACTTGAACCCATGTCCACTACATGAGCAAGAATTCTAGTACGCATTGCATGTTTTAAGAATAATGTTCCAAGACCAATTCCTTCGCTGGCTCCTTCGATAAGTCCAGGTAAATCTGCCATTACAAATGATTCACCATTTTTTAGTTTGACTACTCCAAGGTTTGGATTTAATGTTGTAAAATGATATGCAGCGATTTTTGGTTTTGATGCACTGATTACTGATAGAATTGTTGATTTACCTACACTTGGCATACCTACAAGCCCTACATCTGCTAATACTTTTAGTTCTAGTTTAACAATTACTTCTTCCCCAGGTTCACCTTTTTCACTAAATTTTGGTGCTGGTACATCATGAGTGGCAAATGATTTATTTCCTTTTCCACCACGTCCACCTTTAGCTGCTACAAATTCTTCACCATCAGTTATTAAATCTGCCATTACTTCATTTGTTTTTGTATTAATTACTGTTGTTCCTTCAGGTACCATAATAATTATATCTTCAGCATTTTTACCATATTTATTTGCCCCCTTACCATTTTCACCTTTCGGAGCTTTAATTATTTTACGATAACTTAAATCAACTAAAGTTTTTAAATTTTTATCAACCTTAAAAATAATACTGGCGCCACGTCCACCATTTCCTCCATCAGGTCCACCCATTGGAACAAACTTTTCTCTACGAAATGATGTACATCCATCACCACCAGGTCCTGCCATTAATTTTATATTTAATTCATCTACGAACATAAAAAATCACCTGCTATAATTCTACCATGAAAAAGATTTTTCTACAAGTAAGTACTAACTATTTTCTTCATTTATGTAATTAATTAAATCATCTATTGAAAAATCATTTTCAGCATTTGCAGAAAGTTTGAAAATAATATTTGGATTATTTGTAGATGATGTTAATTTTACTTGATATGTATTTTTATCAATCTTACTTAAATAGTATCTTTTTTCTAAAAGCAAATCACTTTCTATATAACAGTCTTCTTTTGATAATTCCATATCAAATTTTACAAATAATCTATTATTTTTTGTATAAATCTTAATTATGTTATTTTTAAAATTTATTTTTATATTTTTAATAAAATCATCATAATATTTCTTCGATAATTTATTGGTGCCACTTTTCTTTCTTCTTAAAATTGTTTTAATATCAAAAAAATCATTAAAGTTTTCAAGTGGTATTGAAACAATTTTGCCCTTGCTATCTTTGGACATTACAAATTTAACATTTTTATTATTCATGTTTGATTTAATCCATCCAAGTGCAATATCTGGAGGTACTGAAACTTTTATTCCTCGTTTTCCGACGTTTTTATAATAATCAAAGTTTTTATTTAATAAATCTATTATTTTTTCTGAATATTCATTTGTTTTGAACGTATTGTTTTTTCCATATACAAATTTATTATCATCTAATTCAACAACAAATTGTGAAGTTTGTGATGTGGGCATCTTCGTTTCTATATAAAAGCTTTTGCCACTTTTATTAAATGTAACTAAAATATCTGACTTTGTGCTGTCTGAGTTTCCAAAATGTTTTATACTTATATCTTTATTTCTTATATTACTTTTTAAAAAATCAACACTTAATTTTTCAAATTCTTTCCAATCTCCCATGTAAACCTCCCTATATGTCTTTAAGTCCAGAAAAAACTTCCTTCAATAAATTAATTGGTATGCTATTTCCAAATTGTTTTAATGCTTGAGTTTCATTATCTATGATTATAAAGTCTTCCGGGAAACCTTGTAATCTTGCTGCTTCTCTTGGTGATAATTTTCTTACTTTTCCATTAATGTAATAAGCTCCGGTTTTTGATGCTGCTCCTCCACTTGATGCAGCTAGTGTTATACCAATTCCATTTTCATGATAAATTCTGTTACCTTGACCACCTTTACCAATGATACCTATTTGAACAGGTTTATTAACCTTTCCATTTTCTATTGCATCTTTTAATTTTTCACTATTAATGTAAATATCACTTCTGGTAATTAAGTACTTTTTTGTTTTACTATCATCTTCCTTTATATCTGAAATGGTAATGAAATTATCATATTCTTTGGGAAATTTAAATTTTCCACTGTCAATATCTTCTCTGATGCAAACGATAGCTATTCTTTCCCTATTTTGGGGTAATCCAAAATTCTTGGCATTTAGAACCTTATAATATATGTTGTAATTTAGATTTTTTAAAACAGTTGAAATGACATTAAATGTTGCACCGCCATTATGAGCTTTTAAATTTTTAACATTTTCTAATAATATAACTTTCGGTTTATGATATTTTACTATTCTTGCTATATCAAAGAATAATGTTCCTCGTGTATCACCGAATCCTTTTTGATTTCCAGAGATACTAAATGGTTGACAAGGAAAACCTGCACATAAAATATCAAACTTTGGAATATCTTTTTCATCTATTTTAGTAATATCACCATGGGGTGTTTCTTTAAAATTGAGAGTGTAACTCATCTTACAAAATTTATCCCATTCTGAAGAGAACACACATGTGCAACCAAGGCTTTCAAGAGCATATCTAAAACCACCAATACCTGCAAATAAATCTATAAATTTCATATTTTTTAATTCCATGGTGTTCACCTTTCTTTCTTAAATTAATTATATCTATTTTTAGTTGTTACGTCAAGCGAACAAGTATGGAATTTATAAATTAATCCATACTATAATTGGTGAATATTATGGATAAGAAAAAATTATTTTATTACATAGTGTGTCTTTTTATAATCGGATCATTATTTGGTTTTATCTTTGAATCAGTACTTATCTCTATTAAAGAAAAAAGAATAATTACTAAACCTGGGTTATGGCATATGGTACTTAAACCTATTTATGGAATAGGTATTTTACTTTTAACATTTTTCTTTTATAAGTTTCAAGATAAAAACATATTAATTACTTTTGTTGGAAGTTTTGTAATTTGTACAATTTTTGAATATTTAGCATCTATTTTTCAAGAATATGTTTTACATACAAGTACATGGACATATAATACAGGAAGAATAAATATTGTGGCATCAATTACTTGGGGTGTTTTATCAAGTATATGGATTAAATGGGGACTTAAGTTATACACAAGTGGTTTTAATAATATTTATTCAAGACCTTTGAAAGTGGTAACAATACTTATTTTTTTATTTTTAATCTTTGATATTAGTAAAACAACAGGTATAGTAAATAGATATTCTAAAAGAAAAAGAGGTATTGCTCCTACTACAAAAATAGATAAATATATAGATAAAACGTATAAAAATAGTGAAATTGAAGAAAAATTTCCAAATTTAAGGGTAAAAACATAAGTAATATTTGACAAACTTCAAATATATTGTTAAAATTAATAAGTAAACGAAAAAGGAGTAAAAAAAGATGGCTACAAAAGTAACTACAAAAAAACCTTTAACTGGTAATAGAAGATCACATGCTTTAAATGCAACTAAGATGAAACAAAAACCAAATTTACAAAAGAAGACAATCAATGGAGAAAAAGTTATCATTAGTGCTAGAGAAGCTAGAACTTTAAACAAAAAAGCTGCATAATTAATGCAGTTTTTTGTATATTTATTTATAATTTACATATAATATTATTAACAGGAACGATGTTAAGTTTCTGTTAGTAATAAATTAGACGGGATTATTCTTTCCCGTCATTTTTAATTTCATAATTTAATAATTGGTCACATATATTATCATAAATATCTTGGAAATGCAAGATTGTGTCTTTTAAATATTTTTTATCTTTATTATATTCTTTTAGACCTTGCATGTAATAAGCTTTTTCTTCATCTAAAACTATAAATGGAACGATATTATTTTTTAGACATTCTTTAAACATAAGCATTCTTCCTACTCGACCATTTCCATCACTTAGAGGATGTATCCTTTCAAAGAAAACATGGAAATCAATTATATCTTGTAGTGATACATTATCTTGTTTTTCATAATCATTAAGAAGTTTATTTAAATCTGTTTCTACTTCTTCAGGATTACTGGTATGTATTATATTTTGAATATCTATTATATTAGGAATGGTTTTAAATCCTCCGACATTATAAAGAGGATTGTCTTCATCACTTGTACCTCTTTTTAGAATTTTATGCATTGTTAAAATCATTTCTTTAGTAATTGGATTATCAATGTTATCAATCATGTAATCAAATAGTTTAAAGTGATTTTTTATTTCTATTAAGTCATCTAGTTTTACTAAAACATCATTTTTGGGAATAAAACTTCTTGTGTCAAATATTGCTTCGGTTTGTTCTTCGGTAAGTCTATTACCTTCGATTTTATTTGAGTTATATGCAAAATGAACTTGAGAAAAATGATATATATTACCTTTAAAATTCGAATTTTTTTGACGTATTAATTCCATTTTTATTTTTTTGGCATCCACGTTATCACTTCCTTATAAATATTTTATCAGGTATTAAAGATATTGTAAATCAAACAAAAAGATTTCTGTTTAAGTTATTACAGAAATCTTTGTAATCTTTTATTTTTTAAGTTTTAGATTTTCTTCCATTAATTCTTTTACTTTTTCATAAAGAAGATTATTGGCATCTTCTAAATCCATGTCGGTTACTTTAAATGGTTTTCCATATCTTATGGTTAAATTTTTACTTCTAAAAACATAATCTCCGGTGATACCAAATGGTACTAGATAAGCATCTGTTTTTTTAGCCATTGATACT
Organism: Clostridium sp. CAG:609; assembly: GCA_000438075.1. Classification (GTDB taxonomy): domain Bacteria; phylum Bacillota_I; class Bacilli_A; order RF39; family UBA660; genus Onthocola_B. The sequence continues at coordinate 143,479 of FR903546.1, read as the reverse complement.
GCTCCGAATTTAAATGGAAGTAAAAAATCTTTAGTTTTATTTCTTGTTCCTTCTGGGAATAATCCAATTGCACCATTTTCTTTTAAAGTTTCTATTGCTAACTCTTTTGCTTTACTATCGTGATTTTCTCTATCTACGGAAATACAACCTACAGCTTTAAAGAACCATGCTGTTTTTTTATTATCAAAATATTCTTTTTTAGCCATGTATCTAACAAATCTTTTTGTTGAAATAATAGTTAAACATTGATCATATAAGTGTTTATGATTACCTACTATTAGTATTGCACCATCTTTTTGTATGTTTTCTTTACCTATTATAGTAGGTTTATAGTACCATTTAAATATTGGACCAAGTATTAATCTACCTGCTCTGTATAAAAAAGGCATTTTAGTCATCATCATCACCCCTTGTGTCATTTATTAAGCTTTTAAAATCAACTTTACCTAATTTAGTTCTAGGTAATCTTTTTCTAAAAACAAATTCTTGAGGAATCATGTATTTAGACAATTTTTTCTTACAATATTCTTTTATTTCATCTTTTACAAATATTGGAAAGTATCCTTCTTTTAACACAATGAAGGCTTTTGGAACTTCTTGCTTGTATGGATGCGGGACTCCTACTACGGTACATTGAAGTACTGCGGGGTGAGATTCAATAACTTCTTCAACATGAGATGGATAAACGTTATAACCACTTGATACAATCATTCTTTTTAATCTACCCTTATAAAATAGGAAACCATCTTCATCCATGTAACCTAAGTCACCGGTATGAAGCCAAACATGTCCATCCTTATGAACTTGCAATGCTGTATTTGTTTCCGATTCATCATTTAAGTAACCTTGCATGAAAGCTTTTGAATGAACACAAATTTCGCCGATTTTCTTGTATGGCAATGTATCTCTGGTTGCAGGGTCAATTATTTTTATTTGATTTCCTGGAAGAGGTATTCCCACTGAACCGCTTTTGTTAATATCATCACAGGCTAGTGTCACTGCTGCTAGAGCCTCAGATAAACCATATCCTTGAGTTATTTTTCCTGGTGAATTATGTTCTTTTAAGTACTTATTCATTTTAGCTTCTAACGATTTTGTTAAGATATCACCACCAGATACAATATATTTTAAATTAGATAAATCTAAATTTTTAACATTGTTGTTGCTCATTAAGGCTTCGTATAATGTAGGTACACCAAGAACACATGAAGGTTTCTTTTTCTTAAACATGATATCAAATTTTTTAGAATCAAACTTAGGAATAAGAATTGTATAACAACCTAAAGCTAGAGGTGTATGCATTAAAACACTTAAACCAAAGCCATGAAAATTAGGCATTATTGCAAGACAACAATCACCTGGAAATAAATTTTTCATTATGATATTTTCTTGTAAAGCACCTAGAATAAAAGCTCTATTTTGAATAACAACATTCTTAGGTTTACCACTTGTTCCTCCACTATGGATAATAACTGCTGGAGTATATGAATCGAATTTAGGAAACTTCATTGTTTCACTAGTTTTAAATTTTTGATAAAAGCTTTTCCATGTATAGAAGTTATCCTTTTTAGGTATTTTTTTGTATTTACCTATTATTGATAAGTTGTATATTGCTTTTGTAAGAGTTGGCATATAATCTTGTACTTTAGCAAAAATTACTTTTTCAACATTTGATTTATCAATGATGTTTTCAACTTTGCTATAAAATGTATCTAGCATTATCAAGTACTTACTTTTAGTTGAAGTTAAACTAAATAATATTTCTTCTTCACTAGACATTGGATGAACCATGTTAGCAATAGCTCCGAGTTTATTCAAGGCATATAAACTAATTAAAACATTTGGAATATTTGGTAGTGTTATAGTTACTATGTCTCCGGATTTAATTCCTGATTTTGCAAATGCTTTTGCCCAGTCATTTATTTCAGCAATAAAGTTTTTGTAAATTTCTTTTTTTCCCATGTATTCATATGCATAGTATTCTGGATACAAGTAAGCACTTTTTCTTACTTGATCATACATGCTAATGTTGGGTATTTTAATATTTAACTCTTCTTTTGTATAATACTTAGACCATACTTGTGGTATCTTTTTTCTTCTTCTTAAAAATGAAAATATATCCAATTTAATTTCCCCTTTCCTTACTAATTATATTCATAAGTCTTTCATTTTCTTTGATTAAATCGTCTTTTATATAGATTTTGTCTAAAAACTTTATAGTTAAGTTGTTTTTAAATATGTTATACTTACCTGTTATAACAAAGGGTATTATTGGACTATCGGTATCACTTGACATTTTTACTGCACCTTTTTTAAATTTTAACATTACACCAGTTTTTTCTGTGGTACCTTCAGGAAATATACCTATTACTAAATCTTTTTCTAATACTTTTTCTGCATTGTGCAAAGCATTACCATCTCTAGTTTTTCGGTTAACAGGAATTAAACCAAGGTTAGAAAATATTATTTTTTTAGGTCCTTGCCATAATTCATTTTTGGCTAAAAAGTGGATTTCTCTTTTTGTTGATGACATTAAAAGTAATGGATCAAAGATACTTGTATGATTTCCCGCTAGAATGCAGCGTCCATCTTTTGGGATGTTTTCTGTACCGAAGATGTTTGGTCTAAAAAAGATTTTAACAAAGCCCGTTACAATGGGTCTTAATATTTTATAAAATAAACAATCATTCATGTTATCATTCCTCACATAATATTGTAACAAAATTTATAGAAAAAGTCTCTAGTTATAGTGAAATTTTTTAAAAAATTTATGACATCAAAAAATGTAGACTGTGTCTTTTTTAGACTGTCTACATTTATTTTATCACTTCAACTCTATGCATTCTTTAGTATTTCTAATTTTTCTTCTTCTATTTTTAATGTATTTTGTTCTTTTAAAACTAGTTCTTTCGGTGCTTTATTAACATAATTTTCATTACTTAATAGTTTCTTTCTTCTTTCGATGCTTGCTTCTAGTTCAGCTATTTGTTTATTTTTAATTATTAAATCTTCTTTGGTTTCTTCTCTTTCATAGAAAATATCAACATTATAGTTTTTATAAACACAGCTAAATTTGTTGCCATTTGTTTTATTTAATTGTTCTTCATTTATTCTAAGAAGTTTAAATATTATACTATAATCAGCATCAGTATTTACTTTTACTCCGAAGTCTTTACCTATTTTATTTTCTAGTTTTATATTTCTAAATACTTTGATAAATTCAATAACATCTTCATATTCTTTGTATACTTTTTCATATACTTCATCTTTGTTGTAAGATGGATATTTACTCAATATTATATTTTCTTCATGAATTGGTAATTGGTTATATACTTCATCAGTTACATATGGCATGAATGGATGTAACATTTGTAAGATTGAAGTTAAAACCTTGTATAAAATACTTTTTGTTGTATTACTTTCTAAACTGAATTTAGCTGCTTCGATATAGTTATCGCAGAAGTCATTCCATATGAATGAATAAAGTTCACTTCCAACATTATTGAAGTTATATGCATCCATGTTTTTAGTTACACTTTTTATTGTTTTATTTAGACTTGTTAAAATCCATTTATCTTCAGGTTTTAGATTATCAAATGAAAGTGTTTCTAATCCTTCGATATTCATTAAAACAAATCTTGATGCATTCCATAATTTATTAATGAAGTTCCATGTTGATTTTACTTTTTCTTCATCATATCTTAGGTCTGTTCCTGCTGCTGAAGATGTTGTTAAGAAGAATCTTAGAGCATCTGCACCATAGGTATCAATTACATCCATTGGATCTACGCCATTACCTAGAGATTTACTCATTTTTCTTCCTTGTTTATCACGAATAAGTCCATGAATTAAACAATCTTTGAATGGTCTTTTTCCAGTGAAATGTAGACCTTGGAAAGTCATACGATTAACCCAGAATGGAATGATGTCATAACCTGTAACTAATACATTGTTTGGATAAAATTTGTTAAAGTCTTCGGTATTTTCTGGCCAACCTAATGTTGAAAATGGCCATAAAGCACTTGAGAACCAAGTATCTAATACATCGGGATCTTGTACCCAACCATCACCAACGGGCGCAACTTCACCAACGTAAACTTCATCACCTTTATACCATGCAGGAATTCTATGTCCCCACCAAAGTTGACGAGATATACACCAGTCATATGTTATTTCCATCCAGTGATTCATTATTTTTTCAAATCTTTCTGGAACAAAATTAACTTTTGTATCTTTATTTTTTTGATTTTCTAATACTTTATCTGCTAGAGGTCTCATTTTAACAAACCATTGACGGGAAAGGTAAGGTTCAACCATTACTCCACTTCTTTCACTGTGACCTACATTGTGTTTTATTTTTTCTATTCCAATAAGTAAATCTTTTTCTTGTAAATATTTTATTAAGGCTTCTCTTGCTTCGAAACGATCAAGTCCTTGGAACTCTAAAGCAACTTTGTTCATTGTTCCATCAGGATTTATGCATACTATTTTTTCTAGATTATGGCGATTTCCTACTTCAAAGTCATTTGGATCATGAGCTGGGGTAATTTTAACAACACCGGTACCAAATTCAGGATCTGCATGAGTATCCCCGATGATTGGAATAAGTTTGCCCACAACTGGAAGAACTGCCATTTTTCCAATTAAATCTTTGTATCTTTCATCATTTGGATTTACTGCAACTGCGGTATCTCCGAATAATGTTTCTGGTCTAGTTGTTGCTACATCTAAGTATTTATCTGTGCCATCAATATAATATTTGATGTGATAAAACGCACCATCAACTTCTTTATAAATAACTTCTTCATTTGATAAAGCTGTCATTTGAGCTGGGTCCCAATTTATGATTCTTTCTCCGCGATATATTAATCCTTCATCATAAAGAGTTTTAAATACATGATTAACTGCTTTGTTTAATCCTTCATCTAGGGTAAATCTTTCTTTTGAATAACATAATGCAAGTCCAAGCTTAGCCCATTGGTTATGGATGTTTTCTGCATATTCTCTTTTCCAATCCCAGGCATAATTTAGCCATTCTTCACGGGAAATACTTCTCGGATTTATTCCCATTGATTTTAATTTTGCATCTATTTTTGCTTGAGTTGCAATTCCGGCATGATCCATACCTGGTACCCAGATAGCATTAAAACCTTGCATTCTTTTGTATCTTATTATGATATCTTGTAAAGAGGTATCAAGAGCATGACCTAGATGTAATTTACCAGTTACATTTGGGGGAGGAATAACTATTGCATATGGGGGACATCCTTCTTTTTCTTCGAAGTAACCTTTGTTTACCCAGTTTTCATATTTACCTTTTTCAACTTCTTGATGATTATACTTTTTTTCTAACATTTTAATTCCTTCTTTCTAAAATAAAAAAGATGATACCCAAGGAGTCATAATGACGGTACCATCCTTTATTTAACTTAATTGATTGTAAAGCATCTCTGCATTATTTTTCATTTTGCAACCTTCATATATCCTTTTTATTAGTTTGCACCAACCACTAACTCTCTTTAAAAAAGTAATATATTACTCCTCAAAAATCACTAAAATATGTCTATATTTTAACAAATTATTTATGATAGTTCAAGTGTTTCTGTTACATTTCCATCAATAATTATTTCTATACCCTTTTCTGTTTTATTAAAATAAATAGTTTTGTAATCATTTAATAGTTTATATGTTATCATGTTTTCATTTAAATTTTTATAGATAAATAATTGTTTATCATTTAAAACAAATAGATAATCACCAACGCCATAGACATTAGTTTTTGGTATGCTTTCTAGGTATTTGTTTCCTTCATAGTCATAGATATTGTATCCACCACTATAGGTTATGTAGTATGAATCATTAAAATCTACTATTTCTTCATTACTTGTTGCTAATACATTATTTTTATTATCAAGTATTTTCCATGTGCTATTTGTTAAGGCAATGAATTTACTACTATCAAGGGTGGAATCATTTAAATGAGCTGGTATACTTATATAATCATAATCACATGGGATCGGAGTGCCACCGATATCAAAATTGATGATACCATATTTCCTGTTTGATTTATAAATTAGATATTTTCCACTTGATTTAACTTTGTAATTTTTTACTTCATCATATTTTCCAATGATACTTTTTCCAACAATATTGTATACAACTGCTTGATTATTTTCTTTAAAAATTGCATACATGCTATTTATTGCTCCATTCATATCTTCGGTTCCATTACTATAATAATTTGTGTGATATGAATTATCATTTATAATATAGTCTACTTTGCTACAAGTAGTGCAATCATAATACCCAAGAAATTGTCCATCTAGGTAAAGGTATACTTTGTTATCAAAAAACATTTCTTTATTGGGATTTTCTTTTAAAGTGTTTTTGGGAATATAAAAATGTTTATATGTTGCATATCCAGAAATGGGAATCATTATTACTAGTAACACTATTATTGTAATTAATGTCTTTTTATCCTTCATGTTATCACCTTTTTATATGTTTACTTCGATTACTTTAGTTTCATTATTTTGTTTGTAGGTAATTACTACACGGTTACTTCTTATGCCAAAGTTTAAAGAATCTTTATAGTTGCTATCTAAAGTAATTTTTTCACCAATTTTGTTTTCTTCGCTATCATATTTGTATAGACCAAGAATATTTTCACTATCAACACTTACATAGTATTCTTTATCTATCAATATATAATCATATTCACTTGATACTACTTTTCCATTCATGTCATATACCATGTATTTTCCATTTTCATTTTTTACTAATATGTGTTCTGATTCAAATGATTCAATATCAGATTTTATACTCATATTTTTAGTAATTTCATTTCCTTTGGTATCATATATGTGGTTTGTTTTATCACTTCTTTTGGTAATATAGTAACCATTTACTATTTTTATACTTTCATTAGTTGCATTTGTATCTTTATCTTTGAAAGGTATTACTCCATCAACACTATTTGATACGACATTAATTAGACCGAATGAATCACTTGTGTTTTTGGTAACAACTAAAGTACCTGCAGTATTAACAAAATTAACTGTGGTATCATTAGATTCAAATGCTGCATCAACACTTTTATATGTTGCAAGCTTTTTATTATTCTTTAAATCATATAAAACTATGTTATCGTTTGCATTTGGACTTTTTGTATCTGCAATAAATACATATCTATTATTATATATTGGTAAGTAACTAGTATATTCATTATTATTTACAATATTACTTTGTTTTCCTAGATAACAGTTTTCTAACATTTGATTTGAATCACTTAAGTTGTTTGCATAACTACATTGATAACTTCCTAAAATTTCTTTTTTTTCTGCATCTTTATAGAAATATAATTTACCTTGGAAATAACTAATGTATTCCATGTTGCTACTTACTTCACCTTCACTTAGATTTATTTTTGCATACTCATCACCATATTCTATTTTTAATGTTTTGCCAGAAACTGATGCACTGAAGGCTTCTTCTTTACCTGTTTGACGTAATTCATCATTAAATATTAATTTAGTGTTATAGTCACTGTTTGTTATTTTGATTCCATCCATATTCATGATGTTACCTTTGCTATCGTATGCAAATAATTTTTTACCATTTGCTCCGATGATATAGGAATCTGCAAATCTTATGTAATCAAATTCTTTATCAATTACCATGTTTCCTGTGTAATCATATACATGATATGATGTACCATTTTTAACACTTATATTATCGCTATCATAACTCATTATTTTTCCAGGAACAGTTTTACTTACATCTTTTCCATCAAATGATATTAATTTATAATTATTATTTGTTGCTACGATTAAGTCTTTGCTATCAAGAATATATCCCATGTATTCATAATCTAGTGATACATCTAAATCTTCATCAAAAGATATTATTCCATACTTATCATTCTTTTTTACTATTGCTTTATCTTTATTTACTTCTTTTACTAATGAGTATACTCCTTCATTTTTATTGTCTTTGATGTTATATAGAGTTACTTCACCATTTTCTTTCTTTTCATCATCATATACGAATACGTACTTATCTTTATATATATCACTTGCTACGGATACTTCAAGACCACTTTCGTATACTTTTTTAAATTCATCAAAATCATCTTCGTTGCTATAGTATGCTATGTAACACAAATTTTCATTTTTGTTTTTACATTCGTATGAACCAAGCTCATTTTTATTTTGATCTAGGAATATTAATTTACCATCTACATATTTGTAGTTTTCTTTTTCAAGTACTACACTTGGTTCTTTATATTCATTTTGTTTATTATCTTTTTTAAATACAAATAACCATAGTAAAAGTACTACCACTATAAGAAGAACTACTGCACTTACAATAATTATAATTTTGGCTTTTTTACTTAGTTTACTCCATTTACTTGGTTTCTTTTCTTTTTTCTTTTTACCAAGTGGTTCTTCAACTTTTTCTAAATCATACTGAGTGTTACTGATTTCATCATTTTCATCAATTTCCACTATTTCATTACTAGTTTTTGATTCATTTGTTTCTTCAATTTCTTTTAATATATCTTCTTCCATAAATATATTACCTCCATATCATATTTAAATTGTATCAAATTTTTTGTAAAAAGTCATTAGTTTTACAATAATTTTATATGATATGGATTAAATATACTTATTTTTTATTTCTTCTTTTTTTTGTTTTTAAATTTTAAACACATATTTTACTCCGTTATAAGTTCTTTTGTAGTTCCATCAGCCTTTTCTTAGATACATTTATTACTTTACATATTGCATCTATATCATATTTATTTTTTTGAAGAAACAATATCTATGATACCACATCAAATGTGAAAAATTTGTCGATTTATAGGTTCAAGTGAAATTTTTTTAATTTTTACTTATACTTAGGATAATTCCAATACTAATCATGCTTACTAATAGACTTGAACCACCATAGGAAAAGAATGGTAAAGTTACCCCAGTTACAGGAATTAAGCCAATAACTACACATATATTAAGTAAAGCTTGAATGATTATACCAAAACCTAATCCAAATGATAAATACTTATAAAATAAATTATCACAACTTAAGGATATCTTTATTATTCTATAAAATATGAAGGCAAAAAAAGCTGTAACTATAAGTATTCCTAAAAATCCAAATTCTTCGGAGATAATTGAGAATATGAAATCTGTCTGAGGTTCTGGTAAATAAAATTGTTTCTGGCGACTTTTTAAAAAACCTTGTCCAAGAAGACCTCCGGGGCCTATTGCATATAAACTTTGAATTATTTGATAACCACTACCTAAAGGATCTACCCATGGATTTAAAAATGATACTATTCTAAGCATTCGATATGGAGCCACAATAATTAAGGCAACTATACCAAGAAGACCAACTATACCTATTTTTATAAAGAATGATAATTTAACACCAGAAATAAATAATATTGATACTAAAGTTATAACTATAACCATCGCTGTTCCAAGGTCTGGTTCTAACATTATAAGTAAGAAAAAGGTGCCAATAACTAAAAGTATTGGTAATACGCCTTTTTTTATATCTTTGATTAATTTATTATTATTTGCTAAGTATTTTGATACATATATTATTAAACCAATTTTAGCAAATTCACTAGGTTGTATTCCAAAACCACCGATACCAAACCAACTTCTACTTCCATTTCTTATTTTACCTAAACCTGGTATTAAAACAAGTATTAAAAATATAAAACATATAAATAATATAGTATTCGCTTTTTCATAATATATCTTGGGATTTATTTTACTTAATATATAAACTAATATTAAAGACATGATAAAAAAAGCAGATTGAGCTTTAACAAATTTAAAAGAATCATTAAATTTATATTCTGCCCAGATTGAACTGGCAGAATATATCATAATGATTCCAAATATAGATATAATAATAACTACCAATAATAATAATTTATCATACTTTTTAGGCATAGTTATCACCGATATAATTATATTATTTTATATTATTAGTTATTACATGTATTAATTAATGATTATTGGGTCACTTGATGTTTTAGATCCACTAATGTATTGTGTATCTGATTTTAAATAAAAGGTAGGTCTAATATTATAGCTTGCTGATTGAGCTTTGTATGATGGTTCTCCTGATGCTGAAATTATAACACTATATCCTCCAAAGTCATAATATGTTGTAGTTCATTCTGCAAATCCAGTATATAACCAATTTAATGATGTAATATTTTTGTCATTATATGCTGATTAGTATGGAAGAATTACTCAAGAAGGACTTGCTAAGTTATGTCAAGTATCAAGAAGTTTAATTGCTAATATTGAAAGTGTAAAAGTTAATCAAACATTTTTTAATAGCTGTTATTGCAACGATTAGTAAAGTATTAAATGTTTCTTTTTACAAATTCTTTAGAGAACATGAATAAAACGAGTTTATTAGACTCGTTTTTATAACCATACTCCATATGTTATTGCTGCCATTGCAAGGATAAAACCTACAACCCAGAATAACTTAATTATATCTGTTTCTTGCCAACCTAATTCTTCGAAATGATGATGCAGTGGGGCTTTTAAGAATACCTTTTTATTAAAGTATCTGATTGATATAATTTGAATCAAGCTTGATAGAGTTTCTACCACAAATACTCCGCCGATTATCGCTAGAGATATTTCATGTCTTGAAACTATTGCAACTGATGCAAGTGCACCCCCTAGAGCTAAAGAACCTAAGTCACCCATAAATATTCTTGCTGGATGAGTATTAAATACTAAAAAACCTATGATAGCACCTACAAGTAGAAAACAAAATATTGCTATTTCTTGATAACCTTCTAACCAACCTGCATTCCAACTTATAACACCATAAGCAAAAAATGCAATTGCTGATAATCCTCCAGCTAAACCATCTAAGCCATCTGTAATATTTACAGCGTTTGTTGTTCCAACTAGTAAAAATAAAATAAATAAACCAAACATCCAACCTAAATCAATATATATATTTAAGAAACTTATGCTTAGAACTGGTTCTCCTCCACCTTTCATAAATAAATAAAAGAATACTAAAGCTATAATCATTTGAATTAAAAATTTTGTAACTAAGCTAAGACCATTGTTATTGTGATATTTTACTTTCATAAAATCATCGATAAAACCAAGTAGTCCATAAGCTAAAAATACAAATACCACGATTATTAAATTATAACTTATTGATATACTTCCCTTTAAATATAAAAGTATTAAAGATACAATAACTGGTATTATAAATATAAGCCCACCCATTGTTGGTGTTCCTTCTTTTTTTAAATGTCTTTCATTTATCAAATGACTTACTGATTGACCAAAATGAAGTTTTTTAAATAATGGTACAATAATTAGACCTGTTATTAATGATAAAACGAAACCTAACATTAAAGCCATCGAAGCTTTTGCTAAAATTAACATATTTCCACCTCTTTTTTATTATATAACATAATTTATAATATCTTAAGATTATTATTTTATTTTTTACAGAACTTTACATATTTTAGTTAAGCATTAGTACTATTGTGCCAAATTCTTTAGTGTATGTACCTGATTTTGGTGATGTATAAATTACTTTGTTACCATTACCTGAGTATTCAATTGAAAATCCTTTTAGTAAAGATTTTGCTTCATCTACTGTTTTACCAACTACATCTGGTACTTGGACATATTTTTGATCTAGCCATGTATATTCTTTTGCAATTCCTTCATTACTTTGTTTTATATCCAATATATCTATAGCACTCAAAAATATGTTTTTGGCAATAGGTGCTGCTACTACTCCACCATATTGAACAACATTTTTGGGATTATCAACTGCTATATATAAAACAATTTCTGGGTTATCTGCAGGCATAAAACCTATAAATGATAAGATATATTTACTATTTGAATATACTCCATTTTCAACTGTTTGAGCTGTTCCTGTTTTACCACCAATGCGATAGTTTTCAATATAAGCATTGTGACCTGAACCTTTGGCAACTACACTTTCTAAGGCATATTTTACTAATTCTGATGTTTCTTTTTTGATTATGTTTTTAGTACCTTTTGGACTAATACTTTTTATTATGGTATTAGTTTCTGGTTCTAAGAAATTTTTTACAATATATGGAGTGTAAAGAGTACCTCCGTTTACTATGGCTGATACTGCTCGCACTTGTTGAATCGGAGTTACACTTATACCTTGACCAAAGGCAGTTGTTGCAAGTTCAACATTTCCCATTTTATTTATATCAAATAATATTCCAGTTGATTCACCATTTAAATCTATTCCTGTTTTTTTACCAAAACCAAGTTCTTTAATATATTCCATTAATTTTTCTTTTTGAAGCATGAGTCCTAAACTGACAAAACCAGTATTGCAGCTATTTTCAATGACTTCAAGGTAAGTTTGCAATCCGTGACCACCGCGTTTCCAACAATGTAGAGTTGCACCATCAACATTTATTTTTCCAGTATCTGTGTATTTATCTTCGAATATATTTACTAAGCCTTCATTTATAGCTGCGGTATATGTTGTAATTTTCATAGTTGAACCTGGTTCAAAAGTCATCCATATTGGTAAGTTTCTATTTATAACTTCCTTGTTATAAGCTTTATAATTATTGCTATTAAAATTTGGTCTTGCACTACTTGCAAGTATTTCACCGGTATTAGGATTCATTGCTAAGGCAATAACACTATTTGGGTTATATTTGGCAACAACATTATCTAGTTCATTTTCTATTGCAAGTTGAAGATCTAAATCTATTGATAGTTGAAGAGTTATTCCACTTGTTGGTGCTTCATAAATTTCTGATAATTCAAGTTTTCTTCCTTTTCCATCTGAGAAATATTTTATTGAACCATTACTACCCGTTAGATATTTATCATAATATAGTTCTAGACCTGATAATCCTTGGTTATCAATACCTACATAACCTAAGACATGACTAAGTAAATTATCATATGGATAATATCTTTTGCTTTCTTTAACAAGGTATACTCCATCAAGTTTTAGAGAATCTATTGCTTCGGCGATATCATAACTTAAACCACGACCTTCGGGATGAACTCTTTCTATTGATGTTTTTTTGCTTACATGTTTTAGCATATCTTTATAGTCACTTTTAAGAATGTTACTTAAAGACGCAGCTGTTTTTTCTTTATCTTTGATTTGATTTGGTATTACAACTAGAGATGTTGTTGTAATATTTGTTGCAAGTTCACGACCTTTTCTATCAATAATTTTACCTCGATCTGCTGAAATGGGAAGTTTTCTACTCCATAGAGATTCTGCTAAAGTATTTAATTTTTTGTATGAAAATACTTGGATATAGAACACTCTTGCTATTGCTATAATTAAAATAATTGTTACTACTAGAAAAACATATCTAATTCTTGTATGTATATTATTATAAAACATAAATATCCCTCATAGAATTATATGTTTTATGAGGGATTATTATTATCTAGTTCTTATTTCATAGTCATATAAGTTAAATCCAAGGTTTATTGCTAGGTCTACAACTTCTTCATTTGTTAAGTTATCTATATTTATACAATAACCTAGTGCTACAATTAAACCTAAGGTAAAATATGCACTTAGGTAATAATTTTTTATATCAATTCTTAATCTATCTATATCTATATTCATAATTACTATTTTACCACTCCTTGGTTTTATTATAACAAATATATGAGAAAAAGACTAGCACTAACTAGTCTTCGATAATATCTATTGCAACTTTACCACGGAAGTATTTGCCTTGGTCGTAGTTTTGTGGTTGTCCAGTTCCATGTAATGTAAATGAAACTGTGTAAATTTGTTTTGATTTAGGTGCAACCACTACTTCAGTAGCCATTCTTCCATTAGATTTTGGTGCTGTTGTCCAGTCTTGGTTAAATCCATTATAAGTACTTGATACTTTAAACCAAAAATTTGGACTTGTAAATGTATTTTCAACATCAATCCATTCAATGTTATATTTTAATGGTTTATCTGTTGTATTTTCAATTGAGAATCTGATGTCTGGCACTTTTGTGTTAACATTTGGATCATCTTGATCATCTGGATAAAGATTTGATAATGCTATATTGTTACCATCTTCAAACATTACAACCAATGCAGCAGCTTCAATATTAGCACCATTGTCGCCGATTGTTGTTGAACCACCTTTTCCATTTTTATCAATTATGTATGTACAATTTCGATCACACTTGCCATCGCCATCTTCATCAATATTGAAATCAGGTTTTCCATCTCCATTTGTATCGATATTTAAATCTGGTGTTCCATCACCATCAAGGTCTATGTTTAAATCTGCTTTGCCATCGCCATCTAAATCAACATTTATATCTGGCCAGCCATCTTTATCAATATCACAATTTAAATCACATTTGCCATCACCATTTGTATCTTGGTTTGTTTTATTTGTTAAATTTCCATTTTCATCTGGAACATTAAATATTGGTTTCTTATTTCCGGCGTAATCTATTTTTTCTTCAGGTATTTTATCACCGTTTGTATCACAGTTTATATCACATTTACCATCGCCATCTAAATCAACATCAAGTTGTCCTTTGTTGTTAGCAACAATGTTTGATACACAATTTCGATCACATTTACCATCATTATCATCATCAATATTAACATCTGGTACTCCATCTCCATTTGTATCGATATTTAAATCTGGATTTCCATCACCATCAATATCGATATTTATATCTGCTTTACCATCTCCATCTAAGTCAATGTTTGTATCTGGCCAGCCATCTTTATCGGTATCACAATTTAATTTACATTTACCAGATTCATCTAGTTGATTCATTTCATTAAATATAGTGCCATCTGGACGAACTACATTAAATGTTGGCTTATTGCTATTTCTATAATCAATGTTTTGATCTGGTTTTTTATCTTTGTTGGTGTCACAGTTTACATCACATATACCATCTCCATCTAAATCAATATTTAAATCAGGAATTCCATCACCATTTAAATCGATGTTCATTTTTGATTTACCTATTAATTGAACTCCAGCATATGTTGCATAACCTGCTAGAAATAAAAAACCAAGTAGAAATAAAATTAGTAAAGCATTGTTACCTTTTTTAAATTCAAAAATTAATTTGTTTCCATTTTTAGAAACTCTCAAAGAATGAGGCAAAAATGTATCATTATCTTTGTTATCAAATACAACATTTAGTACTTTATCGATGTGTTTTTTTGATACTTCGATAGCACCTTCATACATCTTATTTAAAGTATCAATTATTAAATCATCTTGTTCTTTGCTTTTTAAAAGCATAAATTTTTTAATATCTATGACTTCTTTATTTTTCATAAATGTTTGTTCTTCATTCATTTCTTTCTTTTTAGCCATTTTTACCATCACCTACTTTATTAATAAATTTATTTTTTTCTTTTTCTTATCAAAGTCTTGAAAGAATGCATCAATTGTTTTTCTTATACCAGTTTCAGCTTTTTCTTTACGTTTCTTTGCTTCTTTCATTTCTTTTTCCATTAATCTTTTAAATTCTTTTTCTGTTATGTCTCCGGCGAAGACAAAGTCATTTACTAGTTTACTTATGATTGCTGAATTAAATTCTGCAGTTTGATTTGTTTTTTTGATTTCGATTGCTTCATTATCAACGAAAAATGCAAAGTCAAACTTAGTTTTAATGTCAGAATCATGTAATACTTCAGTTCTTTTATCTTTGCTTGTAACAGGTTTTATGTTATTTTTTTCTAGGTATTCCCAAAGTTCTAATGCTTTGATAAAGTTTTGTTCTTTTAATATTACATTAGTTTTTCTAATTGGACTTCTTACAGGACTAGATTCTTTTAGACTTTTAATAAATGTTGATGAACGAAATGCATTAATGATATCTCTGATGTGTTCAATACGTTCATCTAAGCTATGTCCATCTTTTGATGCATCAACTTCAGTTTCTTTTTTGCTAGTCATTGTTACATTGATGTTTACTTCTTCACCTTTTTTCTTCATTATACCTTGGTAAGTTACTTCACTATCGACATTTGCATAACTTTTTTGGTCTGATTCAGATAATTTGTTATTTACAAATGTATAAAGGTTATCAACTAAGGACTTTATGAATCGGTTTTCGTATAAGTCAACAGTTTCTTCTCTATAAACATTTAATAGTTTTAAAGGGATTACTGTGCCATCATCATGTACTTCTTGAATCATACTTGTGTGTTGAGCTAAGTGTCTGATTGATTCTTCAGTTACGACTTTTGCTTTTTCAATTGGTACGATTTTTTCTTCTTGAACAATAAATCTTCTGGGATTTCTTATGATGTTATCTAGATAAGGAATACATTCTTCGACCATGTCTATCCATGATGTATCACTTACACAAGCATCAATATCCCTTTTGACGGTTATATTTGAGGAAGTTGCCCCAACGAATGCTGAGGCTTTTTCCTTATTTAAATTATTAATATATTCTACTATATCCATAGACTCACCTAAATAGTTTTCTTAAGTCTTAGTAAGTATGCTTTACATTCTGGAGTTTTTCCTGCTCCGAATAGTTTTTCAAAATAATTAATTAAACCATCAATTTCATCTTTGATATATGCTAAATTTAATTGTTCAAATTTTCTTAATATTTTGTGAGCGATTAGATAGTCAATACCTGCGACTTCTTCACCACCACATGCAACGAATGCTGGTACGAATTCTTTTAATTGTTTTACAATTCTGTTACCAAATGCAAGTCTAAAGTGATCAATTACATATCTATCTAGTTGAGCAATTTTATCTAAGTTTTCTTGACTAACTGGATGTTCTGCACTAGCTTTTTCAAATAAACTTTCTAAGTACTTATAACTTGTTTTAATTTTGTCAGTATCAGGAGCTTCGAATTCTTCACATTTATCATCGATTGCAATTGGCATTGCTCTATCGTATACCTTGTCGGTAATCATGAATGTTGAGTCATCGTTGTTGATTGTACCAATGTACCACATATTTTCAGGAATTTTTAATTTACCATTTTCTAGTTTGATTGGGTCATTTGGCCAAACATTTGGAACTAGTTCAACTACCCAGTCTTTTTTATTTGGAAGTTCCAAGATAGATAACATTTCTGCGAAGTAATATTCAACACGAGAAATATTCATTTCATCAAGTAATGTAATATATACTTCATCATCATATTGAGCTTCATACATTTTTTCTAGAATTTCTGTTTCATTGAATTTCTTTGTAAATTCATTGAAGTAACCAAATATTTCTGTTGAGTCTCTCCATGAAGGTTGAACTGATGCAACAGTTGTTTCATTATCTACGAAATTACCAAAAGCATATGCTAGAGATGTTTTACCTGTTCCAGAAATACCTTCTAGAATGATTAATTTGTTTGATGCAAATGATGCAATAAATAATCTAATTAAGTTTATATCATAATATAGATGTAATTTTGATGCTGAATAATTTCTGAATGTATCGCAGAAACTTTCTAATGTGAAGTTGTTAACAATTTCTTCAGGAGTATAGTCTTTGAATTTTGCATCAACTGTACTTAGTTTAAAGAATCTGCTTTCTCCTTCTTTTAGTTCGTTCTTTGGAGTTCCGTCTTCATTGTATTCAATTTCTCCGTTTGCATTTGCAAGTTCACTGAACTTTTCAGCATTTCTTTTTAGTTTGAAAATTTCATTATTTAATGAATCAATTTCTTCTACTAACATGTCTTCTTTTTTAACATTTCTACGATATCTTAGATATGTTTTTACTGATTTATAGATTAAGAACACAATAAGTGCCATTATTGCAAGTAGGAATACTATTGATAAAACCATTACTAATAGACCTAATCCTTTTAAATCACTTTTATAGTCCCCGATTACTGTTATGTAAGTTACTACATTAAACATTTGGAATAACCCTTCACCTAAACCCTTGAATATTTTTATGAACCCTTCGAATAATGGTCCCATAAACTTTGTAAAAAATTCACCATACACACTCATCTTCTAATCCTCCTTATTCTTTACAATTAGTTTAACGTTCATTTTTTTGAAATTATTTTCATTGTCTAAATTATTTTTTATAAATTCTTTGTCTACGAGCACTTCCGTATTATCCATAAATATTGTTGCTTCGATGTTTTTGGTTTCTTCAAGTTCGTAGATAAAACTCATACCTATTTCTTTTAAATCTTTAATGTTTGTTTGATACTCAACTTCGTGTTCAAACGGAATTAATATTTTAATATTATCTTTTAAATATTTGTTATTTAATTTTCTAACGATGTTTGCTTTTTTTAAATATTTGTTAACACGAATTACATAAGTTGGCATTTCTCTGTTGCTGATTAGTTCTTCGAGAATTTTTAATTCTAAAACATCGAGTGACATTTCAAAGAATTTATTTTCATACGTTGCAAGTACCCGTTTGGATAAGTTTTCATCAAAATTTTCTAAATCTGGAATGTTGTAAGTATATGATACATCATATATTACTGGATTGTTACTTAACATCTTGTATGTGTTTTTAAATGCTTCACTTTCTAGACCACTTAGAATTTTTTTATCTTCTGCAGCGTTTTTCTTGATTGCTTCGAATAAGTCATTAACAAAATACTTGTTGTCTTTAACATTTAATACCTTAGTTTTTCTCAAATAACTAAGTAGATATTTAAATTTATTTTTAGTATCTTGATAATCACCATCGACGACGTTACAAGCAAAATCTACGTAACATGCACTACATATAATAACTGACAATAGAAATGTTTCGTTTTTTCTTAGTTTTACTATATCTATTGTGTCATGTAGGCGACAATATTCTAAGATTGCTTTTAAGACAAAATTGATGTTGTCGTTTGAATACTCAATTGGATTATCCTTATGAATATTGTTTTGGAAATAATAATTGTCAGCATAATTTTCTATTACTTCTTTTGCATATTTTGTAAAATCTTTCTTGCTATGCCACAAATTGTTATCCTCAATACTTATGATTGATTCTAAAATTTTTGCGTATTCGAGTAAGTCTTTAGATTTTTTACTTATATATTTATCTATTACACTTAAGCTCACTAGCCTCACCTAACCTATTCTTCATAAATTATACCAAATTAGCTAAAACATTGCAATATAACTTGTCAAATTTTAAAAAATTTATTGCCAAGTTACACTTTTTAGGGTAAAATTATAATAGGAAGAAGGTATAAAATGGATGTAAATGAATTAGATTATTCTGTTAATGCACTATTTAATCAAGATGGTACTGCAAAAAGGAGTTTTTCATCTAGTGCTGAAGAAATGAGTGTAAATAGACCTAAGGTTAGAAACAAAAGGCGTACTATTCAAAAAACTAAAGGTGTTAAAAATTTGGCTGAAAAAGCTATATTGTTTGTAGCACTTGGTTCTCTTTTAACTGTTGGAGCTAAATCTATTAAAAATACTCAAGAATTAAATGCTGAAGTTAAAAGAATAGAGACTGAACTTGGAGAGTCTGCTACTGCTAATAAGGAATATGGTGGCTTTAATGAACAAGCTGGTGAATACTATTGGTGGTATGATGTTGGTGGTGCATCAAAAGATATTTTGGATAATAACAAAAATTATGATATTGATACAAGAATCTATGGTTGTTATAATAAACTTGGGGATTATGATAAGATTGAGCATATGGATAAAATATTTCAAAATATGTCTACTCTTATAGCTAATGATCCAAGTAAATATACCGAAAATGAAATTAGAGCTTGTATGCATAATTCTTTCCAAGATTATTTGGATAGTAAAAGTATTTCACTTAGTGACTATGAATCCTTAATGAACAAAGTCCTTATAGCGTATGCAAAAGGTAATGTTAATATGGATGAAGTAAATGAATTACTTAGTGAATTAAATCAAGGAGGAGCAAGATAATGGAAGATGTTGAAATAATAACTCTCGAAGATAATAATGATTATATTGTTACTAAAGAAATAGTAGTTGATAATGCAAAGTTTGTTTTTTTAACTAAGACTGATGATGTTGCTTCGTTTTGTATTAGAAAAATTAATATCATTAATGGTGAAGAATTTCTTGTAGGTCTAAATGACCATGATGAATTTTTAAAAGCTTTGAAAGGTTTTACTGAAGAAGTTAAATCTTCATAATTATTGTAAACTGCCTAAAGGCAGTTTTTTTATGAATTAAAAAAGTTGCATATTTTGCAACTTTAGAATAATCTTATTATATCTTGGGCTGTTATTAGTAACATTAATAATAGTAATAAACAAAAACCAATCATGTGACATGTGTTTTCAAATTTTGAATTTATTGGGCTTCCTTTTATTTTTTCAACAATAAGGAAGAATACTCTGCCTCCATCAAATGCTGGGAATGGTAAAATATTTATAAATCCAACATTGATTGATAAAAATGCTGTAATATAAATCATGTAATTAAGTCCAAGGGCAACTCCTTCATTAACTACTTGATACATACCTACTGGACCAGATAAGGCACTAGTTGAAATTTTTCCAGTAATTAAGCCACCTACTGTAAGCCACATTGATTCTACTACACTACCAAATTTTAAGAATGCATATTTTAGTGAACCAACAAAACCAGTTAATGGGGTTTGATCTATTTGAATACCAAATACTTGTCTTTCTGTACCATTTTCTTCTTTTTCAACTTTTGGTACAACTTTGTATGTGTCTTTGCTACCATCTTCATGTTTTACTTCGAATGTATAGTAATCATTTTTATTTTTCATAACTAATATAATTTGAGCAACATCCCAGGAATTTACTTTTTTACCATTGATGCTTGTTATGATATCACCGGATTTAATTCCAGCTTCTGCCATTGGATAACCCTCAACTGTGTTTTTTACTTTTGCATCAAGGGTACTTCCTCCCCAGATTAAGGCACTTATAAATAATAGAACTATTGCTAATATGAAGTTATTTACTACACCTGCTACCAATATTATAATTCTTTGCCACCAAGGTTTATTACACATATAATCTTCTTTTTTTACTGAACCATCAGCATCTTCATAAACTTCTCCAGCCATTGATACAAAACCACCAATTGGGAATGCTCTGATATTATAATTTATTTTATCTTTACCCTTATGAGTATGAATAACTGGACCCATACCTATTGAAAACTCATAAATATGAACACCAAACTTTTTAGCCCAGATAAAATGTCCAAATTCATGAACAAGTATTATAATGCCTAATATAAAAATTAATATTAATATTGAAATAAACCACATTATGTCATCCTCCTTATAGACTCATCATTAATGCATATGCTAAAACTACAAATATACTACTATCTAATCTATCAAGTATTCCACCATGACCTGGCAAGATATTTGAAAAATCTTTGATACCATTTTCTCTTTTAATTTTACTCATTATTAAGTCTCCAATTTGACCTACTATTGATAAGATAATTGTTATAATTACTAGTTTGATATCAATTGAACTTATTAGAAAGTTATAAAAAATTAAACTTATAAGACTACCAGCAAGTAAACCACCGATTGATCCTTCCCACGTTTTGTTTGGACTTATTTCCTTACACATTTTGTGATGGCCAAATTTTGATCCTATTAGGTAAGCAAATATATCATTAAACATTGGAATGAATAATATCCATGCTAGTAAATATACTGATTCACTTCTTATTATTAGGAACGTATTAAATGCTATACCAAGTAAGAAACTCATACCTATTAAATAGAATGCATCACTACTTTTATAAGTATCATTTTTATAAAATACTAAAGGTATTAACATTGCAAGTAATATCAAAGCTATAAGTGAATAATCATAGCCATTTCCTAAATCCATCATACTATAATTACTTAATATAAGCATTAATACAAGACTTAAGCCAATCATTAAATTAGGTATTTCTCCGTGTGATTTTGGTAAATCAATTATTTCTTTATAAGCTAAGGCTGCGATTAGACATAGACCTATTTCAAAATAAATACCGCCCATTATTATAAGGGGTACTACTATTAATAAAGCAACTATTGCACTAATTATTCTTTTTTTCATATATCCTCCGAATTTCACTTAAAAGTATATCATGTATTTTTCATTAACACAACAACATTTTTGGAAAAAAGCTCCGTTTGGGAGTCCTTCCTATGTTTTTGGTACTATTTATTGTAATAATATGTAAACTCAATACTTTTTAAGTTACCATTTAATTTATATTTATTATCAATTTTAACTAAGTCAAGGTTATAGATTCCTTCGTTGATTGTTAATATTTCTCTGATTTCATCCATACTTGAAAATACATGTTCTTCGTTATTTACGAATAAAGCAAATTTATTATTTTCATCTACATATAAATTAGGTAGTGGTATCAAACCATTTTTAGATCTGTATGTAACCTCTTCTCGAATTTCTTCTTGAATTTTAGTAAATATTTCTTTTAGACTTTCAAGACCTTCACTTGCATTAAAGTAACAATTAGGGGAAGCAATATCAATTAAATCATGAGTTGAAACATCACTACCAATTCCAATCGAATATACTGTTTTAGCTTTTTCTTTTACTTCTTTACCAATGCTTGGTGAGTAACCTGAGTTATCATATCCATCACTTACAAATATTACAAATATATTATCTTCACCAGCTAGATAATTTGTGATTAAATTATTTGCATTGGTTAGACCACTATTAAATGAGGTACTTCCTTTTGTTGATAGACCATTGATAATGCTTTTTGCTGTTGCAGGGTCTGTTCCTTTTGTTAAAAGTGTTGTTGCTGTATCATCAAATGATATTACAGAAATTGTTGAACCTACATCAAAAGACATACTATCAATTAAATTGTTTGAAACTTCTTTTAAGTTTGTTAGTCTGGAATTTGATGACATACTTCCTGATATGTCTAATACTAATATGAGATTTACTCTGTTTTCAATTTTTACGCCGATAGTTCCTTTGTCAATTCTATCAGCTTTGGTATCAACATCTAAGATATTCCATTTAGCATTTACTACTTCATCATCTTTAATTGTTTTTAAATCATACACTCTATTACCTTCAAGGTTTTCCCAATAATCAAATAAGTAACCATTACGTACTGGTGTTAAAAGCGGATATTCACAATCTTCTTTCATGTAGTAAATTGATTTTGTAATGATATCTGTACTTGATACATTATTATAGTTAAATGTTATTTTACTAATATTTACTTCTTGTTTTGTTATGTTACCTACGTTATCCATTGCACATAAATTAAATTTACCACTTGATGTGATTTTAATTGGATTTTTGCTATAGTTATCTTTTGGGCATTCAGTTTTTGTTAATTGATAACCTTTTATACCTGATCCACTTAAATCTGTTGTGTTAAGTTTTAATTCTTGTCCTTTGTTATATACTACATCTAGTTTTTTAGATATAATAATTGGATTTTCTTTATCAACACTAATTTTTTGACTTACTGTGTAGTTTTTATCATTTATTTTAACAAGAGCTGTATATATTGTATCAACTACTGTATCAGTTTTAACTGTTATTTCTTTTGATGAATCTTTTTTTAATAGTTCATAATAACCGTTTAAGCTTGAATATTCAACTTCACTCATCTTTATGTCTTCTTCAGTAATTTTATTGTTATTACTTACTATTTTTAATGTTAAATTGTTATTGTACCAGCCATTACACTCATGGAAATTTTCTTCATTATCCATCTTACAAAAAATATTTACTTCACTAGTATTAAAACTATTTTCATTACATGTTCCATCTTTGTTTTCTTTTTTATCTAGAAGTGTTGCTTCATATTCTTGGTCTTTTAAGATAATGTGAATCATATAACAGTTTAATTTATTATCTTTATTTCTTGGATCATATATATATTTATCATCATCTGCTTTTAGATACCCATTTTTAATTAAAAAATCAACGTTTATATCAATTGTTCCAGTAATACCTGTTTCTTTGGCATAACTTTCTGCTTTTGTTAAGATGTCGTTTATAGTGTTTTCATATACTTGTTCTAAAATATTTTTTCGTACACCTATAAATATACCTGTTGTTAATGCTAGTACTAGGGCAATTATTACAATAACTGCAATTAATTCCACTAAAGTAAAACCCTTATTTTTCATTTTTCCCTCCACTTACTCTACTATTTAATTATAAAGTATTTAATAGTATATTTCAAGATATTTTTTTACGTAAATTTTGTGTAAATTGTAGTTTTTTCTTTTCATTTATTTTACTTTATTTACATTATTTTACACTACATTTTTAACCACTAAAAAAATATTTTATCCCAGACTTCTGGGAAAAATCACTATTTCTGCAAAAAATTTTTCAAAAAATGACAACAAAAAAGAAATATATATAGTGAAAGGGATAAAAATTAAATAAAATAAAAGGAGGTAAATAATATAGAAACAAAATTAAACTTTTTAAATTTAACTGATGATTTAGTTTTTAAAAAAATTATGTCTATCCCAGAATATGTTAAAGATTTTGTTAATGCTTATCTTGAGTATTGTGGTTCTCCACTTAAAGTGGCATATGTTAACACAATCCCTCAAAAGTATATTCAAAATGACAATGTTGCATTACATGATTATTATTTAGATATTTTAGTTACATTATCAAATAATGAAATCTATAATATAGAAATTTATAATGACTTTGGAAGTGAACAATGTAAGAAGTCTGTTGCATATACTTCATGGTTATATTCACATCAATTAAAGAAACAAGAAACATACTCAAAAGCTAATAAGGTAACAAGTATTAACCTAATTACTAACGAATTTTTAGAAAACAATGAATTTTTAAACGATTATCAACTAAGAAATGAATTCACTTCAAAAATATTACTAAATGATTTGATGGATATTGTATTAATAAGGCTTGACAAAACTTCAGAAAAAGAATATACTAAACGTAAACAAAGGTTAAATCAGTGGTGTAGATTTATTGTAGCAAATAGCTATGAAAAAATGGAAGAAGTAGCGGAAGGAGATGAGATGTTTATGAGTTCAATAGAAGTAATAAAAGATTTTGTTAATGACCCAGATGTCATTAAATTTAAAAAAAATGACAAAAGCAGATTAATTGATGCTTGTACCATTGCTGAAAACAAAGGTGAAACAAAAGAAAGAGTAAAGATGATTCAATCTTTAGGTAAATCATTATCTTGTAAAAAAATCGCAAAAATATTGAATATGCCTATAAATGACGTTAAGAATTATATGAACACTGTGTTATAAAAAGTAAAAGAATATATCAATATGAAAATATAAAAATTTTATCCCTTTGTGATATATTCTTTTTTTATTTAATAATATATATTATGAATGATATAAGTAGAAGGTTAAAACGATTAAGAAATGAAGATATTATATGGATAATTTACTTTTTTATTGTTGTTTTTGCTTTGTATTCAAATAAATTAGATAGAGACTTTTTACTTAAACATGATAATGGTGCCTATAAAAATGAAAAATATATTAATATAAGTATATTTTTTGTTACTTTCTTTATTTACTTATATTTTGTTTTACTTTTAACTGAAGATTTAAGTAATATGGAACGCAATTTTAATAATGATAATTATCGTTCAACATTTATTCAGCTTATTGCTGCCCTACTATTTTTGATTGGGGGTAGTATTTATTTAATAAATGAAATTGTTCGAAAAGATAATGATCTTGATGTCGGTCTTATTTAAAGTTACGATATGATTTATGATTTTCTAAAGTTACTTTACTAGTTTTAGCTAAATCTGATACAGTTAAGACTTGATATCCATTTATATATAATAATGGTAATAATTTTTCAATTGCTGAAATACTAGTTTTATGAATATCGTGAAATAAAATTATATCTTTATCAGTTATATTTTCCAAAGTGTAATTAACTAAATAATCTACATCCTTGTATCTCCAATCTAGGGTATCAACATCCCATAAGATAAATGATGCATCTAGATTATTTTTAATATTTTTATTTATTTCTCCGTATGGAGGTCTAATTAAATGGAATACTTCACCAGTTATGTTATATAATGCTTTATTTGATTTATTAAATTCATCTTTTATTACTTCTAATTTTTGTCTTTTAAAATTTTTATGATTATATGAATGATACCCAATTTCCATTTTTGATTCATTCATGTATCTGATTGTATCTTTGTAGTACTCAATATTTTTACCTAGAATAAAAAATGTTGATGATGCTTTATTATCTTTTAAAGTATTTATTAAATCATTTGTGTAGATACATGGTCCGTCATCAAAAGTAATAGCGATATGTTTTTTGTTTTTTTGAACTACTCTACCATCTTCATTTTGATATTTTTTATCTAACTTATATGTTATATCTAAGTAATCTTTTATTTCATTATAGTTTACATGTAAGAATAACTCTTCACTTACTTCGGGTGTTATTTCATAATCATAAAAATAAATTATAAGCTCATTATCATTAATAAAATATGCATTGGTTTTGTTGTGTTTATCAAGTACTTCAGCAATAAAATTTGGATATTTTAAATATAATAATTCTTTTACTTTAGCCCAGAATAAAGAAACATATTCTTTTTTTAAAATAGATTCTATGGATACTTCTTCACCAGATTTTATATTAAATAATTTTGAGATATATCTATCATCTTCGATACTTACAACATTTTTATATTCACCTATTGTTTGTTCATCAACTAAAGATGCTACACTTTCAATATATTTGTTTACATCATTATTTTCAACATCATTGTATGCATATGTTTTTTTCAAAAGAAAAAAGAAAATGAGAAAAATTATACTTAATAATATTATTATAATTAATCCAGTTTTCTTTTTTGTTATCATTTTATCAGTCCTTACACATTTTTAATATTTTTACGTTTAAATACAATAAATGAAGTAATGACCATGATTAAGAAATATATTATGCAAACAATTACTGCGTGAGTAAAGCTTGTGCCGTACTGACTAGTAGCTCCGAATAAATATTCATTGAAGTTCCAATTGGTTGTTACAAAATATTTTAATATCTCTATTTTATAATAAACTGCAAGCATATTAATTATTGATGATGCAATGAAACCTGCAAATGTTATTACTATTGCAAATGCTGTGTTACCAATTATAGTTGATACTGCGAATGCTAATGTTATTAGTAATATTATTTCAGGTAATATAGCCATAGTTTTAATTAATATGTATTTAAATAATCCCATTATTTCTAAGGTATTCGTACTAAAGTTATATGTTACAACATGATTTGTAATTGATTGAAAACCTAGGAAACATCCTCCGATTATAAAATCCATAAAGTATGCAACAATTACAAATAGAAGTAACATTATAAGTACAGTTATAAATTTAGATAAGAGGATTGTATTTCTCTTGTATGGGGTTATAAGTAAAGATTTTATTGTTCCTTTGTTATATTCTTCACTTACAATTGAACCTGCTATCATTACTCCAAAAACTAAAATCAAGAAAATATAATTATCAAAGAAATGCATCAAACTTGATCTTAAATCTTGTATATTATTAGTATCCTCTTTTGTATCTAAAATATACTTACTTTCATAATATGTTTTTACATTTTGTTGGTAATCACTATTTTTAGGATCAACATTTTCATAAAAATATTTGCCATATGAAGCATTATTAATTGATGATATTGCTTGATTTAGATAATCACTTCCATATGTAACATTTTCTTTCAAGCGATATTCAAGCATTTCAATTTCTGTTTCTTTTTGAAAAATTGATGCTTTTAAGTTTCTAACTTCTTTTTTAGATAAATTTTTATCCAAAAGACCAGTCTTTAATATTTCTAAGTCATTTTTTCCTTTCGCTAAATCAGTATTTACAAAGTATTTCCAATCATTATTTTTAAAGGCTTCTTTATATTTTTCATATTCTAATTTGTATTCTTCATTATTCTTTTCATTATAATAAGAACTTGCTACCAGATAAAAATCATCTAATTTATATGCTTGCCAATCACTTGATTTATATTTTTTATAGTATTCATTCATTTCCTTGGCTACTGGATCTGGATCAGATGGATCATAATAAACTGATGGATCATAAGAGTAACTTGCGTCTTTTGAATTTATAAATGATACTAAAACCATAAACATTGCTGTTATTATTAAAACTATATAAATACTTTTTTTATGTAGTAATTTAGTTATTTCATTTTTAATTAGCTTTATCACTTTTTCATACCTCCGGTTTTCTTTAAGAATGCTTCTTCCAAAGTAAGTTCAGTTAATGTTACTTCATATATTTTTATATCTTCATTAACTAATGTTTTAATGATACTTGCAATACTCTCTTTTTCTCCATTAATGCAAAATGTAGTTTTAGTAACTTCATACATTCCATCAAGTTTTATATTTTTAGTATTATCTACCTTGAATAAATATTTATTATTATTATCTTTAAATTTCTTAACTTCACTTTTTTCTAAGATAACTCCATTATCAATGATTAATACTTTGTTACAAAAGCTTTCTAGTTCTGCTAGGTTATGACTTGATATTAAGACACCCATTCCTTCTTTAGCTAATCTTTTTAAAAGTATTCTTAAGTCTTTGATTCCTTCAGGGTCTAATCCATTTGTGGGTTCATCTAAAACTAATAAATTAGGTTTATTTATTAAGGCTCTAGCTATACCAAGTCTTTGACGCATACCTAATGAGTATTTACTTACTTTATCATGAATACGATTTTCAAGACCTACAGTTTGAACTATAGTTTTTAAATCATCATCAGTTACTCCTTTATATAGGTTTGCAACTAGTTTTAAATTTTGCCAACCACTTAGATACATATATGTATCGGGATTTTCAACAATAGCTCCGACTTTTTCAATTGATTTAACAAAGTCTTTTTCAACATCATATCCATTAATTTTAACAGAACCACTATCAATATTTTGTAAACCAAGTATTAATTTTATCGTGGTAGTTTTACCAGAACCATTCGGACCAATAAAGGCAAGTATATCTTTTTCATCAATCTCAAATGAAACATCTTTTAAAATTTGTTTTTTTCCAAAACTCTTACATAAGTTTTGACACTCTAATATTTTTTGCATAATTTCTTTTCCTTTCAACTTCATTATAACAACAAAGAAAAACAGATGCAATAACATTTACATCTATTTTACGTTAATTTATACATATATTTCTTTAAAAGACACAGTTAAGTTAATGGGCTCGCTCAAACCGCGAGATGCGGCAGTTGGGGTCTTCCACCACGCCAATTTCTTCACTTCACATTTATTTTGCACCCCGCCTGACCTAGCACGCGGACGCGCTAGACAGGCATGTCCGATCCTAGTTTATTCTGATCTTATTACTGGACAGTTTTTAATTTGAGTTTTCGGTATATATTTTATATCAAATCTTTCGTTTATCTAAAAAAGCACCGATTTGGTGCTTTTCAATTGTGACAACTATTGTTATAATTATAATATCAAAAAAAATAAAAGGAGCTGTCACATGTCTAAATTATATAATAACAATAACACAATTGTAAAGGGATTTTCTAATTTTTTTAAAAAATTTACAAAATCAAAAACACTACTTAACTTTGTTCCGGGAATGTTTTATTCAATGATTCAGGCACAATCAGTTAACTATGTTAAAATAGCAACTGAATATTTTAAAGAATTAAATTCCTCTATATATTTGAATTCTATTCACAAAAGAATTTATCGAACATTACATAATCATCACTATACTTTTCATAAGCTGTTTGATGATATTGTAAATGAAGTTTTATCAAAATATAAGTTGTCTCATGAAGATAGGAACATTCACATTTCGTTTGATCATTCTTATGATAAAGACCACTTTACCATATTGATGTTTACTGTAAGAATTGGAAAGCAAGGTATTCCAATTTATTTTGAAGTGTTTCTTGGAAAAAAAGATGAAGAAAGTGGTGAAGCATTTAAAATGATTAATTTAAAAAAAGGAATTTTATATTGCCACAACTTAATAAAAAAATATATTCCAGATGCTAACATCATCTTTCTTGCAGACAGATGGTTTGGTAATTTGTTTCCCTTAATGCAATACATTGATAGCTTAGGAGATATATTTGTTTTTAGATGCAAATCAAACTTAAAAGTTTTTTATCAAAAATACCCAGAAGATCATAAAGTTTGGATGCCAATTAAAGATTTACCACATCTTGTTCACGCATCCAAACTTTACCACAATTTGGAATTTACCAGAAAAAAATATATATTTAATCTAGCATATTGTAAAAGTAAAAATCATAAAGAAGCATGGCTTTTAATTACCAACGGAAGACCCAAACTTGCTAAAATATATTATGGTTACAGATTTGGTTCTATTGAATTCTTATTTAAATCTCAAAAAACAAATGGATTTTATTTAGAAGAAAGTGGTATAAAAAAGATACATGCATTTGATAACTTATATTCTCTAGTATGTATTGCTAGTATTTTTTTAACATGTCTTGGTACGGAAGTTTCAAAAAACAGTGCTTGTTATAGAAAAATTGGAATAACACCAACAAGAAAAGGTACAAATTCAACCAGATCCCATAGAGTAATATCAAGATTTAAAACTGGTTTATTGCTTTTTAAAATGGCATCAGCACAAAATTGTAAAAGGTATTTTAGACTCCCTATTAATTTCACTCTGTATGACGCTTAGCTTTAAATCATTATTTACAACTTTTTAAAAGGTAATTTATATTGCCTATTTTCAGCATGAAAAAAAGACATGAAATTAATTAAAAATCATGACTTTTATTACTTTTCAACTTTTACCTTATTTTATTAGCTGTTTTTCAAAACTGTCCAGTATTAAGTTACCAAAATCGGATCAGTGGCTGTGCCGCTTCCCGATGCATAGTTCACGGAAGATGAGAGATAGAAGACTGGGCGCACCCCGTACGCATTAAACGCATTGCTGTTGAGCACGAAACCGGTGTAATACACATAGAACACATAAAAGGCAAGGTCCGCATAACGGGAAATAGTCCATTCCCAAACTTTAGATAGGGTAATGCCCTTTCTTTACTCCACCCTACTCTTTTTTGATTTTTTCGCCATATTGTCTTTATATTTTTTTCTTTTATATGAATATTTTCATTAACTGCAGTTATTAAATAATTATTAGTGTTATAATCGTCTTTATTTATCTTTTCTAAGAGACTTTTATATAAATCTATATTAATTGCCTTAATGTCTGGTAAAACGCTCTTAAAACGAGTATTAAATAGCATATTAAATAAATTATTTATAAATTTTTCTCCAAATAAGTAATTATCATTAAATCCTTGAATTATTTTATATTTATTTTCAATGGCTTCCATACCACATTTTACTATATCATCATATGTTGTATTAATTATATCATCTACGAATACTAATGATTTAACTTGGATATTAAATTCATTTATATAACTATTTATTTCATTTAAAAAGCCATTATAATCATCAGATTTTATTACTTTGAAGTTTTTTATTGGTATTAAAATATTTGATCTATTACAAATTATTATATTTTTAAATACTTCATTTAACCTTTCTAGAGCATGATCTAAATTGTTTATATTTTCTTCATACCAATTGATTATTACTAGTATATCATTATTCATATTACTTACCACCTTATTAATAATTTTATCACAAGAAATAAAATATGTAAATGAACAAAGTTTGAAACTTTATGATGAAATGAAAAAAAGCACATAAAGTGCTTAGAATATTGTATCTATATTAGTTTCATTTTTTGATAATGAACCAGCTAGATTATTAATTAAGTTTAAAACATCAAATTCTTGTAATTTTTCATAGCATTTAGACATAATACTTGTAATTTCTTCATTTGATATATTTGCAAAATTAGTTGCACCATTTGCATCTTTTTTAGTTATTTTATCTTTATAATTTATGCTATTGTTTATTATTAGTTTGATATTATCACCATTTACATTAATAGCTATTGTTCCAGTGGTAGTTTGTTTTGAATTAGATTCAAATTTGAAATCTGCATTTGCTGTTAGACCTTCTTTTTTTAGATTGGCTTTTAATGCTTTATCACTTAGATCTAAGTCAAACGTTACTGAGTCATATGAGTAATTAATTTTAATAAAATCATTTGTGCTTTCAAGTATTATTTGATCTGTACTTTTATTATCTTCATAATATGTAAAACCAATTCTTTTATCATCATATTCAATTTCAAGATAATTGTTATCATTTGGCACAGTAACTTTTATTTTACTATCACTTAATTTTTCTCCATGATAAGTATTATCATCAATGGTAAACTTAAATTCTTTTAAATTATTATTTAACATGTTGATTGTTAATTCAATTTTACAATTATCAAATGATTCTTTCATGTTATTTAAATCTTCTTCAGAATATTTGAATAAATCCATTAATTTTTTATCATTTTTTATTGAATTGATAAATATATTATTTATTTTTTCTTTGTTTAAATCATTTATTTCATACGTATATGTTACATTTAAACCATTATATTTTGTTGATACAATACTTTCTTTTAATGCTTTATTAAAACTATTTAAATAACTTTTTATTATATATTTAATATTATCTTTGTTTGTAATTTCACTTAGTGATGTCATTAATTCTTCGATATTTGATAGTTGTTCATTTGTATCACTTGCCATATCCATATAATATTCTTTATCTGTTAAATCTTTACTTCTTAAATATAATCTTTCATTATCTACAGAAAATCCTAGATTTATACTTGCTTTTTCTCCTTGAGTTAATGTTAAATCATAATCTAAATATTTATTTTTGTAATCAGTTGATGCATTATATTCTAATGCTATATTATTTAAATCACGAAGTTCAATAGAATTTGTTTCAAACTTAATTTTACCTGTTGTTTCTGTAGGTCCTTCTGTCTTTATAATATTTGTTAAATCTATTGTGTCAATAAACTTATCTAATCTATTATTTAAATTTGTTGTTGTTTTATCTAAGAATTTCTCAGCATTATAATTATTTTTTATAAAAAATAATGTAACTATTCCCAACAGTAATATAATAAATATAACTACTAAACCAGTTATTAATCCTTTCTTTTTATTCTTTTTTTCTCGAAAGTCCATAAATTCACTTTCATTATTCATAGAACTATTTATAGTAGGTTCTACTCCACTTATTTTTTCACTATCCATAATAAATCCTCTCTACTCTATTAATATCATATCAAAAAAATTTTTAATTGTAAATAAAAAGGAAAGAATTTCCTTCCTAATTAACCGGTTTTGATGATACCCAATAATAACTCTTTCCATCTTTTTTAAATGTATGCTTATATAGTGTACCATTTTTCTTTAAGAACTTGTATGTCATATCTTTATTTGTTAGTTCGCTATAATTTGTACTACATTTATCATTTTTTGTAGTGTCCATGTATGATGTAAAGCATTCATCATTAATAACTTTTAAGAAATAATCATAAATTATTAATTCATCACCCTTTTTATAGGCATCTTTGATTGCTCTATAAGTGTGAGGTTCTGCTCCGATTGAATATGTAAAAGTTTCAGATAAACCACAATAATATGCATCATCTTTTACATAACAAATTGTTGCTCCATCATATTGAAATTGTTTATATTCAGAAATATCACTTCCAAACATATTTTTATATTCATTATTAACTTTATCTTTATTTAATTTAGTTAATGTACAAATCTTATCTTCATAATTATCTGTTGCAAATATTAATTCATCATCAAGCTTACAAATATTTTCTTTTTTCGTTTTATCAATTTTTACTTCTTCAATATCATCTTTATTCACTTTGTTATATGCAAGACATATTTTTGTTTCTTCACTTAAATTTTTATTTGTAACTTCATCTTTGCTATATGTTACAAGACCACCACATTTTTGTAAATCATTGTTTCCAAGATAACTGTAACTTTCTGTTACAACAGAACTATTTGAATTTAGTGGTATACCTTTTTTTATAAATAAAACGATACCTAGTGTGATAACTATTATTGCTAATACTATTATTAATATTGTTTGTTTTTTACTTTTTTTCATAACTTACCTCATTAAACTTTTCTAGTTTGAATTTCTGCCATTTTTTCAAATACTTCCGCTGCATTTTCAGCATTTATATCGTTATATCCAAGTTCTCGTAGTGCTTGAATTTTAACTGTACTTAGTTGTTGAGTTCTTGTTAATTTTTCTTCATTTTTTTGTTCGATTTCTTGAATGAATCTTTTGTGACTTTCTGCTAATTTACTTTTTGATGCTCCACCATTGTTATAAAGTGTTAAAGCAGAATAAAGTATTCCTTCGAATATAAATTGTTTATCTTCATCAAAAGCATATTCTTCAGGTTTAATAAATCCGTTTGATTTTGCCATGTAACCCATTATGTATTTTATTTCTGGAATATTATCCATTGATTGAAGCATATAATACATGTATTTTATAGCTGATGAATTTTCATCTGCGTTATCTTCAAGCTTTTCTTTGATAAGGAAGATAAAGTCACTTAACAAAGTTTTATTTTCTTTTGTAAGTCCAGCCATATCAATTACTGAGTCACCACTATTTGATTGTTTAATTGCATTGTTTAATCTTTTTTCAACTTCCATTAAATAATCAGTATCAACTGTTATACTTTCTATACTTTTTTTACTTCCATCTTTTATATCAAGTAGTTGAAGTAATAATACCTTCTTTTCTTTTGGCCATTTATCTAGGCTATCTAATACTAAATAATTATATACCATCTGACGTGATACTCCTAAATATTTAGCTAATTTAACCTTTGATAATCCTAATTCTTGTAATAATTCATTTAATCTATCCATATTTTTCACTATCCTTTTCATTGTTTACATACTAATTATACATAACTTAACAGTTAAAATCAAGCATAATTAGTGTAAATACCATAAAAATTCATCATTATTTTTGACAGTGTCGATAAAACCACAGCCAAGGCATTCTTCTCCGAGGTATAAAACACATGCTTGACCTGGTGTTACAGCCTTGACTTTATCCGGATATTTAACTCTGATTTTGTTATTTTCAAGGTATTCAAGACTTACTGCATGATCAACATCTCTATATCTAAATTTCGCAGTACAAAATGTAGGTCGCTCATTACTTATAAAATTAACATTATCAATTATACATTCATCACTTAATAAATATTTGTTGTCTTCACCGAATGCTACATATAAAATATTATTTTTAACATCTTTACCACAGACATAATGTCTTAGTTCATTACCACTTAAGCCAACATTTCTTCTTTGACCAATCGTATAATTCATTAATCCAGTATGACGACCAATAACTTTTTTTGTTTCAACATCAACTATATCACCTGGATTTGGTTTTAAATAGTTTTCTACAAATTTTTGATAATTTCTTTCTCCGATAAAACATATACCCGTTGAATCTTTCTTATGAGCAACATTTAAATTATTTTCTTCAGCAATTTTTCTAATTTCAGGTTTTGTATAGTTTCCTACTGGGAATAATACATTCTTAAAACATTCTTTTTTCACATCTGCTAAAAAGTAGGTTTGATCTTTATTTAAATCAACGCTTCTAAGAAGTTTACCATTTTCAATACGTGCATAATGACCTGTTGCAACATAGTCTGCTCCAAGTCTTTTAGCTTCTTTAATAAATAAATCAAATTTAATATATTTATTACATAACATATCTGGATTTGGTGTTCTTCCTTTTTTTAGTTCTTCTAAAAAGTAAGTAAAAACATAATCCCAATATTCTTTGATAAAATCAATTCTATGAAGTTTGATACCTAATTCTTCACATAACTTAAGGGCATCGTTATAATCCTTTTCTTGAGGACAGATATCCATAAAATCATTCGGGTTACCAAGTACATCATTGTTAATTGTACTATCCCAATTTCTCATGAATAATCCTTCAACTTCATAACCTTGTTTTTTTAACAAATATGCTCCGACGGCTGAATCAACACCACCAGATATTCCAATAATAACTTTTTCCATAAACATCACATCTAATATTATATATTAAATTAACAAAAAATTAAAGAGATTTAAGAGTTTTATACCTCCAAAATACAAAATTATGTCATTTATAGTAATAATCCCAATAAATAATAATACTTTTTTTAAATAAAAGTATATGGAATCATCATTATTTTTCTTATATACTATTTTTTCTATAATAAATTTTATTAATTTAAATAAATTACAACTTATAATTATTAATAATATCAAAAATATAAGTTTAGTTATAACAATATAAATAATTGAATAAAGTAATCCTTTTAAACTAAATATACTTGTCAGGGTACTTATTATAAAACCTAGGGTAAATCCATTATAAAATAAATAAAATATTATAATAGGACCTCCGAGTAAAAATATACTTAGAACTAAAATACTTGATATACATATTAAATGAAGTATTAAGCTATTAATATTTGTATCATTTATATTTTGAAAATATTCATTAATATTTAAAAATACTATTTCTTTAGTTGATTCATCAAGCATAATTACAAATACTATACCACAGATAATACCAATTGTTAAAATAGATACTAAAAGTAAATAAATCTTCTTATTTAAGCTTGTCCACATTATTATCACCACTTAATTATATTGCAAATTATTTAAAATTATGATAAATTATATATAGAAAAAGAAAGTGGTGAAAAAATTTTGAATAAAAAAGTACAAAAAATAGCTACTTGGATGATGCTTATCATTATGGTTGCAAGTGTTGTCGCAGGTATATTAATTTATGTAATTCGTTAAAGAGTCTAAATAAAAAAGACTCTTTTTTTTGAGTCTTTAATTATTAGTTGTTTTCTTTTAATATTTCTAATGCTTTATGCATCTTCATATCATATTCAACTACATCTAGTGAACCAAATGATTTTAATACTTCTTCTTTATCAACACCATAAGATTCTGCTATTTCAGCAAGTCTTTTTTCTAGTTCTTCTTTTGTGAATTTTAAGTCTTCTTTTTCAGCGATAGCTTCTAACATAAAACGATATTTAACACGTTTTTCAGCTTCTGGTTTCATTTGATTAGTTATATCTTCCATTTTAGAGCCAGTCATCTTTAAGAATTCATTGAAATCCATTCCTTGCATTTTTAATTGATTTGCATATTCGTTAATCATTCTTTTTACTTCTTCATCAACTATTTCTGGATTAATTTCCATCTTAGTATTTTCAGCTGCTTTTTCTAATACTTTGTCTAAGTGAGCATCTTCTAGAGAATGTTCTTTTTCATGTGTTAATTCTTCTTTTACTTTTTTCTTTAATTCATCTAGAGTATTAACTTCATCATAACCTAAGTCTATGAAGAAATCTTTATCCATTTCTGGTAATACTTTTGTCTTAATTTCATTAACTGTTACTTTAAATGTAACATCTTTTCCTTTTAAGTCTTCGACATAGTTTTCTGGGAATTTTAAGTTTAATTCTTTTTCTTCACCATTTTTCATTCCAATTACGCCTTCTTCAAAGCCTGGTATAAATGAATGACTTCCAATTTCTAGTGGATAGTTTTCTCCTTTTCCACCTTCGATAGCTTTTCCATCAACAAACCCATCAAAACTAATTACTGCAGTATCTCCTTCAGCTACAACACCGTTTTCTTTTACTACAACATCAGCCATATGACTTCTCATATGTTCAATTTCATGATCTACTTCTTTATCAGTAACAACTGCTTTTTCTTTTTTAACTTTTAAGTTTTTGTATTCTCCTAGTGTTACAACTGGTTTAGTAATAATAGTAAACTTAAAGATTACGTTTGTATCACTAATTCCTGTTACATCAACAAGTGGTTCAATAACTGGTATTAATTTGTTATCTTCTAAAGCTTTTTTATATGCAACATTAATACATGCATCTACTGCATCACTATATAAAGATTCAATACCAAATTTTTTGATATACATATCTTTTGGTGCAGCACCTTTTCTAAATCCATCGATTGTAACTTCTTTGTTTTTCTTTTTGAATACAGCATCCAGTGCAGATACCCATTCTTTTTCAAGTTTAATTTCAATTTCATGTTTGTTTTTCATAATTTTCCTTCTTTCGTTTGTTATATTATAATATACAAATTGCTTTTTTACAAGAATTTATGCTATTTTTTTAATCTTTATTGAATATCCACCATTTGGACTTTCAACATTTACTTCATCATTAACCTTATGATTTAGTAAAGCAATTCCTAAAGGTGACTCATTTGATATCTTATTATCAAATGGATCAGCTTCCATTGAACCAACTATTTTGTATTCTTCTTCTTCACCATCATCATATTCAATAGTTACTGTTGAACCTAAGTTGATTGCTGACTTATTTTTATTATCAATAATTTGTGCGTGTTCAAGTTTATATTCTAATTCTTGTATCTTTGCTTCAATTATAGCTTGTTCATTTCTAGCTGCATCATAATCAGCATTTTCAGATAAATCTCCTAGAGCTCTTGCTTCCTTTAAAGCTTTTATTACTTCTGGACGACGAACATTTTTAAGTTCATTTAGTTCTTGTTCAGCTTCTAGAAAACCTTCTGCTGTCATTATAAATGTATTTTCTTTTTTCATAAATTTCAATCTCCTTTTTTATTTCAATTTACAGTTCATAATCATACTATAATTTTGTGATTTTGTCAAATACTTTTACCCTCATCATGTCAAATTTGTTTAATTTTTTTGAAACTTTTATTTTAATTATACTTTTTGGATGTCTACATACATCAATTATTTCATCTTGGTCATTATATATTTTATTAATTTTATAATTAAATGTTTCTATATTCGGACCAATAAATTGAACTTCATCGCCTTTTTTGAAATAATTTCTTACTTCAATAGTGGCATAATTTGTTTCATCGTCATAATCTAAAACGAGTCCTAGAAAATCTTGATTTGATACTTCGGTACGACCTTGCCAATACTCTTCATTAACACCTGGCAATTTATCAAAAAATTGTGGTGTTGATTCTCTATTAGCACAGCGATTTAAAACTTTTAAGTAATATTCTTCATCACTTTTAGTTAATGTATTGTTATTTGCGGCATCAATCATTTTTCTATATGATAAAATCACTGTTGCAATATAGTATATCGAACGCATTCTTCCTTCAATTTTAAACGATTTAACACCCATGCCCATTTCTTCTTTAATAAAGGGAACCATGTTTAAATCCTTTGGCATTATTGTAAAATTTGGTTTATCTTGAGATGTAAATTCCCAGCGACAAATTTGAGCACAACCACCACGATTTGAATCTCTATTGGTTACATAATTTGATAAAATACATTTACCACTAATTGATGTACACATTGCCCCATGGATAAATGTTTCAATTTCAATACCAGTTTTAGATATTCTTTTTAAGTCTTCACGTGTTGCTTCACGAGCAGGAACGACTCTGGTAACTCCAAGACTTTGCCAAAACTTAACTGCTCTACTATTTAAAAGACTTGCTTGAGTTGATAAACATACACTAAATTTAAGTTTTAATTCTTGAACTAATTTTATGACTGTTATATCACTTGCAATAATTCCATCTATATTTATTTTATCTAAATAAATTAGATATTCTTTTAAACCATCTAAATTTTCATCATGAAAGACAATATTTACTGTTACATATATTTTTTTATTTATGTTGTGAGCATACGTAACTGCTTCTTTTAATTCTTCAAGAGTAAAATTTTTAGCATTTGCTCTCAGAGAATAATTTTGTCCACCACAATAAATTGCATCTGCACCATAATGGAATGCATACTTCATTTTTTCAAAATCCCCAGCGGGTGCAAGTAACTCAGGCATCTAAATCACCTACCTTAAATACAGTTTTTTTATTTAAGAAAATATTGCTTACTGGAACATTACTTAAATCATCGTTTATAACACTAATTATTTTATCATTATCTAAAGTATTTACATCATACCAATTATATAAAACATGATCTAACTTTTTTAATCTTTCATCATAATAAAATGGATATGCATAAATCCTTGTACCAAAATTTGATTCAATTACTTTAAAGTATTTATCATTAATTGATGTATTTATTTCATTATCTTTTTCTAAGTTATAATACTCTTCATAATTATCGAGTAAATTACGTCTTGAATACATTAAAGCTTTTAGACCAAATGTATAAATAACTACATCTTTTTTAACATGCTCTGTAATATACTTTATTTCATCATATGTAATATCCGAAGATACCACAATGCTATCAACATAATCTAGATAATAATTAATGGATGATACATTATTATTGATGTGGTCTCCGATAAATATTTTGGTTATATTTAAATTTTTTATTATATCTAATACTCCAAGGTCATCAAACAATATTCCTTTTATATTACTATTTTTTAAGATATTATCTAACTTATCTAAATCATCATCTGTTAATATTCTATTTATAAGGCAAAAATCATCAATCTCAGATATATCAAAATATTCATTATATCCTACGGAAAAAAATCTAAGAGGATAAACTTTTGTTACATCCTCTTTTTTTAATTTACTTAATATTTCTTTGTTTGTTACAGTAACTAGTTTATTCATTTTTCCAAGTACTTACAGAAAGTCCATCTCCGATATCATAAAATTTAGTATCGAACTCTGGATTAGTCTTTAAAAATTCAATATATTTTTCGATTTTTTCCACAAGACTTTTTAAATTACCTTTGTCTAGTTTGCTTGATTGCCCTACATAACCATGAAAATTAATATTATCAGTGATTATTGTTCCATTTGGATTTAAGAAATTTTTGTATTTTTCAAAAAATTTAATATATTGCCCTTTTGCTGCATCAATAAATATTAAGTCATATCTTAAATCTTCAGATAAATTTAATTCTAATGCATCTTGATACACAACGTTAATCTTTTTTTCCATTCCACATTTTTTAACGTTTTTTAAGCATTCCATGTATCTTGTTTCATCTCTTTCAATTGTGGTAACAATCGTATCTTGATTGGATGAAGCCATTAAAATTGTTGAATAACCTATTGCACTTCCAATTTCTAATACATTTTTAATATTGTTTTTCTTAATGTACTTCATAATAAAAGCTATTGAATCTTTTTCAAT
The DNA here is from genome assembly GCA_000438075.1 of Clostridium sp. CAG:609. GTDB lineage: Bacteria > Bacillota_I > Bacilli_A > RF39 > UBA660 > Onthocola_B. Next base: position 102,314 of record FR903546.1, on the reverse strand, counting down.
TATTGGAACATTATTTTCACTTGCATATTTTTCCATTTCCATTATGTTTTCTTTCATAATTCTCACCTTACTTTATATATTTTGTTACAAGTTCATTGAATCCCTTTTCATCAGTTGCAAAATAAACATTACCAGTTGCTACGTCTGCTACAAAGTAAACATAGTCTGTATCAGCTGGATTTAAGCTTGCTTTGATACTATCAATACTAGGATTACAAATAGGACCTACAGGAAGCCCAATAAACGAAGTAACTCTAGTATTATAAGGGTTTTTGTCATTTAAGTCAAGTTTTGTGATTGTTTCTGTCATTTCTTTTTGAACTCCATAGTAACTTGTAACATCCATTCCAAGTGCCATATTTAAGTCTAATCTCTTGTAAATTACTTGAGTTACTTTAGTTCTATCATCATATGAATTAGCTTCTTTTTCGGCAATTGATGCAATTGTTAATAGTTCATGAATACTATGTTTATCATTTTCAATTTTGTCCTTTAGGGGATCTAATTTTTTCTTTGTTTCATTTAATATTTTCTTTATTACTTCTTCAATAGTTGTTTCTTTATAAAATTCATAACTATTTGGGAATAAATATCCTTCAAGTGGATAATATATATCAGTATTTAGTATATCTGGTGTTAAGAACCAATAATCAGCTATTAAGCCTTTTAAGAAAGATGCATCATTTAATTTTTTAATTGCTTCATCATAATCTACATTTGTTTTTTCACTTATTTGTTTTATGTAGTTTTTAAGAGTTGTACCTTCTTTAAATGTTATTTTAACACTAGGTTTCTTAACTTCTTTTATATTTCCATTGTTAATCGATTTAATAATATCTGTTGCAGACATATCTTTTGATAGTTCATAAGAACCTGCTTGTAAGTTTTTGTTGTTAGTTAGAATCATATATATTAGTGATGCATACTTACTACGTATTAATCCTGCACTTTTTAAGTTACCTACGATCACTTCTGTTTTTTCACCCTTTTTAACTTCAAAATTTATTGCTTTATTACTTTTACCTGCAGGGGACAATAAAAACATAAATAGAAGCACTAAAATAAGAATTGACCCCACAACAGAACTTATTATAATTATTATTTTTTTATTTCTTTTCTTTTTCATCTTAATCACTACTTTCCTTTTTATTCACTAAATTTTCTACTTGCATAAATATATTATCTAACATTTCTAAGGTAACATCATCAACTGTTTCAAGTCTTTGAGTTCCATCATTAAAACTATAACTTGATACATAACAAATGGTATCCCCTAGTTTATTTTGTTCATTTTTAGTATAGATGATATACTCTTCATCATCTGTTTTTATTTTTAATAATGGTTTATATGTGTCTTTCTTTTTATTATCAATTACTAATTTATTTTTCATATTTTTCCCTCTTTAAAAATGTTTCAAGTATTAATACCGCTGATAAGATATCAGTTTTTTCTTTTTCTTTAATGTTTTTCATTCCATTATTTTTCATAATATTTAGAGCTTCGACGGTGGTTAATCTTTCATCTTCAAGATAAACATTGAAGCCTTTTTCTTCGAGCATTGTTTTAAAATTAAGACTTCGATTTGCTGCAAAACCTAGAGAATTATCCATATTCTTTGGAAGACCTAAAACAAAGTCTTTAACCTTTTTTTCTTCTGCAATTTTGATTAACTCATTTAAAGCAAAATCATAATTTTCCCTTTTAAATTTAATTAATTTAACTGGACTTACTAGTGTATTTGTTTTATCTGTTATGGAAACACCTAATGTAGTTGTCCCTAAATCTAAACCTATATATCTTTTCATTTTCCTAAGTACCCATTAATGATTGCTCTTAAGACTTCACTTCTATCAAATGCACAAATTTTCTTTCTAGCATCGGCAAATGTTGTGATGTATTTGCTATCCCCAGATAAAAGATAACCTACTATTTGATTTGTTGCATTGTATCCTTTAAATTCTAATGCTTCGATTACTTCATTTAGGGTCATAAGAATTAATTCTTGTCGTAACTCTAATACATTGAAGATTGTTGTTTTGTTATCCATCGTAACCACCCTTTCATATTTTAATCCGATAATATTGTATCATGTATTTCTAAAATTGTAAATATTATCGAGGTTTCTAATACATAAAACTCTTTTTAAACGATGTATCTATAATACTATACATTTGTTATTGTGTCAATACATTCGTTTGGTAAATTTAGTCAAAAAAAAGATGGAAGAAATTCCATCATGGAGGCTCCATACCAACACCGTTTATATTGTTTACATATTTAAAAGAAAACTTTAATACTTAATATTGTAGGAACTATAAGACTATAATTTATATTATAGAAAGGTTTGTAAAAGAGTTAATGATTAATAAACATCATGTGTTGATACTTCTTTCAACCTCCGATATACATGTTACTATTCAATTGTGATATTTATGTGATGTTTTTGTGAAAATTGATTTTTTTTGTAATTTTTTATCATTTTTTAAAATTTTTTGTTGATTTGTTTTGAAATTCATTATAGACATTATTTATTATACTAAATACTTCATTATCATCATTTATTTTATATGCCACTTTATCTATAGTCATTTGACTAGGAAGAACCATTATTAATGGAAGCATTCTTTTTATTAGATCTTTTATGTCTATATCTTTATTTTCTTTCATAACTTTTCTAAGATACATGCTTGTTACAAAATAATTTATTTCTTTTAATACGCTGATTATTCTTTTATCTTTTTTAGTTTTTGTTACATAATCCATTTTATTTAAAAATGTATATATATTATCGATTGATTCAAAGTTCTCTAAAGATAATACTAATCCATTTAAATCTGCATTAAAATATAGTTTTTGCATTAATTTTCTTCCAATTATTAATTCTATAGCAGAAGCTATTTGTTTTTCATATGTATAGGCTTTTAATATAGGATACTTAGTAAAGTATTTTTCTGCTAGGTATTGGGTATATCCCTCATTAATTGATTCTCCGATGTTACTATGTTCATTTAAATATTTATAAAAACCACAATGAATCATATTATTATCACTAATATATGTACTTGCAACATGCAATAGTTCATGGTTAATAGTGTTTCTATAGTTTTGTAAAGATATTTCAATTCTATTTTTTTCTGGTATCCATTGTGCTCCGGTATTTTCATGTTTTAAAACATTAGATAACTTAAAACTTCTTGTAACAATATTTAGTTTCTTTAAATTATTATTTAGTAATACTAAATCATCTTTTGGAAATGTTTGTATCATAGTATTAACAAACTCAATTAATATTTCATTTATTCCTTGGTTCATAGCTTTTCACCTCGGGTTATATTCTATATCAAGCATACAAAAAAATCAACCATTTTCGATTGACTTTCTTGTTCATTTTTATTAATTACTTTTCTTATATTAATCATCTTTTTATTGCTGATGACACTAATAATATATTATATCTTTTACATACTGTCAAACACTAATTTTATTATTTTAGATTGATTTAAAATTTCACAAATTGTTCGCTTGACTAGCATGTTTACGAATAGTATAATTATATTCATGGGAAATTTTAACTGTTGAGTACTTGCCAACTTCTAAAAAAGGAAGGAGGCTTGATAGATTATGAAGAAAAAAGATTTATTAATTATATTTCTAATAATAATCATCATTTTATTAATTATATCCTTGATGATTTTAATTATAAAAAAATAGTACTCAATCATAAACTAGATTGAGTACCAATCACATTTATGGCAAGTACTCAACATAGCAAGTTAAGTATTTCCCATTTTTTATTATATGCAACAATTTGCATTATAAACTAATTGGTGCAGGCGAAGGGACTTGAACCCCCACGGAATTTTCCATTAGATCCTAAGTCTAACGCGTCTACCAGTTCCGCCACGCCTGCATATAATGGTGGACCTCGCAGGACTCGAACCTGCGACAACCCGGTTATGAGCCGGGGGCTCTAACCAACTGAGCTAGAGGTCCATGACAATATTAATATTACCACAAATTTCCCTCATATGCAACCCTTTTTCTTCAAATATTAAAAAAACTTAAGCAACCCCCTTCGCTTAAGTTTCATAAACATTATATTATTTATCTTGTAACATATTTAATAAATCAATTTTAAACATGTCTTTTGATGCGTTTGCTTTTGAAATCATTATTCCTTTATAAGTTGTAAGTTCTGATCTGTGACCTTCTAAAAGTATTTCTGATGGTGTAATTGTTTCAAGTACTACTACTTCATCTTTTTTATGAACAGTATATACTAATTTAACTTCACCATGAATTTGAGCAAACATCTTATCACTTGGTAATTTTAATTCATAAGTTTCAGTACCATTCTTTTTATTTACTGATACTAATTCACCTACAAAGTTACCATTTCTTAAAGATGGATAATAATCGAAGTTTAACTTTTTAAAAGCTAACATATTATACTTCTTTAATGCTCTTTCTAACTTTTTAAATTCATTTTCACAGACGTATTCTAAAACGTATCCTTTCATTTTTCCATACCCCCTAATTACTCGAACAATTAAATTATACCACATTCTTAACTTTTTGTCAAATTTGTGTAAATTTTTCATATATTCGTAGTATTTCCTTATTGGAGCTAAATTATACCAAATTTAACACCAATTGTCAAATATTTCATGAAAAATGAGCAAAAGTCTTTATTTTTGCTCATTAATTTCAACGATTGTTTCCCCCAGATTCCAATTATTTTTATAGTATTTTCTAACATTTTTATTTCTTTTTAATACTTTATGAACTTCTTCTGTCAAGATATTAGTGCTTTTTCCATGAATTATTATTACTTCACTATAACCCATTTTTAAGTTATCAGCAATAAATTCGTTAACTAATACCTCTACCATAGATACTATTTCACCATGTAGGTCTAATTTAGGTGTCTTACTAGTTAGCACTATTTGCTTCCCCAGTATTATTAGTCTGTGGCAAGCCACTAACATTAAATCTAGCATTATAATAATCCATTACTTCAGATAATGATGGAATAGATAATCTAGAACCCATTTTAGTAACAGATAAGCCTGCTGCAATATTTGCAAATGTCACTATCTTATCCATATCAAAACCATTAGCTAGTCCATAAGTAAATGCACCATGGAATATATCACCAGCACCTGTTGTATCTACCGGAGTAAGTTTTAAACCGGGCATTATTTTTATTTCATTACCTGATGTATAAAGACATCCATGTTCTTCTAGGGTTATTGTTAAATTACTATTTGGGTATTTATCTTGTAATTTAGTATAAATATTTACTAGGCTTTGAGGATTATTAAAATCAAATTTCATACCTGTTACTGTTTCTGCAAAACCTTTACTACATACAATATATTTAATATACTTGCATAGTTCAAGTAGTTCAGGGGTTATTCTACCAGCATCAATTACACTTATTGCATTTTGATATTTACTTATAGCATTTTGGGTTGCTCCATAATCATGTCCATCTGTAAATATGATATCCGGAGTAAAGTCATAGTTAAGTTTTTTTAATGCAGGATGTTCTGTTGCTACATTAAATACTGTTCTTGAACCATTCTTTTTATTAATAAGAATAAATGAGAAAGATGTTTCTTTTTCATAGTTTGTTTCAATATATTCAGTATTTACTTTTATATCTTGAAATTCTTTTTTAATTTTAGTTCCAAAGTCATCAGAACCAATAGTGGTTGCAATAACTGTTTCTATACCCCATTTACCAAGAAGATATGCAGCATTTGATGCAGGACCACCACCAGCACTATATTTTTCACTAAATCTATATTTAGTATTTTCTACTGGATAATCGTCTACTGGAACAGTCATATCCCAGCTAGAATGTCCTATACATAATATTTTCATTTATTTCATTTCCTTTCATTAATATATTAAAATTTTGTAGTATTTTTTTGCTGTATCTTTATTTTGCACCCCGCCTGACCTAGTTTACCACAATAGGATCAGCGGCTGTGCCGCTTCCCGATACATAGTTCACGGAAGATGCGAGATAGAAGACTGGCCGCAAAGCAAGCACATAAGTCGCAATGTTGTAAGACACGCTACCGGTGCTATACACACCGAACGCAAGATAGTCAGAGCCCGCATAACGGGAAATAGTCCATTCATACAGCCCCATATACATCCAATTAACATTTTTAATGGCTTCGCCATTATAAGTGTCTAAATTTGCTGTCCATGCACTTGGTGCTGCTGCAAATCCATAATCACTTACATACATTAAGCCAACTTTTGCACTATATGTTGTTGCATTATCAGTTGTATTTGTTGTTACTGGACTTACTATTTCATTTTGATATGCTGTTTTAGCTGGTTGGGTTCCTATATTTTCCCATGTATTTCCTCCAACTTTCCATGTTGTTGTATCTATTTTGGCTGCCCAGTCTGCTCCTATATTTGTTATGAAATTTGTATTTAAATTTGTTTTATTTAACAAACTTGTACTCCATGTATTTGATCCGTATTGATTATTTCCTGTATGGTCTGATAATCCATTATAATTCCATGTATATCCTGCTATATTAGCTAAATTGTTACCTTTATAAGCTGAATTATCCCAATTATTTGCAGTATACATCCTGCTGTAATCTCCATCTGCACCTAATAATGCTGTCGTTGCATAATCTGATTTGATTAGTTTTACTTTATCACCAAATACTCCGATTATTCTATATAGATTATCTGCTGGGCATGGTGCTACGTTTGATCCAAAACATACATAGTTATTTACTTGATTACTTGCACCTGCATATCTATATGAGTTATCCCCTGCTCCATTTGTTAGGTTAGAATCGTGATAATATATATTAGAATTTTTTATTCCAGTATATTGAGCAATAACACAATCATTTAATGATTTACCTGGGCAGACATCAGTTGCCGTTAATTCTTTTTCTTCTTTTTGTAAATATAACTTTGTTTCAAAACTATTGCCATAGTTTCCTGATTGGTCTATGTTTAGATTTAGATATGTAAGTGTAATATTCCAATCATGTTCCGTATATGTTGTGCTTGAGTTTGATGTTATTTCATAGTTATTTGCGATAGCAAATAAACCAGTTTTAGTTGTTACATCAAAACCTGATACACCATTATATGTTCCATAAGTTAAATTATCTAAAGATGTTATTTCATTACCATTTGGATCTGTTATTGTAAGTATTATTTCTGGTGTTGTTCCATCTGAATATTTAAATGTGTTATTAGTAATTTGTAAGTATAAATAATAGTTGTAGTTGGCTGTTTTCTTTGTACTATTGGCTTTTAATCTTGCTATTTCTGTTGAAGTTACCACTAAATTTGAACCACTTTCTGGTAGTGTTGTTGCTGTTGCATTTAGACTTAGAGGTTGCCCTAGTTCCAATTTAAAATCATCTACTGTATCAGATATAGTTGTTATATTACTTAGTGCACTTTGTATTCTTGGAGCTAAATATGCATATGTAATTCTTGCAATAAGCAAGAGTAATATACCTATTATTAAGATACTTAATACGTATAACACTTGATTATTTTTTATTTTTTTTATAAATTTATTCATTTGTCAATCACCCTACTATTAATAGTTTAGCATAAATTCATAAAAATGAAAATATTAAAATAGTAATTTGTGTAAAATTTAGTTCAAGTCGGTTTTCTTTATGATATAAATTTTTTTATTTTTATAAAATGCATAAAAGATATCTTTAACTGTTAAGTTTTTCTTTGAGAGTTCTTCTTTAATATAGTCTTCTGTTTTATGAATATGTTTTATTACACTTTTTTGAAGTTCTCCATCTAATATTAATGCTGCAGGATATGGGCTTTGTAATTTAAAGAAGTTATATTTAAATACCGATAATTCTCCGTTTGGTTCTAAGAATGCATATTCAACCATACTTAAATCTCTGATTTCTTTTTGTCTTAGAGATACAAGTAAATCATCTAGAGAATATCTTTGCTTAATCATTTCTTTATAATTTATTTTACCATTTGCTATAATTAATGATGGTTTACCATCAAATAATAATCTAAATTTTCTACTTTTTATAGAAAAAAATGCAAATAAGACTTCTAGTAAAACTAGTATACTTATGGGTATTACTGTAAGCATTAAAGATTGTTTATACTCTTCAATACTTATTGCAACTAGTTCTGCGATAAGAATAGATACAATTAAATCTATAACACCAAGTTGACCTATTTCTCTTTTACCCATTATACGATATGAAATAAGAACAAAGAAATAAAAAAATATTGTTCTAAATAAAACTATAAATAGACTCATAATATCACCATAGTTATTATGGGTTAATAAGTAATATTTTAAACAATATATAATATAATTTATTAGGTGATAATTTTGAAAAACTTTATAAAATATATTGGATATTATTTAATATTTTTAATATTGCTTATTATAATATGCAGTTTACTTAATTTAATCGGTATAAATGAAACTATAACTAATGCATTAATATTTATATTTAATAGTATTATGTTTTTAATGCTTGGTATTAGGAATGGACATCTTGCTTTAAAGCAAGGGTATGTGGTTGGGTTAAAAACTGGTGGTTTTCTTATATTAATACTAATAATTCTAAATTTATTTATAAACAAGTTTAGTATTACATCAATTATTTATTATATGATTTTATTATTATGTAGTACTTTAGGTGGAATACTAGGAATAAATAAAAAAAATAAAGATTCTAAATGAGTCTTTATTTAATTAGGAATATTTTTAAATACATATTCATTATTTTCATATGTAACGAATGATTCTTCATTATAATATTCTTTTGTAACTGGATTTACTTCCTTTTTTATATAATTTAAAGCTTGTAGTTCTTTTAAAGTAACTTTATCACTTTTACATTTATCTTCGTTTATGCACTTTTCAGCTCTTTCAATAATATATTTTTCTTTGACAAGTATTAGTTTATCATTATGTTTTTTTATTACTTTATAAGATGTTACACCGATAAGTAAGCCACTTATAATTATTATAGATGCAGTAATAGAATATTTATTTATTTTATTCATGTGCTTCTCCATAATAATTTTTAACAAATTCATCACGATATTCTTTCATTGTTCCATTTTTAATATTTATTCTTATATTTTTCATTATTTGATGTAGGAAATAAATATTATGAATTGAAAGTAATCTTGCTCCGAATGTTTCATTATTAGTGATTAAGTGTCTAATATAGGCTTTAGTATAGTTTTTACATGCATAACAATCACAATCATCTATGGAAGTAAAATCTTCTTTATATTTACTATTTTTTAAATTGATTTTTCCATACTTAGTATAGGCATGTCCATGTCTTGCTAGTCTTGTTGGACTTACACAATCAAAGATATCTATTCCACGCATTGAATTTTCAATTAAATCAATTGGATCTCCGACCCCCATTAGATAACGAAGCTTATCTTCAGGTAAATATGGAGTTGAGTATTCAACCATTTTATACATCGTAGGCTTATCTTCACCAACAGATGTTCCCCCGACTGAATAACCATCAAAATCCATTTTAACTAATTCCTCAGCACAATGACGTCTTAAATCTGGATATTCACCGCCTTGAACTATACCAAATAATAATTGATCATTATCACATTTTACAGCTTTTCCTCTTTTTGCCCAGCGTAATGTTCTTTCTACACTTTGCTCCATATATTCATGAGTACTTGGCCACTTTACACATTCATCAAAGCTCATCATGATATCACTACCTAGTTTAGTTTGAATATCAATAGATTTTTCTGGTGTTAGAAATAGACTATCACCATTTAAATGATTTTTAAATTTAACTCCTTCTTCAGAAATATCTTTTGGTTTTGCTAGGGAAAATACCTGAAATCCACCAGAATCTGTTAGAATTGGTCCATGATAATTCATAAATTTATGAAGTTGACCAGCTTTATAAACGATATCTTCCCCGGGTCTTAACCATAAATGGTAAGTATTTGCTAAAACTATACCTGAACCAATGTCCACTAGCTCTTCCGGAGAAAGTGTCTTAACTGTAGCATTAGTTCCAACTGGCATAAACATTGGCGTTTCATATGTTTTTCCATTATATATAATTGTTCCAAGTCTTCCCATTGTATTTGGATCTTTATAATCTAATTTAAATTGTAGTTTCATTACTAACTCCTTTTCTTTATTTTATATTATCAACTATTTCTTTAAAATTTAGTGAATTACTTGCTTTAACTAAAATGTTATCTTCACTTCTTTTAATACTATTTATAAAAGCAATTGCTTCTTTATTTGTTTCAAAATGATATGATGTATCTTTATTATAACCATTATTTATTGCTTCTTCATTGATAAATTTTGCTTCATCTCCGACGGTTATTAAAATATCAATCTTTTCTTTTGCAACAAGAGCACCAATTTTACGATGTAAGCTTTCTGAAAATTTACCAAGTTCTTTCATAGAACCTAGAACTGCGATCCTTCTTCCAGGTAGGCTTGTTAAATATTTAATAGCATAACTCATTGAATCAAAATTAGCATTATATGAGTCATCAATTAAAGTTATACCTTCAGTTACTCTTACACTCATTCTATTTGAACTTAGTTCAAAATTAATTATACCATCTTGAATTTCTTTAGTTGATACATTAAATAAATTGGCAACTGCAATTGCAGAAAGAGCATTATAGATGAAATGATCTCCGCCAACTGGTACTTTATAAATGGTATTTTTACATGAGAATGTTGTTCCCCATTCACCTTTTTCTATAATTACTGGCATATAATCAGAGACTTCATTAATACCAATTGTTATTATTTTATAATTATCTTTATTTTCTAAGTACCATTTATGTAATAAGTCATTATCATTATTAATAATAACTGTTCCATTCGGATTTAATCCTTCAAGTATTTCTAATTTTGCTTTTAAGATATTTTCTCTGCTACCTAAGTTACCTATGTGTGCTGTTCCAACATTAGTTATAACTGCTACATCTGGTTTGGCAATATTAGTTAAGTAACTTATTTCTTTTAAGTGATTCATTCCCATTTCAAGTACTAAAATTTCATTATCTTTATCAAGTGATAAAATAGTAAGTGGTAATCCAATATGATTATTTTGATTACCTATTGTTTTATGTATTTTATATTTTTCTTTTAAAACACTATAAATCATATCTTTAGTACTAGTTTTTCCTGCACTACCTGTAACAGCAACTACTGGACTAAAAAATTCACTTCTTTTAAGTTTTGCCAATAAACCTAATGCTTCGATTGTTGATGGCACTATAATAACTGATTTGTTATTTTCTTTTAGGTAATTAATATTTTCTGGTGATTCATCAAAATACTCAAGGATAACTAGGCTTGCACCAGCTTCGAAAGCATTTTTATATAACAAGTTTCCATCTGTTTTTTCTCCCTTTATACCTATGAAACATGATCCTTTTTCTACTTTTCTTGTATCTATTGTTACATTTTCTATATCAACATTTATTTCATTAATTATTTTTACTATTTTTAAGTTTTTATAAATTTCTAATGTATTCATACTTCACTTCCCTTATTATTATACATTATTTAAATAGTTTTGTATATACCTCACTGAAATTACTTACCGGAATTATTTCAAGTTGTTCTAAAATTATTTTGGGAATATTTTTTAAATCATCCATATTCGATGTAGGTATATAAACTACTTTGATATTTTTATTATATGCAGCGATTAGCTTTTCTTTGAGTCCTCCGATTTTTAAAATACTTCCATTTAGGGTAATTTCTCCGGTAAATGCAATATCTTCGGGAATCTTTTTTTCTTCAAATCTACTGCATATTGCAACTGCAATAGGTAATCCTCCACTTGATCCATCTTTTTTAGTCGAAGCATCTAAGAAATGTAAGTGAATATCTTGGTTATGGAAATTATATTTATACTTATTTTTAAGCATAGTTAAACATACCAAAATACTTTCTTTTAAAATTTCTCCGGTATTACCTGTTATTGTTATTTTTTCACTACCTTTATTTAGACTTACTTCAAGTTTAGAAACTATACCACCTATACTTGCAACTGCAAGAGTACTTACTACACCATATTCATCTTCATTTATAGTTAGTTTTTGATATTTTGGTGTTCCAAGTAACTTAATTATTCTTTCTGTATTTAAAACTTTAACATTGTTAATAGTTATTTTTCTAGCTAGAGATGATAAGACTCTATCTAAGTCTCTTACCCCAGCTTCTTCTGTATAGTTATTGATGATGAAATATAAAAGTTCATCACTAAATTTTATTTTACTGTCATATACCATGTTTTCAAGTAATATTCTTGGTAACATGTAATTTTGGGCTATATCTTTTTTTTCAAATATTGTGTAACTGTTAAGTTCAATTAATTCAACACGATCAAGTATTGCTGGTGGTATATCATTTATATTATTTGCTGTTAAAATAAATAATATGTTACTTAAATCAAATGGTTCTTCGATATAGTTATCTATAAAATACTTATTTTGATTTGGATCTAGTATTTCAAGAAGAGTTGATGCTGGATCTCCTTTAAAGTCTTTTACCATTTTATCTACTTCATCAATTAACATAACAGGATTATTTGTTCCAGTTTTATATAATCCTTGAATTATTTTACCTGGGCTTGATGCTAGATATGTTCTTCTTGTTCCAATAAGTTCTGTTGAATCATTTAATCCCCCAACACTAATTTTATAAAATTCACGATTTAGTGATGTGGCAATTGACATAGCAATTGTTGTTTTACCTACACCCGGAGGTCCCACTAAACAAATTATAGGACTTGCTATTTTAGGATTTAAATTTTTAATTGCAATATATTCACTTATTCTTGTTTTAATATCATCAAGACCGTAATGTGATTTATTTAAATCTTTATATACTGCTTCAAAATTAGATGTTTCTTTTGTACTTTTATTCCATGGCAAATTTATTACCCAATCTAGGTAGTTATGCATCACACTAACTTCTGGACTATTTTCACTCATTATTTCATATTTATCTATTTCATGAGCAAAGTGTTCTTTAGTTTTTTTATCTATTTTTAATTTATGAAGACTCTTGCGATATTCTTCGACTTCAATATTTTTCCAATTTTCTTCTCCGAGTTCATTTTTAATAGTTTTAAGTTTTTCTTTTAATATATATTCACGTTGTTCTTTTTGTAGTGACTCTTCCATTTTTTCTTCAAGTTCATTATCAAGTTCAACAGACTTTATTTCTTCATTCATATCTTTGATTAGAGTTTTAGCCCGATTTAATGGATTTATTTCTTGCATGTATTCTAGTTTTTTAATTGTGTTAAATGGTAAGAATGATGCTATAGCATCAGTTATTTTATTTAAATCTTTTGAATTACTTACATAATTTATTATATCATTTGATATTGTTTTTGATATATTTATATATTCTTTTAAAACTTTGATTAACTTTTTTAATATGGCTTTTTCTTCGGATTCAATTAATGGCGGTAAGTCAATATACATTACTTCACTATATAAGATAACGCTTTTCTTTTCTTGAAAGTATTTTGAAATAGCTACTCTTTTTATACCACGAATTTTTACTTCGATGATACCATCTTTATCTATTTTATTTTTAATTTTAGCAATTACACCTACTTTGGGTAGGTCTTCAACACTTGGTTCTTCTTCGAGAGTATCAGTTGGAGCAACAACAAGGATTTCACCTTTATAGTTTTTGCTTGATTCACTAATTGCTAGGTTACTTATTTTATTATTTAATTCTATTTTAATTTCCTGATTAGGGAGGATAACCAAATTTTTAAGTAATATTACGGGAATGTTAAAATTCATAGTGAGTACCTCCTAAACTTAAATGTTATTATATCGTTTTAATGGGAATTTGTAAAGTAAAATCACAATATTTTTTTTACTTCATACAATACATTAGATAAAAAGGAGCGAATATGATTAATTGGTATATAAATTTAACATACCCATTGCAGGCTTTAGTTGCATCAATGTTTACTTGGGCAATTACTTCGATGGGTTCAGCAGTTGTATTTTTATTTAAAAAAGTAAATAAAAATACAATGGATGCAATGCTTGGTTTATCTGCGGGAGTTATGCTTGCTGCGACATTTTGGAGTTTGCTTTCACCTGCTATAGAAATGGCTAATAATCTGAATTTAATTTCATGGTTGATTGTTTCAATTGGAGTACTTTTGGGTGGCTTACTGCTTTTTAGTGGAGATAAAATATTTGATAGATTAACAGAAAATAATAAAAATGCAAGTAGTATGAAAAGAAGTTTAATGTTAATATTTTCAATAACACTTCATAATATTCCGGAAGGAATGGCTATTGGTGTTGCTTTTGGTTCTGTTTTTTATAATTTAGATGGGGCAACACTTATGTCAGCAGTTATGCTTGCAATAGGAATTGGAATACAAAATTTTCCAGAAGGTTCTGCAGTATCATTACCTCTTCGAAGAGAGGGAATGAGTACTACAAAAGCATTTATATTTGGAGTTTTAAGTGGAATTGTTGAACCAATTTCTGCAGTAATTGGAGCTATACTTGTTATAAAGGTACAAATACTTTTACCAATACTACTTGCTTTTGCAGGTGGTGCAATGATTTATGTTGTAGTGCAAGAGTTAATTCCAGAAAGTCAAACCAATGAAAAAAAAGACCTAATGGCCTTATTTACGATATTTGGATTTTTACTTATGATGATCTTCGATGTTGCACTTGGGTAGCTTATGCTATCCATTTTTCTTTCTAGTTCTTGTTAGAATATTATCATATTTGTTTAAAACTTCTGTTTCTTTATCTGGAACATATTTGAAATTTTCTATCATTTTAGCTATTTCTTCACTATCACCTGATACTGTTTGTTGTTCATGATGCGTTTGTGGTAGTGGACTTAATGATGTAATGATATTAGAAAGATTCATATTTTCATTTTCAATATCATTTATTTTCTTTTTATTTTCTTTAATTTTGTATTCTAGATATGCAAGATATCCTTCGATTGTTCTTATGTAGAATGCACCAAATAATGGGCTTTGATGAGTTGCTTCATAAATTTGTCCATTTTCACCTTTAATCTTATAAATTTGGACATACCATGGACTTCCATGATATGATAAATCTTCGGATTCTTTACTTGAAATAATTACCCCTTTGATAAATCTTTCTTCTTCGCAATCATTTTTTGAGTTAAAAAATATTAAAACTTCTGTTCCATTTGGAATTATCTTTTCCATACGCATTTCTCCTTCTTGATAATTTATTATACCATAGATTATTAATTTTACAAAATATTTATTATCAAGTTGCAATAAAACCACTTAAAAAATTATTTATTCATTTGTATATAGTTTCTTGTATGTTTTATTTTTCTTTATTAATTCATTGTGAGTTCCTTCATCAATTAATTTTCCATCTTCGATTAGGTAAATGATGTCAGCATCAATTATGGTTGATAAGCGATGTGCTACGATTATTATTGTATGGTCTTTAACTAAATTGTCTATTGCTTGTTTTATTTTTCTTTGGTTTTCATTATCTAAGGCACTTGTTGCTTCATCAAATAAAATAATTTTACTATTTTTAAGCAAAGCTCTTGCAATAGCAAGTCTTTGTTTTTGTCCACCGGATAAATTGATGCCTCCCTCACCTATCATGGTATTATATTGATTAGGAAGACTCATGATATAATCATCGACTTCTGCTAGGTTACAGGATTTCCTTATTTCATTTAAAGTTAATTTGTTATTTACTATTTTTAAATTTTCTAATATTGTTTTATTAAATAAAAATGGTTCTTGACGAATTATTGCTATATTTTGTCTTAGAGATTCTTCGGTGAAGTCATCTAGGGGTATATCATCAATATAAATGGTACCATTTGTTGGTTTAAAATATTTTAGTAAAAGATTAAATATAGTTGTTTTTCCTTGACCACTTTTACCTACGATTGCTACTTTTTTATTGGTTGGAATACTTAGATTAAAATCTTTTAAAGTTTCTTTTTCTTCATTTGGATATTTAAATGTTATATTTTTAAATTCAATATTTCCATCAATATCAGTTTTAGAAACAATACCAAACTTTTCGTCATTGTATAATTTATTATCTAGTATTTCACTTAATCTCTCAATGGATACTTTCATTTTTTGAATACTTGTAGATAAATTCATCATCAGTTCAATCGTATTCATAAATCTATAAATATAATATGTCATAGCCATAAAGAATGCAAAAGATCCATGTCCACTAATAATAAGAATGATACAAGTAGTAAATATAACAAACTCTAAAGTGCAATTTAAAATATAAATCCAAGCATTATAATTTCTTTCTGTAATCATTTGCTTATTAATTTTAAAATATATATTTCTAACTATATTTTTAAAATTATCATTCATACTTTTTCTAATTCCTAAAGCTCTTATTTCTCTTATACCACGAACAGATTCACTTACAGAAGCAACTGCTCTATCCTTTTCCTTATTTATTTCCTTCTGCTTTTCTTTAATACTAGGTAAATATTTATGCGAAACAATATAAAACAATACTAAATAAATAATTATTTCTAGAGCAACTATCCATGAATTAAAACAAATATAAATAAATACAATGGCACAAGTAAAAAGTGATATTATTATTCTAAGAATTTGTCTGAAAGAATCTGCTATCGTAGATGAATCATTAGTAATTCGATTTATAAATTCTCCACTAGATTTTTCTTCAAAAGCTCTCGCAGGTAACAACCCTACTTTTTCATAAACAGCACATCCAATTTTTTCCATTATATTGTTAGCACACTTTTCTACATAAATTCTTCCATATCTATTAAAAAATAAGTTATCAATAAAATCTATAATATATATTAAAAATAATACAGCTATTGTTAAACCAAAAGAACTAACGCGAGCTTTATCAATTGCAAGCCCAAATAAATAACCATACAAAGTTCCTATCATCGAAGTGGTAAATAAAAAAACAAATGATTTAATAAAAAGTTTTTTTTCTCCCCCGCAATATTTTTTTAAAAAAATTATCATATCCTTTAAATTCATAATCACTCACCATTTTTTATTTTTTGTTTTAAATCAAATAGTATGTTTAAAGCTTCGATTGGTGTTGTATTTAAAACATCAATTGAGTTAATTGTTTTTTTGATAATATCTTCCTTTTTTTCTTGAACATCAAAGTCCATAGCTAGTTGAACTTTTTCACAAGGATTTTTTTTCTTACTGTTTGTTTCATATTCATCTAATATTTCTTGGGCTCGATTTAAGAGTTCATCTGGCATTTTTGCAAGTCTTGCTACATGAATACCATAACTTTTATCTACGGAACCATTTTTTATTTTGTGCAAGAATGTTATTTCATTTCCATTTTCAACTGCTGAAACATGGACATTTTTAATGTTTTTGAAGTTTTTATCTAAGCGAGTTAGTTCATGGTAGTGAGTTGAAAAAAGCGTGAATGCGTGAATGTTGTTACTAATGTATTCAAGAATTGATTGAGCAAGACTCATTCCATCATATGTTGCTGTTCCACGACCTAGTTCATCAAATAAGATAAGGCTGTGTTCAGTTGCTCCGGCGATGGCATTTCTTGCTTCTTTCATTTCTACCATGAATGTCGATTCACCACTTACTAGGTCATCACTAGCTCCGATTCTTGTAAAGATTTTATCAATTATTGGAAGAGTTGCTGATTTACATGGCACGAAAGAACCCATTTGAGCCATGATTACTATAATTGCCAGTTGTCTCATGTAAGTTGATTTACCACTCATATTTGGACCGGTGATTAAAAGAGTATCTATACCTTGCTCTAATATACAATCATTTGGCACATATTCACTTTTGCTTACAACTTCTACTACTGGATGACGTCCATCTTTGATTTTTATTATCTTTTCATCTGTTAATGTTGGTCGAACTAAATTATATTCTTCACTACATACTGATAAAGACACTATTGCATCTATATCACTGATTTCATCTGCTGTTTTATTTAGAAGGGGTACTTCTTGTTTTACTATATTTTTAATTTCACAAAACAATTTATATTCTAGATCTATGATATTTTCTTCAGCATTTAGTATCATGCTTTCTTTTTCTTTTAATGCTGGAGAGATATATCTTTCACAATTTGTTAAAGTTTGTCTTCTTTCCCAATGATATTCTTCTTTTACTAAAGATTTGCTTCCGTTTGGAATTTCAATGAAGTAACCAAAGACTTTGTTAAAACCAACTTTTAGATTTTTAATTCCTGTTTCCTCTTTTACTTTTGCTTCGAATGCTGCGACGAAGTCTTTTCCACCACTTCTGATGTCGCGTAAGTTATCTAATTCTTCATTATAACCAGATTTTATCATGTAGCCTTCTTTGATACTTATTGGTGGATCATCAACTATGGCAGAATCTAATAAATTATATAACTTTTCATGAGTGTTTAAACTATAGTTAAATCCAAGTTTACTGGAAATATCTTTGATTGTTGGAAGGACTTTGATACTATTTTTTAATTGAAGTAAGTCTTTAGCATTTAGACTTCCATTTATTACTTTACCTGCGAGTCTTTCAATATCATATACTTCATATAAAGCGTTTTTAAGTTCATCTTTTAAAATAAATTCATTGTTTAATTTTTCTATTTTGTCATATCTTTCATTAATTTTGTTTTTATCTTTTAAAGGGTTTAGTAGCCATGTTTTTAACTTTCTGCTTCCCATTGCCGTTTTACATTTATCTAGTAACCATATAAGAGAATAAGTTCTTTCTTTTAGGCGAAGAGTTTCGATTAGTTCAAGATTTCTGATGCTGTGAATATCCATTTCAAGATAGTTATTTTTCTTGATGTAGTTAATTTTGTTGATGTGGGATAAATCTTTTAGTTGTCTTATATCTAAGTAGTAAAATAGATGTGCTATTCCATTTTTAACACGAGCATCTTCGATTGTATCTAGTAAATTTTTGTATTTATTCCAGAGAAATTCACTACTTATTGTTACTTCAATACCATAGGTATTTTTTAGTAAATCTATTAGATTGGTATTTAAATTATCTATGAATATTACTTCTTTTAGGTTGTATTCTAGAATTTCGTTTATTAGTTTTTCTTCATTGTTTTCTATAGATAAGGTGGCTAGATAACCTGTTGAGATATCTAGTATTGTTAAAACTATAATGTCTGAGAAAAAAAGAATACTTGCAATGTATGATGAATCTAAGTCATTAAGTAGGTCATTATCAGCGATTGTTCCTTTGCTTATAACATCTACAATTCCTCTTTTTACCATACCTTTTGTAAATCTTGGATCTTCTAGTTGTTCACAAATTGCAACACGATATCCTTTGTTTACAAGTTTTTCGATGTATGGTTTTACATTATTATGAGGTACTCCGCACATTGGTACCTTTTCTTCTAGACCTGCTACTCTACCTGTTAGAGTTAATTCGAGTTCACGAGATGCAATTAGGGCATCATCAAAAAACATTTCATAGAAATCACCTAGTCTATAAAAAACTAGTTCTTCTTTATACTTATCTTTAATTTCCATGTATTGAGCCATCATTGGGCTTAATTTTGTTCTATCCACTTCACTTATTTTCATACTTCAAAACCTCATTGGTTATTATAACACAGGAAGTGTTAAAAAAGAAGTTAAAGTTGTTTTTTTCGTTTTAAAACTAGTGGTTTTCCATTTATTTGTTGAGTTACTTGAGTTTTAATTTGTTTTGTTTCTTCTTCAAGTGATACCACTTCATCTAAAGTTTTAGTTTCTGAAAGAGATTTCTTTTTTAATAATGATAATTCATTTTCATATTTATGTTTCAAAATACGAGCATTTACTAAACTGGTTCTAGTTTTTTCTAGGTTCTTTTTGTTACTCTTTTGAAAATGTAAAACAAATAATGCTGTTGCTAATGTCATGATTGAACCACTCATTAAAATAGTGATAAAATTTTCATAAACAACCATACCAAAAGCACTAAAACATGCATTTGTTAAAAATGTCAATGGAATATATAATGGTGACATAATTAAAGTAGTTCTTAGTAAAGATTTTCTAGTGGTGCATTTTTCTATTTCTTTTTTTAACTCATTCATTTGATTTGTTACTATTTCAATCTTATTTTCTTGTAAAAGAACTTCTTTGGCATTAGAAATGTATTCTCTTTTTTCATATTCACCGGTTTCATTTCTTACAAGCAATTTTTCATCTGTTAAAACTATTAATTCTTTATTCATTTTAATATCTCCCTTTAGTGAATAATATCTTACCATAACATTATATTAAATACAAGTACTTTTTCTTTATATAAATAAAGTTTAAAGATAAATCAATATTAGTATCAGGTATGTTATATATTTCTATTTCTTTTACTTCTTTATCATTGATAATATCAATGATGTAATCATCATCGATGCTGATATAACCTTGGCTTGGGGTTTTTTCCTTGATTATGTATGTACCTAAAGGAAGATTATCAATTTCAAGTATTCCATCTTCATTGGTAATTCCTTCGAATATTATTTTTTCATTAAATATTATTTCAAAGATAGTATCTTTGATTGGATTTAGATTATTTGCATCTTTTTTCTTAATAATAAGTTTTCCTTTTTTTAGGTTGTTAATTAAGGTAAGTTTTGCTAGTACTTCTTTTTCATTATTGTTTTTAATTAATTCAATCTTATGAATTACTTCATCGATAATATAACCTTTCTTGGTTTTTGTTTCTTTTAAAAAGTACGTTCCAAGTTCTAAATTTTCATAAGTTATTTCACCATGTTCATTAGTGGTTAATTCCTTTATTAGTTCGTTATCACTACTATATAAAGCATAAGTTACTCCTTCTAGTTCTTTTGCTTTGAAATAATACTTATTATCATTTATAACTAGAGATTCTCCATATTTTTTGATAGTGATTGTACCCTTTGGTTTTTTTGCTATTATTTTGTAGGAAGCAGAAACTGGAATATTTATATAACCTTTTAATATGTTTTGACTCTTATTTGAAATAAATATAATTGGATTTACATTATTCATTTCTTTATAAAGATTAAATGTTTGTTCCTCATTTAAGACTTTAACTATTAATTCATTATTATTTAATGTGATATTTTCATTATCAGTTTTATATTTGTATAATACATTTAAATTATCTTTTAGAGTTATTGTCTCATTAATATAAACTTCTGGTATGTTAAATTCTGGAATAGTGAAATGATTATCAACCAGATTATAGATTTCATTTATTTCATTTTCATAGAGATTTAGATTAATTTCTCCTTGGAGGGTATCTGTGAAATAAAACGATCCTTCAGAATATATTTCTCTCCATATAAGCATTTGAGTAATATAATACCATGATGAATTAGTGTGATCATAATAATTATCTTGATAATTATAGCCGTAGTAACTAATTAAATTTATTCTTTGCCATAATTTTTTACTTATACCTAAAACATTTTCAAAATTATCTTCATAATTTTCATATTTTACATTATTTTTTACTTTGACGAAAGGCTCAATACAATAGACATATTCATTATTTTCATTAATAATAAATTGAGCTTTTTTGTATTCTTTATTTCCAAATTCATCAATTTTTACAATATACATATCATTTATAACATCGCCACCTTTAAAGGTTGATGCTAATACTTTATTTGAAAAGCTTAAAAACAAACAGATTATTAATAATATTTTTTTATTCATTTATACCACCCTTTCTTTTAATTTTGCCAATATATTTTTTAAACAAAATTGTATATCATTTAAATTAAACTTGATATCTGTTTTTTTTAACGTATATCTATGCCATTTACTTCGAAATATTTTGTTTTCTTTTAAATTATTGATTTTTTTTATTTGTTCGTTTATGTTTAGCTTTTCTTTGGTAGATGAGTATATATTTTCTAATATTGATAAGAATAGTTCGTCATCTATTTTTGAATAATAAAGTGTGTAGAATTTATCTAAAATATCAATACTTGCTAAGATATTTTCAATTATTTGAAAAAACATTTTTGCTAGTTTTTCTTCTTTAGTCAAATATTTTAATATTATTCTTTTCTTAAGTTTTGGTAAGTAAAAAACCTCATCTTTACCTTTTAAGTTTAATCCAGATTCAACATTAATTTTCATAGTCCAGTTATAATCATTAAATCTTATGGATAATAATACTTCATATTTTTGATATGTATTTGTGTAATATAACATGTTAACATTAGATATTTTAAAAGATAATTCTTTATAGTTATTAAATATTTTTTTTAAAAATTTATTAATCGTGTAACCATTTAATTTAATTATACTTGTTAATAAAGTTATGTTTTCTACATCTTCGATGATAATATCTTCCTTGTAAGATGATTTCAATAGACAAAATAATAGATGTTCTTTAAATATTGTTGGATATAAATTCTCACTATTTTTAATCTTAATCATATTTTTCCTCCCTTCATAATGATTATTTTTTTACATTTTCTCCTTTCGAGGTAATATTAAAACACACTTTAAGAAAAATAATTGTTGGTTTTTGTCGAAGAGCTTAAAAAAGTTTTAAAAAGTATAATTTTTAGACACAAAAAAGGAAATTTTTTCAATTTCCTGGTATTTTTTTCTTTAATTTTTACTCCGAGCATGCCAACTAAGTATTCGGATTGATAATAAAAACACTATTATTTCTGCTTACGGAAGAAATAATAAGACAATATTGGATTGATGGTATAAACAACTATGTTATAAAAAACTTTTGAAAATGAAAAAAGTTTATGGCAAATTTTTAGTACATATACTATACCTAACTATTAGTGATTATTTACAAGTAAACTTTAATAGTGATGATAATTTTAAAGAAGTTAATTATAAAGATTGTGATATATATAAAATGTATAAGATGTATTTAGATAATTCTGATAGAATGCAAGATAGATTATTTAATGGTTAGAAGCTTTATTGCTTCTTTTTTTTATTCAAAAAAAGAGGTTGAAATTGTTTCAACCTCCTTAATATAACTAGGACTCTATCCGAAAATAGACCCCTTACAAAAATATATTATATTTTTTACTTGCAATATAAATATATCGTATGTATTACGTTTTATCAACTTATTTATTTAACTTTTCTTATTATCATTTTCTGTTTTAATGTCATTAAAATAATTTGGAATATTATACTTTAATAGTTCTACTTCTGGTAATACTGAACTTGTCATATTAGATATAATTGAAGATACTGGATTAACAATAAGTTTAATTTTTTCGTTTATTTCTTTCATTGGTTGATTGATTAATTCAATATTATCCATCAACGGTTTATAAGAATTCATTATAAATTCATTTATTATTTCTGAAATTTTATTAATATACTCATAACTCAATTTTATATTTCTATTAAGGAAATCTTTTTGTTCCGTTGTTGAAATAGCTGTATCTAATGATTTAATTTCTTGTTTTAATAATTTTATGCATTCATCATACTGTTTTTTGCTTATAAATTTGCAATGATCAATATTATTTCTAAATATGCGAATCAAATTAAATGTTGTTTGAAAATTGTCATCCATTTTTTTATTATTAAAAAATCTTTCCCACGCATTTTTAGGTTTAGATAGCTTAAACTTTTTTCTTAATTCACTATCACTTAATTTAGTTAAATCTTTATTATTTTTTAAAAATTCTTCTAATTTAGTTTCATCATCAGACGATATATATTTTGTAAATAATAATTTATCTACATCACTATATTCTAATGAATAAAAACCGTATTTAATAAAGCAATCTTCAACTGATACATTTCCATTGTTTAATTTATTTATTTCTTTATTAATTTCTTTTGAACCTTTTTTAATATTGTTTTTTACTTCTTCATTTGGTATAGCAACATAATAGTCTAAGTTAAAATTTAAAGTATAAATATTAAAAAGAAGTTTTCTTAATTTTCTTTCAAATTCATTTAAATAAGGATATAGTTTATTACAATAATATTCAGATGAATAATCATAAGAAATAATAGATACATAGAATTCATCAAAGAAATTGTTTTTAGCAAATAACATGTCATTTATTTTATTTAAAGTACTTACCGCAGACATAACATTTTTACTTTCAACAATTATGTCTAAATAACAATTACTCATTACACTATAGTATTTAAATAATATTTCTATCTTTTTACTACCATTTTCTATAGTAAATTTTCCACTATTTATATCTTCACTATCTTCATAATCAAATTTAATGTTTATGAAAGTTTTTTTTAACAAGTACCTAAATGAAGGAGGTAATTTAATTATAATTGCATTATCTTTCTTAGGAATATCTTTTTCTTTATCGTTTCTTTTAAGAAATATATAACTATTTTTATATTCCATACATTATCTCCCTCCTTTGGTTAAATGTTTTAGTTGCAATCTCTTGTAACTAATATTATACCACAAAAACTATATATTACCACTATTATTTGTATATCTACTAAAAAGTAATTTGATTTATTTTTATCTTTAATTTCAAATTTTATTTTTTCATTGTTAAAAGTTAATTTCCATTCAAAGTAGTCGCTATGAACTATTTTTTAGCTAACACAATTATAGTTAATATCTAATAATCTATGAATACCTACTTTTGCTTTTTTCATTATTTTTGACTTGTGATAAATCTAATCTATAATTTGGAATATACTCTTCAAGCAAAAAAATAAATAAATTAAATCTTCAGGATTTTTATAATCATATTTCTTTAATGAATTAAAATTAACTTTAAGAAATTTGGCAATATCCTTTATTCTATCATCCTTTGAATTTCTATCTCCTTTCTCATATCTTGTCATCGTTCTTCTCTTGCATTCGCCAGTTAATCCCAAATGTTCTGAAATTTTGTCCTGTGATAAATGTTTCAATTCTCTTACAAAAGCTATTCTAGATCCTTGAGATAAATCCCTTAATTCAGGTTTTACATGCAACAATCGCATTTTTCTTACCTCCTAATTCTTGTCGCATATTATTTAATTCCAACCAAAAAAAGATTGAAATATGCGATAAAAGTATCTATTTCAATCTTAAAATAATATTTTTACTTCAATTTAGAATTGGGAGTAAGAATGTTTAAACATCCATTTTTTTAGTTTTTTATACAATCATTTAATTTACAGTATTTTAAGTAAATTACTTTCTATCCCCAGATTTAATTGCGGCTTGAGCTGCTGCTAAACGAGCAATTGGAACTCTAAATGGTGAACAAGATACATAGTTAAATCCTAGTTTATGACAGAATTCAACACTTGCTGGATCTCCGCCATGTTCTCCACAAATACCAAGACTTAAATCTTTATTAACACTACGTCCTTTTGTAGCCCCCATTTGCATAAGAAGTCCAACCCCATCAAAGTCAATACGAGCGAATGGATCAAATTCAAATATTCCTTTTTCATAATATGAATTTAAGAATTTACCAGCATCATCTCTTGAAAAACCATAA
The DNA here is from genome assembly GCA_000438075.1 of Clostridium sp. CAG:609. Lineage (GTDB taxonomy): Bacteria > Bacillota_I > Bacilli_A > RF39 > UBA660 > Onthocola_B. The sequence continues at coordinate 76,795 of FR903546.1, read as the reverse complement.
GTCATTTGAGTTAAATCATTAGTTCCAAAACTAAAGAATTCTGCTTCTTCAGCAATCTTATCTGCTAAAAGTGCTGCTCTTGGAATTTCAATCATTGTTCCAACTTCATATTTTAAATCAATACCAGATTCTTTTATTATAACATCTGCTGTTTGGCATACGATGTTTTTAACATATTTTAATTCCTTTACTTCACCTACTAAAGGTATCATAATTTCTGGTGTAACATCGATTCCTTTTTTAGATACATTAATAGCTGCTTCGATAACTGCTCTTGTTTGCATTCTAGCTATTTCTGGATAAGTTATAGCAAGACGGCATCCACGATGTCCCATCATTGGGTTGAATTCTTTTAATGAATCAATTACTTCATACAATTCTTCAGTTGTTTTTCCTAGGTCTTTTGCAAGTTCTTTTATTTCAGCATCGGTTTTTGGTAAGAATTCATGTAGTGGTGGATCTAAATATCTTATAACTACACTGTATGGTGCCATTGCTTCATATAAGCCTTCGAAGTCTTTTCTTTGATAAGGCAAAATATTTTCTAGAGCTTTTTCTCTTTCTTCTAAGGTTGTTGCACAAATCATTTTTCTGAAGTTGAATATTCTGTCACGTTCAAAGAACATGTGTTCCGTACGACATAAACCAATTCCTTCTGCTCCGAATTTTCTTGCTTGAATTGCATCTTTTGGTGTATCAGCGTTTGTTCTTACACGAAGTACTCTGGCATCATCTGCCCAAGACATAAATGTTTCAAAGTCTCCACTAATTGATGCATCTTGCATTTCAAGTTTACCAGCGTAAACATTACCAGTTGATCCATCAATTGATAGATAATCTCCTTCTTTGTAAATTGTTCCATCTGGCATTTTTAATGTTTTTTCTTCTTCATTTATAACAATAGATGAAGCTCCACTTACACAGCAAATTCCCATTCCACGAGCAACTACTGCTGCATGGCTAGTCATTCCACCACGAATAGTTAAAACACCTTTACTTGAATTCATTCCTTCGATATCTTCAGGTGATGTTTCAAGTCTAACAAGAAGTGAATCAATTCCTTTTTTCTTGTTTTCAATTACATCTGCAGCATTGAAATAAATTTTGCCAGTTCCTGCACCAGGTGATGCTGCAAGTCCTCTAGCTACAACTTTACCACTCTTTAGAGATTGGGTAGTAAATGTTGGATGAAGTAATGCATCTAATTGTTTAGGCTCAACCATTAATACAGCTTCTTCTTTAGAAATCATTTTTTCATTTACTAAATCAACTGCAACCTTTACTGCTGCACGTGCTGTTCTTTTACCATTTCTTGTTTGAAGAATAAATAACTTGCCATTTTCAATAGTAAATTCCATATCTTGCATATCTTTATAATGTTTTTCTAATTCTTGTGCAATACTTGCAAATTCTTTATATACTTCAGGCATTTCTTCTTTTAATGTTGCTATTGGGCTTGGTGTACGAATACCTGCTACAACATCTTCACCTTGAGCATTAATTAAATATTCTCCGAATAATGCTTTTTCTCCAGTTGCTGGGTTTCTTGTAAATGCAACACCTGTTCCGGAATTTTCTCCACTATTTCCATAAACCATTTCTTGAACATTAACTGCAGTTCCCCAACTTGATGGAATATCATTTATTCTTCTATAATAGATTGCTCTTTCATTATTCCAACTTCTAAATACAGCTTTTACTGCTTCGATTAATTGAACAATTGGATCTTGTGGGAAATCCTCACCCGCAAATTCTTTATAAGCTTTCTTGAATAGACTAGTTAATTGAACCATATCATTTTCATCTAATTCTATGTCATTTTTAACACCTTTTTTAGTTTTAACTTCATCAATGATTGTTTCAAACTTACTCTTTGAATAACCTTTTACAACATCCGCAAACATTTGAATAAATCTTCTGTATGAATCATAAACAAATCTTTTGTTACCGATTTTTTCTGAAAATGATGCTGCAATATCATCATTTAATCCTAAGTTTAGTACAGTGTCCATCATACCTGGCATACTTGCACGAGCACCACTTCTTACACTAACTAACAAAGGATTTTCTAAATCACCAAATTTTTTACCGCTTTTTGCTTCAAGCTTTTCTAAAGCTTCTTTAATTTGGTCAATTACTTCAGAACTTAATTCCTTTCCATCTTTATAATATTTGTTACAAGCTTCTGTTGTAACGGTAAATCCACTTGGAACTGGCATACCAATATTAGTCATTTCTGCTAAATTAGCACCTTTTCCTCCAAGGAGATTTTTCATATCTTTGTTTCCTTCTTGAAACAAATAAACATATTTTTCCATAATTACCTCCATAGTATATATTCTACCATGATATTTAGTAATCGCACAATAAAAATGGGACAATTTTACAAAATTTTGAAAGAAAAAAGATGCTATATGTCTTTTTTAATAAACATAGCATCTCCGAATGAAAAGAATCTAAAGTCATGTTCTTTTGCATATTCATAAGCATTTAATATATATTCTTTTTTTGATAAGGCTGAAACTAGCATTAATAATGTACTTTTTGGTAAATGGAAATTTGTTATAAGTCCATCTATTGCTTTAAACTCGAAATTACCTGGATAAATAAATATATCAGTGTTTCCACTACAAGCAGAAAACTTATCATATTTATGAGCCACTGTTTCTAGTACTCTAGTTGATGTAGTCCCAACTGCATAAATATTTCTTCCTTCTTCTTTTGCTTTATTTAGTTTTTTTGCAACATCTTCAGTCATTATGTAATACTCACTATGCATATGATGTTTTGTTATATCACTTTCTTCAACAGGTCTAAATGTTCCAAGACCTACATGAAGAGTTACATATAATATTTCTACACCCATTTTTGATAGTTCATCGAGTAATTTTTTTGTAAAATGAAGTCCTGCAGTTGGTGCTGCTGCACTGCCTAAGTTTTTAGCATAGACAGTTTGATAACGCGATTGATCAGATAAAGATTCGTGAATATACGGAGGAAGTGGCATCGTTCCAAGACTTTCTAGTATTTCCATAAGTATTCCATCATATATAAGTTTTACATGTACTATTCCTTCATCTTTTTTTTCAATAACTTCTGCTTTAAGTAGCCCATTACCAAAACTAATAATAGTTCCAACATGTAATCTTTTTCCAGGTTTTGCAAGACATTCCCAGATATCTCCTTCAACGTCTTTTAAAAGTAAAAGTTCAATAACTGCTTTTGTTTCTTCTTTTTCCCCGATTAACCTAGCTGGTATTACTTTAGTATCATTTAAAACTAGAACATCACCTTTTTTTAAATACTTACCAATATTTTTAAAAACATCTTCTTTTATATTACCATTATCTTTATTTAATAATAATAATTTTGAATCACTTCGGTTTTTTAGTGGGGTTTGTGCAATAAACTTTTGTGGTAAGTCATAGTCGTATTCTAAAATATTCATTTAATAATTTCCTCGATTCTTGCTACTACTTCATCACTGATATCATCAATTGTTCTAATTACATCATCTTTAACACAAGTTATTTTTTGATACCCATATTTTTCAGTTAATTCTAAGTATGCAGTTTCTGCTTGTTTTAAATGAGCTTTATTTGATTCGTGTTGATCTGGTGTTTCCGCTCTATTTTTCTTTAATATTGCTGCATATTCAAATGGCATGTATAAAAATATTACAGCATCTGGACGAGGTAATTCCATTATTTCAAATTCCAACTGATCTAGTTTTTGATACATTTTTTCTCTTTCTTCACGGGTTTTTAATTTACCACCTTGGTGTGCCATGTTTGATTCAACATATCTATCAAGAATAACTATGTCACCTTTTTCTAAGTGATCATTTATAATACCTATGTTGTATCTACGGTCTGCGGCATAATAAGCTGAAGCTGCTAGAGCATCAACATTCGGTGCTCCTTCTTTAAACCAACCTTCTCCAATATAAGATTTACCTAAGTATGGTCCTCCAATAATTCTACCTGTTGGTGTATCATACATTGGAAATGAATAGTTATAAATGTTTATTCCTTTTTCTTTAAATCTTTCTACTACTTTTTTAACTTGAGTTTCTTTTCCTGAACAATCAGTTCCTTCGATTACTATTAATTTACCTTTTTTCATTATTTAGTCCCTCTTTCTTTAATATTAATTTTAGTCTTCCACATGATTCTTTTCCTTCACCACATATGTGTTTTGTTACACAGTCAGGTCCAAGATTAGCTGAATAATACGTTGATACTTCATCTATTAATTCATGCATTTTTGTAACTATATTACGGATACACCATTGGGCTTTTGTACATTCCCTAAGGCGACATATCCAACGGAATGCTTCACCATCAAAGTTTATAATAATATTTATTGTATTACCACTTAATGTGAAATATACTAAATCTTCTTCTTTAATGTTATATGATTTAAATTCTTCCCAGATTTCTTTATTTTTTCTAAATATTTCTTCATATTTTTGATTTAACCCGTCATTTTGTTTTATCTTTGGTGGTGTTGTATATTTTAATAAATCATTATTCGGTACAAAATCAGGGATTGATAAAGATAATCTTCTATGTCTAGTAAAGTGAGTAAGTATTGCATATGGAACGGCAAATTGGAATCTCATATTTACTTGTCTTAAATCTTCATGATTTACTTCATTAAAGATTGATTTCATTAACTTAGCTTTTAACTCTTCATTATTTTTAATTAATTTATCATACATTAATTTTGCATCATGAACACTCTTGCCACTTATTCTTGCTAAGGCATTGATAAATATTGTTTCATCTAAATTATCAGTGTGTGATAAAAGAATAGGTTCATCAAGTAGATCATATTCTTTTGTTATACCTAAGTCTTTTAGTATTTGTTCAGTTTCACTTTCTAATACTTTTGGTTCTTTATCTACAACAGTATCTATATATGGTGCTCTAGTTTCTGATATTTTTTTTAGAGACTCTCCAAGTTCTTTTAACTCAGTTATATTACTATACTTTGTTTTGGTTAAAAGACTAATCATTCTAGCTAAGCTAGTTCCATCTAGACCCATGATAATTTCTGAGTGATATGAATATGGCAAAACAAATCTTGCATCTTCTTTAGTTATACCAGATGAAACAAAATATTCATATGAATCAAAAAGGCTTTGCATATATTTATTATATTTTTCTTTTAACAATTCATTATCCGGAGAAATACTTCCATCTTCGGTATGAAAATCTGGTGTGTAAAAACCAACTGATGAGAAATCTACTTCACGTCTTGATTTAATGGTAAATGATGAGAATCTTTCAGCAATGATTGTTTGTTCTACGACTGGGGTTACTCCAGATAAGGCAAAAACCATATAATCATGATCTATTGTTGAAGTGTGTCCCATTCCAATAACCATTTTAATAAATTTTAATGCTTTTTCATAATCACTCATAGATGTGTAGGCATCAAATACTGTCCCAGGCATTCTTGATAATTTTCCTGCTGCAGCACAAATTTGCACTTGATTCTTAATGTATTTTTCATTTGTTACACCTAATAACTTTACTTCCATTTTTTTACCTCCCTTTAATACCACAATGGATATTTACTAGTTATATTTAATACTTCTTTTTCTAATTCTTTTAAAACTTTTTCATCGCTACTATTTTTTAACGCACGTGATATAATAAAACCTATATTTTCAAAATCATCTTTTGTTAAACCACGTGATGTCATTGCTGGTGAACCAAGTCTTAATCCACTTGTTACCGTTAATGATTCTGTATCATTTGGTATTGCATTTTTATTCGTAGTAATATGGATTTTATCTAATATTTCTTGGGCTTCTTTACCTGTTTTACCACAACAATTCTTAACATCAACAAGTATTAGATGATTATCTGTTCCGCCAGATATTATTCTAAATCCTTCACTTTGTAAAACACTGGCTAGTGCTTTAATATTTTCAAGGACATGTTCTTGATAGACCTTAAATTCAGGCTGCATTGCTTCATAGAAACACTGTGCTTTTGCAGCAATTACATGCATAAGTGGTCCACCCTGCAAACCTGGAAAAACTGTTTTATCTATTTTTTTAGCAATTTCTTCATTATTTGTAAGTATCAATCCTCCGCGAGGACCACGTAATGTCTTATGAGTAGTTGATGTAACTACATCTGCAAAAGGTATTGGACTTGGATGAAGATTAGTTGCAACTAAACCTGCTACATGAGCCATATCTACCATTAAATATGCACCCGTTTTTTCACAAATACTTTTAAATCTGGCATAATCAATTATTCTTGAGTATGCACTTGCTCCAGCAATAATCATCTTCGGTTTTTCTTTTAGAGCAAGATCCTCCAGTGCATCATAATCAATAACTTCCGTTTCTTTATTGATATCATAATCAATTATATCATAATCAATACCGCTAAAAGATAATTTGTGACCATGTGTTAAATGTCCTCCATTTTGAAGATTCATAGCAAGGACTTTATCCCCTGGTTTTAAAAGGGCACGATATACTGCCATATTTGCGGATGAACCTGAATGGGGTTGAACATTTGCATATTTTGCTCCGAATAACTTTTTGGCATATTCTATAGCAGTACTTTCAAATACATCAATATTTTCGCATCCTCCATAATATCTTTTTTTCGGATAACCTTCAGCATACTTATTTGTTAAGATACTTCCTTGTAAGATTAAAATATCTTTTGAAACATAATTTTCACTAGCTATTAATTCAATATTATTCTCTTGTCTAATTTTTTCTTTCTTTAACGCATCTTCTAATATTTTATCCATCTAACAACCTCGCTTTAACTTTATTAAATTATCTATAATCATGGCAATAGTCATTGGACCAACTCCCCCAGGGTTCGGTGTTATGTATGATGCTTTTTTAGAAGCACTTTCAAAATCTACATCACCTACAATTTTACCATTTATTCTATTTACTCCGACATCTATTACAACAGCGTTATCTTTAATCATATCACTAGTTATAATATTTGGAGTACCGCATGCAGATATTATTATGTCTGCTTCTTTTGTATATTTTGTTATATCTTTTGTGTGAGAATGAAGTAAGCTTACTGTTGCATTTTCATTAGTTAAGGCAAGGGATAATGGTTTACCCACAATATTACCACGACCAATAATAACAACATTACTTCCATCTATATTAATGTTATATTTTTTCAAAAGGACAATAATCCCTTTTACTGTTGCAGGCATAATTGTATCTTCATTCATATATAATTTATATATATTTTCTTTGGTAAAACCATCAACATCTTTACTACTTAATATAGTCTTGCTACATTTATCATAATCAATATGCTTTGGTACTGGGCTTTGTAAAATGATTCCAGTTACTTCTTTTATTTTATTTAACTTATCAATTAAATTAATTAACTCTTCTTCTTTTGTATCACTAGATAATTTATATATATCTGTCTTAATACCTACCATATTACAATATTTTTCTTTATTTTTAACATAAATATTACTTGCTTCATTATCACCCACTTGAATGATTGCAAGTTTAATTTTCAAATTTTCTTTTTCTATTATTTTTTTATAATTAGCAAGAAGTTCTTCCCTTAATTTTTTTCCATCTAAAATCATTTTAACCTCCTTAAAATAATGACATATTATGATTTATTCCTAAATGTTTATATGATTTTTCTGTTGCAACACGACCACTTCTGGTTCTTTTTATAAATCCTTCTTGCAAAAGAAATGGCTCCACGACATCTTCAATTGTTGATATTTCTTCCCCGATTGCTGTTGAAATTGTTTCAACTCCGACAGGGCCACCATTAAATTTATTTATTAAAGCTTTTAAATATTCAATATCAATCATATCAAGCCCATATGTATCAACATTTAATCTATCTAAAGCATTTAGGGTTATATCTAAATTTATTAAACCATCACCTTCCACAAGGGCAAAGTCACGAACACGCTTAAATAATCTATTGGCAATACGTGGTGTTTTTCTACTTCTTTTAGCAAGTTCCATTGCTGCATCATCGTTTATTTTCATGTTTAAAACTTGGCTTGTTCTTTTTACTATACTTGCCAGCTCTTCATCGGTGTAATACTCAAGTTTATTAACAATACCAAATCTATCTCGAAGAGGACTTGATAAATCACCTGCTCTAGTTGTTGCTCCAACTAAAGTAAATGGTGGTAAATCTATTTTAATTGATCTACTTTTCCCTTCAGTGCCTATTACAACATTAATTGTAAAATCTTCCATGGCAGAATAAAGTATTTCTTCAACAAAGGAAGGAATACGGTGTATTTCATCAATAAATAAGACATCACCGGGTTCAAGTGTTGAAAGTATTGCTGCTAGATCTCCACTTTTTTCAATAGCTGGACCTGTTGCAGTTTTTAAATTACTCCCAAGTTCATTTGCTATAATGTGAGCAAGTGTTGTTTTTCCAAGTCCCGGAGGACCATACAAAAGAACATGATCTAAGGGCTCATCACGCATCTTTGCTGCTTCAATAAATACTTTTAAATTGTGTTTTATTTTATCTTGACCAACATATTCATCTAAACTTTCTGGTCTAATGCTTTTATCAAATATATCTTCGATGCTTGTATTTGCATCAATTATTCTTTCTTCCATAACTAACCCACCTATCTACGTAATCTTTAATTTCTTGCCAAGTCTTTACTACTTCATGCTTACTTTCTAAAGAATCAGTTATTCTTAATGTAGCAATACCTTTCTTTTTTATTTCATCTAATACTTCTTCTTTATCATCTATAAATAAATCAACATTATTTTTAATGCATGCATTAAACTTACTTTTTTGTTTAAATATTATTTTATCAAAATAAATATCATTACTTGCAAAATATAATCCAGTTTTTGAAAATGCATCCTTATAATTATCATTACCTCGGGCTGTAATAAAAATTATTTTTATACCTTCATCATGCCATAACTTTAATGTATTAACTACATCTTCTTTAAGGGGTACACAATCATAAATATTACCTATATACTTATTTATAAATTCATCATAATCATCACTATTTAAATCATGATAATCTATTACATAATTATATTTATCATCATTTTTTAATAACTTATTAGCACACTTGCTCGTTTTTGTTATTGTGTCATCAACATCTATACCTATAACCATTTTTGCACCACCTTTACACACTAGATTTATTATATAACAAATTTGCAAATTATCCAAGCAAATTTTCTCATTTCATTACAAATCAATTGTATCAAATATATGTTTGATAGTCAAGTGATTTAGAAAATTTTTAAAATTAATGAAAATGCATTGTGAAAATGATAAATATAGTGTATAATATTATAAGAATAAAGGAATTGTGTGATACAGATGTTTAGAGATTTTGACTATGAAAATAAACCTGTTGTTGATATCGTAAACGAAATGATAATAGATGCTATTAATAAGAAAGCATCAGATATTCACTTCGATCCTACGGAAGATTGTCTTAATGTCCGCATTAGAATAGATGGGGAACTTTTAGAATATGCAAAAGTGCCAAACTTTGTTAAAAAGAACTTACTTACAAGAATTAAAATTATATCTGGTATGAATATTACTGAATCAAGACTTCCTCAAGATGGTGCGATAAAAAGCTTATCTGATAAAGTTGATTTAGACTTACGTGTATCTTCACTTCCTATTGTTGATGGTGAAAAAATAGTTATTCGTATTCTTAATTATACTATGTCAAGTGGTGGTTTAGAAAACTTAGGGTTATCACAAAAGAACTTAGAAAAAATAAAGAAGTTAATTAAAATGCCAAATGGTATTATTCTTGTTGCTGGTGCTACTGGTAGTGGTAAGTCAACTACTGTATATAGTATGTTACAAATATTAAATACAGTATCTAAAAATGTTATTACTGTTGAAGACCCAGTTGAAATGAAAATAGCTGGTATAAATCAAGTACAAGTAATGAGTGATATAGGTCTTACTTTTGGTAATACATTAAGAAGTATTCTTCGTCAAGACCCAGATATTATAATGATCGGGGAAATTCGTGATGATGAAACTGCTCGTATTGCAGTTCGTGCATCAATTACTGGTCACTTAGTATTATCTACAATTCACACCAATAACTCACTTAATACAATTGAAAGATTGCTTGATATGGAAGTTGAAAGATATTTACTTGGAAGTGCTTTAACTGGTATTATTTCTCAAAGACTTGTTAAAAGATTATGTCCAAAATGTAGAACAAGCAGAACAACTACACCATATGAAAAAATATTATTTGAAAAAGTATTAAAAAAGGAAGTTAATGAAGTTTATACTCCGCATGGATGTAGTGAATGTATTAATGGTTATACTGGTCGTATTGCTTTACATGAAATACTAGAAATTAATCAAGATGTCAGAGATGCTATTACAAATAATGTAAGAAAAAGTGAACTAAGAGATTTGGTTTATAATAAATCTGATGTTACTTCCCTACTTCAAGATGGGCTTGAAAAAGTTGTTGCGGGTCTTACTAGTGTTGATGAAATACTTAGAGTAATTGATGTCGAAGATGATATTGGTGAAGAAGATACTGAAATAAAAAATGCATTTATAGGTAAAATTACAAGTGATACAGCAAATAATCAAGTTGAAGAAATTGAAACATTATAAAATAAAACCAACGTTAATCGTTGGCTTTTTCATTTAATATAATATGTTTTAGTGAATTATCTGCAACAATTCCTTTACAAATACCTGGTTTAACATTATATAAAATAAATGCTTCTTCCTTCATCCAGTTCATTGTAATATTTTCATTTTCTAAGTTTTTAAAGTCTCCATTATAGATTGAATCATCTATAGCAAGTTCATAGATAAATAAGTATTCATGAAATACTCTGCCATCTTTATAAGTAAAGAAATTTTCTACAATTCTTACTATTTTTAATTCTTCTTGTCTAATATCATAATTTAATTCTTCTTTTAGTTCTCGCACTAATGCTTTGCTACTTGATTCATTTAATTTTACTCTTCCACCTGGTAAGCTACAATAATCCTTATCTTTGTGAACACAAACAAGTACTTCATCATTATGTCTAATAAATGCTGAAGTTCTTACATTAAATACTTCATTTTCAATTTTAAAACTTATATCCATTGTTTACCTTCTTTCTATTTAAAGTATATCAAAATAGAGTTATTCTTACAAGTATTTTTTTAAAAATTCAATTGTATTATCAGTATACTTTTGATCTATAATACTAGTTAAAAATCCATGTTTAGCATTCTCTATATCTAAGTGATTTACATAAACACTAAATCTTTCTAATTTATTTTTTAACTCAACTCCTTCATCATGTAATGGATCTTGAGTACCTGTTATGATTATAGTTTTTGGATAATTAAATAACCAATTATTTTTTAATAGATTTACGAACTTATTATTATAATCTTTTGGTTTACTTAAATAAAGTGACATATAATCTCTCAATGATTCTTTTGTTAAAATGCTTTTACCACTATTTTTAATAACTGATTTAAATTTAGTATTAGATGTATAATCTGTCTGAGTACAAGGATATACCATAATTAAATTATCAATATATTTTTTTATATTTCTAATACTTGCAAAAGCAAGATTAGCACCAGCTGAATCCCCCATTATGGATATAGTTTTATATTGTTTTAATAAGTGTTTACAAACACCTTCAATTTCATTTATTTGATATGGAAATTTCTTTTCCGGAGCTAAACTATATTCAATAGATATAACTTGATAATTTAATTCATCAGCTAATCTTTTACATATATTTGAATGAGTATTAATGCTACCTATTACAAAACCACCACCATGGATATAGACAAGTATTCTTTTAGATTTTTCATTAAATATTCTAACTAATACATTATTAATAAGTGTATCCCTATATTCTTCTTTTGGTACTAAATTGATATTTGATAGTTCATAAATTTTTCGATATACATTTGGTTTTTCTTTAATACTTAACATAAATTACCACCAACATAAATATAACATGAAATTTATATTTTAAAAAGAGAAAATATTACTTTTCTCCTTCTTTTAACATAGTTGTTATAAAAATACCATAACCACTGATGGGATTATCTATTACTACATGAGTAACTGTACCTATTATTTTATCATCTTGAATAATCGGTGAACCACTCATTCCTTGAACAATACCACCAGTAATTCTGAGTAAAGCATCATCTTTTATAACAAATGTTATATTTTTTGTTTTAGAGTATTCATCCACCTTTGTTATTTTAATATCAAAATATTCAACCTCTTCACCTTTTAATACAGTTGCTATTTTAGCATCACCTATTTTTATATCAGAAGACTCACCAACTTTTAATAACCCTTTATCTGGAAGTGTTCTTTCATAAATACCATATATACCTACATTAGTATTTTTAGTAATATTTCCATATTTTTCATTATAATAAAACTTAGCATTTTTACTTCCAGCATAACCTGTTTTACTTTTATCTATACTTGTTATATAATTTCTAAATATTTCACCAGATTTTATTTCAACAATACTATTTGTATTTGATTCAATTATTTCATGACCTAGTGCTCCGTATATTTTAGTTTCAGGGTCTATATAAGAAAGTGTTCCAATACCTGTGATACTTGATTTTACATATAAACCAGTTTTATAAATATCTTTGTCTTTTACTAAATCTAGTTTTATATTTTTTATTTTGCCATTTCTTTTTACTTCAAGATTAACTTCTTTATCTTTAATGTTTTCTTCGATTACTTTAGTTAATTCATCAATTGAAGAAACATTTATATCATTTACTTTAGTTATGTAGTCACCGACTTTAATCTGGGGTGTACCTTTATTTAATTTACCATTTATTTCATAAAAACCAATTACCATTATTCCATCAGAGTTTATCTCTATACCTAGAGTTTCTCCGCCAGGGATAATATAATCTGAATAAGCATAAACATTAATTGGCATAAGTAAAAAACTTATTAATAGTATTTTTAATTTTTTCATGTGTTATCACCTATCTACTTATAGTATGATTAATATTTAAGCTTTTAAAAAGCCAATTATTGGTTAATTTAATTTGTTAAAAGTATTATATAAGGATTATCAATTGTTCCAATTCCTGATGCTATTTTTATATTTATTAGACTATATTTATCTATCAAAAAAATATACCATTAATTAAACTAATTTGTTTTTCTTTGGTATGATTTATCTAAGATTTTTAATTGATTATAAAACACTGTTAATGAAGTATTAAAATTAATATATGGATAAGAATCTATATTGTGTTCTTTTAAATAATTTGTTTTTAATATACAATATATATACATCATATTATGTAGTGCTTTATTATATTTATTATATAAGTCTTGTTGATTAGTAACATATTCATAGTTAAAGTTATTTATTATATTTAATATCATTTTATAATAGATATCTATATCTTCATTATACACATAATCATTTATATAACTATATAATATATTATTAAGTCTATTATAAAATGATATTAAATCAAAACCTTCTTCTTGTGTTTCTTTAAAAATCATGATATATCTCCTTTTGGTAAGCACTTACCATAATAACATATTATGCATAAATTAACAAGAAAAAAAGATTACTCTGTTGTAATCTTACTTCTTAAATATAACATATTTTTGTAAAAAATAATTTATTATAAATATTAAACTATCTATTACTATCTTTATAAATGTTGCATTATAATGAATAAAGAAATATATCTTTTTAACTAATGTACCTGATATAGTTATATTTACTATAACTAAAAGAAAGTACATAATCATAGATTTTAGATTTTTCTTTTCATTATTTTTAAATACTATATTTTTATTAACAATATAATTAAATATACTTGATATAGTACGTGCTAAATATGAACTAATCATTATCTTATCTTTTAAAAAGAAAAGTATACTAGAAAAAGATACGATATCTACGATAAAAGATAAACTTGAAAATAAAATATAAGTTATGATAGTTTGATACTTACTAAAGAGTTTTTTCATTAGAACTCCATGATGATTGTTATTGGTCCATCATTGGTGATTGATACTTCCATTTCTGCTCCGAAGATACCTGGTTTTGTTACAACTAATTTATTCATTTCTTCATTAAATTTTTCATATAACTTAATAGCTTCTTCCCCATTTAAGGCTTTAAAATATGATGGACGATTTCCTTTGGTTGTATCGGCATATAACGTAAATTGAGAAATTGATAGAATTTCTCCCCCGACATCTAGAATTGATTTATTCATAATGCCATTTTCATCATCAAAGATTCTTAAATTAGCTATCTTTTTAACCATCTTTAATACATTATCTATTGTATCAGTTTGAGTAAATGAAACAAGTAATACTAAACCACTATTTATTTCATTTACTATTTTTTTATCTACACAAACTTTACTATATTTACTTCTTTGAGCTACTACTTTCATAATTCCTCCTTAACACTTGTTACATTATGAATCTTTCTAATACTTTTCATAATGCTTTCTAACTCATCTTTATCTTTAATTCTTATATTTAAAATATGTACTGTTTTGTTATCTATTTCTTTAGTATTACATGATTTTACTAAAGAACCTTTTTTACCTATTTCTGTTATGATATTAACTAGATTTTCTGTTTCATCATTTACTGTTACATAAATATTGGTGTAATAGTAATTAGTTGATGAAAGATTCCATGAAACATTAACAATTCTTTCTTTATTTAAAGGTATATTTTGACAAGTTTTTTTATGAATGCTTATACCTTTGTCTTTAGTAATATAACCAATGATGTCATCACCTTTTATTGGCATACAACACTTTGCAATGTTTACCATGATATTCGGAGTACCTTCCACTAGAATATCACTTTTATAATTTATCTTTGGTGTTATAATCTTTCTTTCAAATAAAGCATCTTCAACATCATGTTTATCTTCTTTTGTTAAGTTAATGATGTAACCTGCAGTAAATCTTAGGGAACCTACACTTAAATAGATATCATCTAAGTCTCTTAGTTTTAAGTCTTTAGTAATTTTTGCAATTGTATCATTATTTAAAACATCATTAAATGATAACTTTCTTTTTCTTATTTCTGCTTCTAAGATATTCTTACCCTTGGTGATATATTCTTCTTTATCTTGTTTACTAAAGAATGCTTTTATTTTATTTTTTGCTTGTTGGGTTTTAACAATATTTAACCAATCTTTATTTGGAGTACTATTGTTATTTGTTTTAATACTCACAACATCATCATTTTTTAGTTCATATGAAAGTGGCACTATTTGATCATTTACAATGGCACCGATTGTTGTATCACCGACATGAGAATGAATTCTATAGGCAAAATCTATTGGAGTTGAACCAACTGGTAATTCAACAACATCACCTTTTGGTGTATACGTATAAATAAATTCACTAAAAATATCACTATTTATAGCACTTTCAAAATCGGCATCAGTATCATTGTGGCTTGATTCAATTACATTTCTAAACATTTCTAGTTTTTGTTCCATCATGTTTTGAATCTTTTTTGTACCTTTTTCTTTATATGACCAGTGGGATGCTAGACCTTTTTCAGCAATTTCAT
Source organism: Clostridium sp. CAG:609 (assembly GCA_000438075.1). GTDB lineage: Bacteria > Bacillota_I > Bacilli_A > RF39 > UBA660 > Onthocola_B. The sequence continues at coordinate 61,183 of FR903546.1, read as the reverse complement.
CCATTTCATAAGTTCTTACTTGAATTTCAAATACATGTCCTTCAACACCGAATACTGTGGTATGCAAAGATTGATACATATTTTCTTTTGGACTTGCAATATAGTCTTTGAATCTTTTTGGCATTGGTCTAAATCTTGAATGAATTAAACCAATTACTTGATAACATTCACTTTCTTCATCAACAAATATACGAAGTGCTAAAATATCATATATTTTGCTCCATTCTTTTCCATTAGATAATTTATTATAAATACTATAGACACTTTTAACACGCCCTTTTATTTCAAATTTAATACCTGCTTCAGTTAATAGTTCAATAATACTTTCTTTCATTTCTTCAAGATAGTCATTTAATTCATCAACTGTGTCATTTAATTTTTCTAAGATATCATTATATACATCTGGTTTCAAATAATAAAGGGATAAGTTTTCTAATTCACTTTTGATTGAATTAATACCTAGACGATGAGCAATTGGCACTAGAACAGACATTGTTTCTTCAGCTTTTTGTTTTTGTTTTAAAGGGTTTATTGCCCAGTTTGTTCTCATGTTATGAAGTCTATCTGCAAGTTTTATGTAAAGTACTCGGACATCTTCAGCAAGACCTACTAGAATCTTTCTTAAATAAATTACACTTGATTCATTATTATCAGGTAGTTCTAGTTTATTAATTTTAGACACACTTAAAACAATCTTAGCTACTTCTTCACCAAAATCTTCTTCGATATCTTCATAAGTTTTATTGCCATTGTTTATTACTTCATGCAAAAGAGAAGCAATAATAGTAGTATCATCGACATTTAAATCCAGTAATATTTTAGTTACTTCCAAAGGATGAGTTATAAAATCATCACCAGTAAGTCTTTTCATACCAGCATGTTCTTTTTTAGCATATTCGTATGCTTTTTTTATTTCTTCATATGAAGAACGATGTTCTAAATATGGTTTTAAATCTTCAAATGTTATAGATTTGGACAAAATAATCACCTTCCAACATATATTTATTATATAACAAAATGGGCTTTATTTAAAGGAGAAATAACAAGTAATGAAAAAAAATCTATTTATTAAATCCACATTAATACTAATTTTAAGTGGTTTTCTTACTAAAATACTTGGATTTATTATAAAAGTTATTTACACTAGAATTATTGGAGAATATGGAATTAGTTTATATTCAATAGCTGTTCCAACATATTCTTTATTACTTACTATTGCAACACTTGCTATACCTATTTCTATATCTAAGCTTGTTTCAGAAAATAAAGGCAGATCTATAAGAATACTTACTAGTGCAGCATTTTTAATTATAAGCATTAATCTTGTTTTAGTATTTGTTATTTTTTTAACAAAAGATTTTTTAGCAGTTAATCTTTTGAAGGAACCTAAGGCAAGTCCAATTATTATGGCTTTTGCCCTTACTTTACCTTTTGTTTCTATTTCTAGTGTTTTAAAAGGGTATTTTGCTGGTAAACAAAATATGGTACCACATGCAACAAGTAATATCATTGAACAAATTGTTAGATTAATCATTATATTAGTGGTGCTTCCTATTTTAAAGAGGAAAAGTGATATGCTTGCAATACTTGGTTTAATTCTTCTTACAATTATCTCTGAGATTAGTTCAATTATTGTATTTTTATTTTTCTTACCAAAGAAAATTAATTTTAACACTAAAATACTTCCCAGTAAAAAAATAACTAAAGATATATTAGATATATCAATACCTACGGTATCTGGAAGAATTATAGGTAATATTGGATATTTTTTTGAACCAATTATTTTAACTAATTTACTTTTGTTTAGTGGTTATAACAATAGCTATATTTTAAGTGAATATGGAGCATATAATGCATATTCACTTGCACTTTTAACTATGCCTAGTTTTTTTATCGGAGCTATTGCTACATCACTTTTACCAGAGATTAGTAAATTTAATGGTAATAATAATTTAAAGATGGTAAAAAGAAGAATACACCAGAGTATTATTTTTTCATTAATAATTGGTATATTCTTCTCATTATTGATTTTTATATTCAGAGATAAATTATTATTTTCTTTATATAACACTACCAAAGGTAGTGATTATATAAAAGTATTAGCACCATTTTTTGTATTGTTTTACCTAGAAGGAGTTTTAACATCAAGTCTTCAGGCTTTAGGATATGCCAAAGTTACAATGAATATAACCTTGTATGGTGTTATTATTAAACTTTTTATCATGGCTATTTTATCACTTTGTCATATAGGTATATATAGTTTAGTTATAGCAGAAATAATTAATATATTCTTTGTAGTATTCTTTAATTTTAAGTATTTAAAAAAATATATTTAGTTTGCCATAAGCAAATTTTTCTCACCTACCGACAGTTTTATAAATGTTATTATAAAAACTGATAGAAATGTCAATGTTAAAAGTTGATAATTTTCTGTCAGTTTTTGTATTTTTGATATACTAATATTATCTCAAAATAGACAAGGAGTGATATAAGTATGTTGATAACTTAGCATCGGCGGCGCGGGGCGGATACTCCCGCCAGCCGCACTAACCAAAGGTTATCATACTTCCAAAGTTATTGGCGAATCTTTAGTTCCAGATCCTCCAGCATAGGCTATAGAAGCTTTTAGATACAAGACTGGACGGACAACATACCCATTGCCCACGCTGGCGTAAGCCAGGTTGCCGCTGCTATTAAAAGTGAACATACTGCTGCTGTTCAAAGAATTAGGCGTAATTGTCCATTCATCCAGTCCCATATACATCCAATTGACTGATTTGATTGCTGAACTATTATATTTATAAAATGGGGTTGTCCATGCACTCGGGGCTGCCGCAAATCCATAATCACTTACGTACATTAATCCTATTTTTGATGTACCATTTTCTGATCCATAAGTTTTTGTTGCATTTGTTATTTCTGCAGTAAACATTGCTTTTGGCGTTACAATATCTGTTGTATGTCCACTTACTTTCCATGTAGTATCCTCAATTAAATTTGACCATGTTGTACCTATATTATTTAAATAATTTGTATTTAAATTTATTTTATTAAATAAACTTGTACTCCATGTATTTGTGCTGGTTGAGTTCCATTTGTAAAGACCAATTTTTGTAAAGTCTCCACTTTCTTTATAATGTGATGAATTCCATCCTGCTCCTGATGTTGTGTTGTAATATCCGCCATCTGTGCCAAGCATATCTGTTGTTGCTACATCTGCTGATATTAATTTTATTTTTCCATCTATTAAACCTATTATTCTGTATAGATTTTCATGTGGACATGTGGCTTCATCTGAACCAAAACATACATAATTATTTGGATTTGCTCCTGCATATCTATATGAATTATCTCCTGCTCCATTCTCTAAATTTGAATCATGATAATAAATATTATTTTCTCCTTGTTTCCCGGTATATTGACTTATTACATAATCTGCTAAAGATACTTTATATTCATCTTTTTGAATTATTAATTTTCCACTTAAATTTTTACCAGTATTATTATTTTGATCAAAATTATGATTAACTAATGTTATTGTAACTGTGTATTCTTCAATAGTTTTAGGTGAAGCACTTATTACTTTATTTGAAAATAATGCTATTAATCCCTTTTTGGTTGTTATATCAAATCCTGATATTGAAGTATTTTTGCCATCTGTTACTGTTACATAATCTAAACCTGTAATACTAGTTACTTGGTTACCAGATGTCTTGTCTACAACTTGCAATATTAACTCTGGTGTACCAGTGTTAGTGTATGTAAATGTATTATTTTCTATATTTAAATACATGTAATAATTTGCAGTTGCAGTATTAGTTTTGTTATTTGCTTGAAGGGTAGCTCTAGCAAATGTTGAACCAGTTCTATTACCTTTTCCTTGTGCGAATGTTTCTTGATCCGCAGAGATATTTATAGCATCCCCTGTTTCAAAAGTTAATACATCTGTTGTGTATGTTGTAACTTTAATATCTGTATTAGATGCAGAACCATATTGGTTTTGAAAATATGCATATGTTGCTCCGACTACTAAAAGTGCTAGTGCTAATAGTGCAATAGCACTAAATATTTTTGCTTTTTTGTCTTTCATTTTTATCTCTCCTAGTATAGGAAAAGTATATCGCAGAGAATTTCAAAAGTCAACCATACACGATTAATTTATAAAATAAAAAAGGAGAAAAATTAGTCCTCTTTATCTAGGTTAAGGAATAAATCATCTGAAAAGAATTCTTTTAAAGTAATACCTAATCCATCACAAATTCTTACAATTGTAAGTAACTTGGGATTTTTAGAATTACAATTAACAATATTTTCTATGGTACTTTGAGTAAAAAAACTTAGGGATGCTAATTTATTTATAGATATATTTCTTTCTTACATATATTTATTAGTTTAATTGATATAGCTTCATTAGCTTTCATATGTTAACCTCCAATGGGTAATTGTATCAATTATGTAATATATTTTATTAACCATGAATGGTAAATTATTTAGAATTTTTCTATTTGTAAAAATCTATTGTTAATTTATTATTTTTGTGTTAATATTATGGTGTGACCTCGTAGTTTAATAGGATAAAACAAGCCCCTCCTAAGGGTTAGAGTGTGAGTTCGATTCTCACCGAGGCCACCAGATTGATAATAAATTCGAACACTTTTGTTGTTTGAATTTTAAAATAATTAAATTTATGCTAAATATTTATGTAGATTCAATTGATTTTAATATGCTTGCAGATTGACAAGGTAAATTTTGTGATTTGTAAAACATTTTAGGATAGGAGGATAGAAAATATGTTTAAAGATATCAGTCTATATATTGATAATAAAAAAGTTTTTTTTGAGTATGAAATAGATAAAGATAAAATAATTATTAAAACAATTGATGAATTAGAGATTGAAAAAAAATTAAAAATTTTTTATGATGAAAACATATATGAGATTAAATTAAATAGCAATACAAAATTTAGTAAAGGTAAGGCTGGAGAGATAATTATTAATTTAGATATTAAAAAATTGTCTTTTTCAGTAATTTTAAAAAATAATTTTTTTGTCAAAAGTATTTATAAATATATAAATAAGTTAATTAATAAAGATATACTTATTAATGAAATAAAAATATTTTTAAATTCTAGAGTTGGAAAAAAATATAAAAAAGATTTGAATATTTTATTAGAGAATATTGAAAACAAAGATAAATCTTTAGAAGAATTAATAATTAATAACAAAAATGAATACGAAAGAATAGTTGATTTAACAATCCACAATAAAACATATATTGATATTGCTAAGAATATGAGTGCTTTAGAATTAATGTTGCTAATAACTTCTTACATTTTTGTACCAGTTACACCAAAGATAGATCAAGATTGTTTTAATGATTTAGTAAATGTGGCTAAAAACTATGATAATGCTTTAGAAAATATTTGGCGTTTAGGAATGAATTATGATAGCAAAGGTTATAATTTCGATTTGTTAGATAATTTCTTTGTGGATTCCAAAAATGTATATTATTTAGGTGAATATATAAGTAGTATTTATCAAATAAGCCAAGAAAAAATAGTTGATGCAATTATTAAAACAAAAGATGAAGGCTTTATAAAGCAAGTTTTAGAAAATGATATCATTGTAGACATTTTAGATGAAGAATATAAAAACATTTTGAAGTCTAGCATATAAATGTTGTTAGACTTGCTCATTACTGGCACCATTTTTTAATTTGAACAAAAATTTGCAAAAGTTTTAAACATACGTTTGACAAAGCGTAAAAAGTATTGTATAATATACGTTAAGAAAAGGAGATATTATCATGAAAGAAGAAAAAAAACTTACAAAAAGACAAGAAGATGTTTTAACATTTGTTAAAAAGTATATTGCTGCACATGGATATCCACCAGCAATCAGAGAAATTTGTGCAGGCGTTGGTTTAAGTAGTCCTGCTACTGTATTTGTTCATATTAAGAACTTAGAAAATATGGGTATCTTAAGACAAACTAATAATAAGTTTAGAACTATTGAACTACTTGTTGATAATGAATATGCAGATAAGAAAGATAGTGTTGTAAAGGTACCATTACTTGGTAAAATTACTGCAGGAAATCCTATTACTGCTATCGAACAACCTGATGAGTTCTTTGATTTACCAGCTAGTTTAATGCCTAAGACTGGTGAAATATTTACCCTACATGTTAGTGGTGAATCTATGATTAATAAAGGAATACTTAATAATGACTATGTTATTGTTAAGAGAACATCTAATGCTAAGAATGGTGATGTTGTTGTTGCTATGACTGATGAAAATGAAGTAACATTAAAAACATTCTATAAAGAAAAAGACCATATTAGACTTCAACCTGAAAACGATACTATGGCTCCATTTATCTTTGATAATGTAACTATTCTAGGTGTTGCGGTTGGTTTATATAGAAAAATGTAATAAATAAACATCGAGGTTGCTTGAAGTTGTCAATAAAAAGTAGACAGTAAAAAACATTTATTTAAACCCTAGTTGAGTTCTATACTCAATTGGGGTTTTATAATTTAATGCATAACTAGGTCTTAAGTAATTGTGGTCATATATAATTGCATTTATATAATCTTCAACAGTATCATAATCATCCTGATTAAAATCTATATATATTTCTTTCTTTAACCAACCATTTTTAGATTCAATTATTGGATTATCTGTTGGAGTGCCTATTCTTGACATTGACCTAATTATGTTATAATCTTTATGTGCATTATTAAATGCCACTGAGGAATATATTGTGCCTTGGTCAGAGTGGAAAATCGTATCTTGGCTTTTATATCCTCTTTTTATTTTGCTATTTAACATATTTTGTAAGGCATCTCTATGGTTTTTCATGCTTACTCCGTGATAAAAAGGTTTAATATCGGAGCCTATTATTGAATTATCAAATGCATCCACATAATAAGTCCAATCATACCTTTGCTTTTTAAACCATATCATTGTTGTATCGGATGTTATTTTTTCTAATGGCCTTGTAGTATTCCAATTATTATTAATAAGATTTGGATATTTAATTGATTCTTCACCTGTTTTTTTATAAATGGAATAATGTCTAGCTTTACTTCTTATTTTTAATATCTTACATACCTTATGAACCAAATTATCTGATACACCCCAGCCAGTTTCCTTACGTATTAAATAATTTATTCTATGATAGCCATAACTTGGTTTTCTTTTATGAATATCTCTAATTAAAGATTCTAAATCTCTACGATTTATTTCATATTGATTTAATATATCCTTTGTTTTTAACCATTTATAATAACCGCTTCTAGAAATATTCATTATTTCACATAATGATTTAACAGAATATTCTTTACTTAATGTTTCTACAATTTCAAATTCTTTTTGTTTTATTTCTTGAATACTACAACTGAACCATCTCCTTTCACTAGGTATCCTTTTTTTAATCGTTCATTCTCAATTCTTAATTTCATATTTTCATATTGAAGTTTTTCTATATCTGTTAAATTTTTCTTATTTGAATATTTACATAAAGGATTTCCAGGTTTCTTTTTGTTTTCCAATGCACCTAAACCTTCTTTATTATATTTAATTATCCATCCCCTAAGCATTCCACCTGATATATCATATTCTTTGGCAACTTGTTCAGTTGATTTACAATTTAATAATACTTCATTAATTATTTTTTCCTTATCTTCTTTTGACCAATATCTATTTGGTTCTTTTCTAATTCTTGCCATATTCTTCCTCCAATTCTATTATAACAAAAAATGTAGACCGTTTTTATATGTCTACATTTATATTACAACTTCAAGGTTGCTCGATGTTTTTATTTTACAAAAAATACTATGTAACTTAAGAATAATAGATAAAGTATTAAAACAATACTTCCATTTATTCTATCTTGTTTAGTTGATTTATCTTTGATACCTACTGCCATAGTAGCTAAGTATCCGCCGATAAGTCCACCAATGTGACATGCATTATCAATACCTGACATTGAAAAACCAATAAATAAGTTTATGATAATGATTGGAATAATTTGAGTTCTAATTGCATCAGATAAATATACTCTATAGTGATAGCCAAAATATAAAAGACAACCCATTAAACCAAATAATGCTCCACTTGCACCACAAGCAACAATATTTTTTCCTAGAAATACTAGTGACATTAATGAACCACTTATGGCACTCATGAGATATACAAATATAAATTTTGCTTTACCTATAAAGTTTTCTACTTGAGATGCTATAATCATTAAAGAATACATATTAACTATTAAATGAATGATACCAACATGTAAGAATGCACTAGTAAGTAATCTAAAAATTTCTCCACTTTTTACTAGAGTTATGTTATTTGCACCGAATAATGCTAGTGTGTTTGGTTCTATTTCAAATATATTGCCTCCATAAAAGCCCATTATGATGTATAAAGCTAAACAAATAAATAATATTATGTTTGTTACAATTATTTTTTTAGGGGCAAATACTGAATTAAATTTATTATTTTCAATTGCTGTTTTTTCATTAATATCATTTGTTACATTAATTATTAAATCAAGTCCATCTGTTGCTTTGATTAAACTTTTTTCCATATCTGGAAATGCTTTATTTAACTCTTCATTCTTCTTTATATCTTTCATTGAATCAACTTTTATGGTAGATATATTTTTTATATCCCCTAAATCAACTTTTTTATTTATATCTAAACAAATATTTAGAGCATTAACTTTAAAAGATAATGTTTTTTTCTTTATTTGTTTCATGATATGTTTTACTTTGAAGATATCAAACTTATATTGTTCTTCATTTATTATTGAGTTACAACTTATTCTTATAATACGATATGGTCCATTTAAATTTTCTAACCAAATTTCATCTTTGACTCCTTGGACATTTATCGGAGCGTAATCTTGTTTAGTTACAAAATAATGAACTAGGCTCATCATTATTTGATCATTTTTACGAATTGCTACATTACTCATTATATTACTTCCTTTCGTTCTAATATTGTACAATAAAACATATATTTAGTAAAGAGGTGATATTATGTTACACTACATTTTTTACATAATTAGTTTAGTTTTACTTACTATTTTACTTTTAAAAATTAATAATTATCATTTATTTGATGATGCTTTAGTATTTAGCGTAGGTACTAATTACTTGCTTATTTTATCAACTTTTTTATTTTATTTATATTTTCAAAATTATTTATTTGCTCTTTTTAGTGCTGGATTACTTTTTCTTTTTAATATACTTTTAAATATTGATTTTAAAAGAATACTTGGGTACTTTTCCATTTTAAGTGTACCATACTTTTTAATGAATATAATTACACTTATTAAAATTATTCTAGATTATCTATAAAATCTTTGAAAGTTAATGGTAAGTCTTCTTGGAATTCAAGAGTCTTATGGGTTATGGGATGAACAAATTTTAAATATGCAGAATGAAGGAATTGACCAAATTCTGTTGTTTCTTTTTTGGAATAAACTGGATCATTATGAACTGGATAACCTATGTATGATAGATGAACTCTGATTTGATGAGTTCTTCCGGTTTCAAGTACTAATCTAACTAAAGTATTTTTACTATATTTTTTTATTACTTCAAGATGAGTTACTGCCCTTTTCCCATCTTTTCTTACTTCCATTTTATCAAATTGTTCCCTGCTTCTTCCAATTGGGGCATCAATTATAGCTTTTTCTTGGGGAAATACTCCATCTAAAAGTGCTATATATTCACGATGAACTTGTTTTTCTTTAAACATTTCTGATAATAATTCATGGGTTTTATCATCTTTTGCAACAAGCATTAGACCACTGGTATCTTTATCTAATCTATGTACTATACCTGGTCTAAATTCTTCTTTTTGACTTAAGTTTTTTGTGTAATACAAAAGTCCATTTACTAAGGTATTAGATTGATTTCCATTACCAGGATGAACCACTAAGCCACTTGGTTTATTTATAACCATTAAATAATCATCTTCATAAACTATATCTATATCCATCTTTGTTGCTTCAAGACTCATTTCTTTTTTAAAACCATCATTAACAGTTACTTCATCAGTCTCTTTCAATTTGTAAGATGGCTTTGTACTTTTTTTATTGACAAGAATATATCCTTCTTCGATCATTTTTGTTATAGTTTCACGAGATTCATCTAGAATACCTGATAAATACTTATCTATTCTTATGTTGCTTTCTAGGGCTTTAATAGTCATTTTTATCACTTCCTTTTATGATAGATATTATAAGTATTAAAAAACCAATTACTAAGGCAGTATCTGCTAGATTAAAAACTGGAAATTCATACTTTATAATATAGAATTTAAGATAATCTATTACATAACCTAGTCTAATACGATCAAGTAAGTTACCAAGCAAGCCTCCGTAGATAAGACCAAAAGCAAAACTTACTTTTCTATCAGTCTTAAATTTACCTTCATAGATGAATAAACAAACAAGACATATGATAGATATGACTATTAGAAAAGCTCTAGAGCCTTCCATTATACTCCATGCTGCTCCTTTGTTATAGACTTTGGTTAAATAAAATAAATTTGGTATTATTGATTTTAATGCTCCATAATAAAGAGACTTATTAACTATTGTTTTAATAAGTTGATCAAATAAAAATACAATAATAGCTATGATTATACTTTTCTTCTTCATACCTAATATTGTACCATATTTTTTACTTATTTACTAGTATACAATCTGTACCTATTTTAGAAATATCATTAAATGTAAAAGTAATTTCACTATTTTTCCATACTTTTCTAAATATTTTTTTGTTTTCTGCGACGATATTTATTATATGACCATTCATATCTACTTCAGCATCAATGATTCTTCCTAGATTTATTCCTGTTTTAACACTGATTATATCTTTATTTTGAAGTTCACTTAAATACATTTTATCACCATTTAATTATATGATTTATTTGATTAATTTACGAACACTTGAGATAGCACTTTTTTCAAGACGAGACACTTGAGCTTGGCTAATTCCTAGATTTGATGCTATTTCCATTTGAGTTTTTCCAACAATAAATCTTTCTAGTAAAATATTTTTCTCACGTTCATTTATTTTTTGCAATGCTTTTCTTAGAGATATAATCATATCTTTATCACTATTTTTATCTTTGATATCAGCGATTTGATCAAATAAATAAATTGTATCTGTGCCATCATTATAGATTGGTTCAAATATTGATGATGGATCTTTCATAGCATCAAGGGCATAACTTATTAAGTATTCATCAATACCAAGATTTTTTGATATAACCTCTGGAGTTGCTTCATGACCATGGTTTACTAAGTATTCATCTTTAAATTTAATTATTTGATAAGCTAAGTCTTTAGTACTTCGGCTTACTCTCATGGCTGTGTTATCTCTTAAGTATCTTTTTATTTCTCCTTCAATTAGGGGCACTGCATAAGTTGATAGTTTTAAGCCATAGGTTATATCAAAATTATCGATTGCTTTGATTAAGCCAATAACACCGACTTGAAATAAATCATCCATGTTAACGTTTCCTCGATTATAATTTTTTAAAATACTTAGAACTAGTTTTAGATTACCATTTATTAATTTTTCTTTAGCATCCAGTGAACCATTTTGATACATTATAAAAAGACTAGTCATTTCACCTTGAGTTAAAACCCGTAGTTCACTTGTATTAATACCAGTTATATCAACTTTATATTTAGACATTTAAATTCACCTATTTTATTAATGGGTAAATTCATTTTGTTTTATACATTTTGAAAGTATATTTTTAAAACTTCGAGCATTTCTTCTGCTATACCTTGAGCATCTCCACATGATTCAATATTTTCTTTTAAAACATCTTCCACAATATCAAGGGGCACATACCTTAATTTAAAATTACCATCTTTTTCTTCATCAGTTAAATTGGTATTACTTAAATTTGGTATTTCGTCACTTTTAATTATATAATAATATATTATTATTTTGGTATTTTCATTTTTTGTTGGATATTCTTTATAATATCTTTTTAATAAAACAAAGGGAGTTATATTATCTACATTATAAGTTAATCCAGTTTCTTCTTTTAATTCACGTTTTAATGCATCTGCAAATTCTTCATTATTTTCAACATGACCTCCAGGGAACTGATATTCACAATATGAATGTCCAAGTAAAATTTGGTTGTTGCTGTTTATTATTAATGCTTTAACTCTGGTTACAATGTTGTTAATTTCTAATTCACTTAGATTATTTTTATTTTTTATTATTTCTATCACTATTACTTCACCATATTTATTTTATCACAAATTTAAAATTTGGCAAAATAATATTGTAATATTTTTCAATTTTTGGTAATATATATTAGAAAGGAGTTTTATGTTATGAATGGTGCACAATGGGATTATTTAACAGAAAGTAGTAAAGTTGCTAATAAAGTTGCTGGTACTCTTATATGGACTGTAATTGCTATGATTATTGCTATTGCTGCTGGTATCATGGTATACTTTATGTTTGTTAAAGATAAAAAAGAAGTATCTAAAAAATTACAAACTTTAAAAGATTTATTAGATTTTAAGGTTATGTTAATTGAACCACTTCTTAAAGTTCTTTATATTATCAGTACTATTTTTGTTATCTTACTATCTTTTGGTTTAATTTCTACAAGTTTTGTAAGTTTCTTAATGTGTTTGATATTCGGGCCAATCTCTATTAGAATTTGTTATGAACTTGTTTTAATCAGAGTAATGACTTGGAAGAATACACAAGATATTAGGGAATCTGTTAAACCTAAGATGACTAAGAAAGAAAAAAAAGATGAAGAAGAAAAGTAAGTCGAAAGACTTATTTTTTTGTATAAACAAAAAAAGAGCTTTTGACCCTTTAGTTATTTTCTTGAACAGCTTTATTGCTATCAAATCCTGTTAATTCATTTTTATATACGAAATCTTTAACATCAGTCATATCATTAGTTTCATAAAATTTTATTAATTTTTTACCGAATGTTTCTAAATCTTGTTCTTGAATGGCAATGATACCACATCCATTAGAAATTAATATTTTATTGGCAATTAACATTGCTGTTCTTTTGTTTCCATCTAGAAATATTTGTTTACGCATAAGCCAAAACATGATACTTAGAGCACAATCTGTTTGATTTTCTATTTTTAGAATTTCAGATAGTTCTTCTTGAAGTTGTGATTCAATAGGAAATTGTGGTTTCCAAGTTGTACCTCCGATATTTACTGGTACATTTCTAGGTTTACCTCGCAAGCTAACTGGAACATCAACAGCACACATTTTATGAACTTCACATATATAAGCATAAGTTACTGGTAAATCTATAGTATTTATTATAAATTCCCAAGCTTGTTTCATTCCTAGGACTTTTTCAACATCATTAATTGGTAAATTATTTATAATTCCCCCATTAATAATTGCTTCAGTTTGAGAAAATGTAACATTTATTCCTTCTAACCTTGCATTTTTATATATTGTATCTACTATGTTTCTTTTTGCCCAGAAGATATTATCTTCTAGTGTCATTTTAAATTTATTTTCCATAGTCTTTCTACCTCCTTTTTTTCAAAAAAAGAGCATTATGCTCTTCCTGAATATTTTCCATCTTTAGTAGAGATTATAATTTTTTCTCCTTCATTTATAAATAAAGGAACTTTTACTACGTAACCAGTTTCAATCTTAGCATCTTTACTTGCATTAGTTGCAGTGTTGCCTTTTACTGCTGGTTCTGTTTCTACTACTGTGTATTCAACTTTTTCTGGTAATGAGATACCAATTATTTCTCCTTCAAAGTTATCAATATCAATTTCTAACCCTTCTTTAATGAAGTTAACATTATCACCTAATACTGATGCGGGTAGTTCTAATTGTTCATATGTATCACTATTCATGAATACATAAGTATCTCCCATTGCGTATAGATAACTTGCCTTTACTTTTTCAATACGAGCTTTAGTTACTTTAATATTTGTATTAAATGTATCTTCAGTAACTGATCCAGTTCTTAAATTTCTTCTTTTAATTCTAACAAAAGCAGGTCCTTTACCAGGTTTAACATGTTGAAATTCTACGATTGAATATAAATTACCATCCATGATAATTGTCATACCATTTTTGATATCATTAATATTAATGTCCATATTTTAATCCTCTTTTCTATTATTTCTTTTCTTTAGCAGCTACTGTCTTTCTACATTTTGGGCAGTATCTATTTAATTCAAGACGATCTGGAGTATTTTTCTTATTTTTACTAACTGGGCGTAATTCAAAACCACAAACAGAACATCTCATAGTTACTTCACTACGATTTTCCTTTTTTGCCATAATTTTTCCTCCTTTTATAAATTGCATCTTTTATAATTATACCAAAATTCTAACATTTTTCAACTATATTAGATTAATTTCAATGATTTTTTTGCAAATTTTAGTAATTATTACTTAAAAATGTCACTAATTCTTTGGTAATTTTACTTGCACCAAAGTAAAATGCATCTGTTTTACCATTTTTATGTGAGACATTTGGAGTTATAACAACAATGCTAAATTTAGGATTATCTGCTGGATAAAAACCTGTGAATGTCGAAGAAATTGTGGCTGTATCAACAATATTATCATTATTGGTATCTAAAAATGATTCACTTGTTCCAGTTTTACCTGCGAAATTTAATCCTTGAGGTACATAAAACTTACCTGTTCCTTCACTTAAAACTAGTTTCATTCCTTCTTTTATTCTATCAAGTGATTCTTTATCTAAATCGACATTATTTAATACTTCACTTTTATTTTCTAATAAAGTTTCTTCCCCATTTTTTATTTCTTGCATTAAACTTAGTTTTATTCTTTTGCCTGTTGCAACACTATTTATATATTGTAAGACTTCGATTGGAGTATAAGTATCATACTGACCAATTGATAGGTTAAGAAGCAAATCATCGGCGATAGTTTTTCCTATTATACCTGTTTGTTCATTTGGTAAGTCAATACCAGTTTTAACACCAAGGCCAAAACTTGATAACATCTCACGATATTTTTTAAAGTGTTCTTTGGTTGCATTAAGTTTCATGTTCGGAGTGTATGTATTACCCGTTAATTTGATAGCAATCATATACTGATAATAATTTGATGAATTTGATAATGCTGTTAAATCATTTACTTTACCTAATTTTTTAAAACTACATTTTGGGGGAACAAATAATAATTTAACACATGAATCATTAATATATTTTCCAGGTTCAATTAAGTTATATTTATAACCAACTGCGATAGTTGCTCCTTTTACTGCACTACCTATTGTATATGATTTATTGATATTATTTAAACTTATGTCACTGAAAGTATTATCATCATTTAAACGAATTCCAGATATTGCTTTGATACTTCCAGTTAATGGATCACTTACCAAAGCATAACTATCTTTGAAATATTCAGTATTACCATATTTTTTAGCAAGGATTAACTTATCTTTTAAAATTTCTTCAGTTTTTATTTGCATATCTATATCTATTGATAATATTAAGTCATTTCCTTTTTGTTCTTCTTCAAGTAAGGTTAATGTGTAATCACTTCCAACTTTGTATTTTGCTTTTTTACCACGTAAGTAATCTTCGTAAACATTTTCCAAATAACTTATACCTACGGTGTCTGTTAATTCATAATCTTTAGTTAAATAATATTCTTTAGTTTCTTTGGTAATGCTTCCGATTCTTCCAAATATATTTTTTAAAGTATCACCATATAAATAAATTCTATCCCACGATAATTCACCGGTGATACCTGGTATTTTACTTTCAATTATTTTAGCATATTCTTCTTCAGTTAAATTAGATGCTATTTTCTTTTTACTATAGATGTAGCCTTTGTTCATGAGAGAATATATGTGTGCTTGAGTCTTTTCTTTACTACTGTAATTTAACATATCATCAGTTATTCTTGCTCTTTTTTTTATATCTATTTCTTCCTTGGTTATTTTTCTTTCTTCAAAAAGTTTATATTCTTCATCCGTTATTAAGTATTTGCCATCATTATTATTTATAAGATAATATTCTTTTAATTCATCAATGGTTGCCTCATCAACACTTAAAACATTTGCAAGTAACCCTGCAATTTCTAATTCTTTAGATTTTGTTATTCCCTTTATTTTGTTGTAGTAAATTGTTTTAATACCAATGTTATCCACTAAAACTTTACCATTACAATCTAGTATTCTTCCTCGCGGTGCACTAATTCCATAAACATAAATATTTGTTTTTTCATCTAATAATTTAGTGTAATATTCCTTATTTTTTAAAATACTTACTAATTTAAAACTACATATAATAAAAAATGCTATTAATAATCCATATATAACTTTCTTTTTCATATTTTTAGTATTGCTTTTTTAATTAATTTCATACAATATATTAAGGTGATTATATGTTTAATATTGTAAGTATGTATATAAATAAGTTAACTAAAGATGATGTAAATAATTTTGCTTTAAAAAAAGGAGCTAATTTAAGTAATGAGGAACTTGATTTTACTTACCTTTTTATAAAAAAGAATTGGAAAGATGTTTTAAAGAATCCAAGTATTTTTGATATCGATAGATATAAGGGACATTATAGTAATGAAAATTTTTTAAAAATAAAACAAGTATTCAATGAATACTTGCAAAAGTTTGGTTCTAATTTTAAATAGTTTTTACATCTTCATATAAGTTAGGGTTAAACTTTTTAGTTAAAATCATCTCTATTTCTAATTTATATGGCGGATATTCTTCGATGTAAGGTGTTTCTAATATTTTAGGAACATTTTTTAATTTTTCATTATATAAAACATTTATTAAATTATCAAAACCAATTGTTCCATAACCAATATTAGCATGTCTATCTTTATGACTTCCAATTTCATTTTTGCTATCATTAATATGAATACATTTTATTTTATCAAGACCAATAAGTTTATCAAATAAATTTAGATATTCATCAAAGTTTTTAATATCTATACCTGAGTCATTTAAATGACATGTATCAAGACAAATACCAACTTTTTCTTTTAAAATAATTTTATCTAGAATAGTTTTTAACTCATTCATAGTTTTACCACATTCAGTTCCTTTTCCTGCCATAGTTTCAAGTAGAATCATTGGTTTTGTATTTGCATCAATTATTAAGTTGATGGCACTCGCTATGTTATCTAGAGCAACTTCTCTATCCATTTTTAGGCTATTTCCTGGGTGCACTACGATATAATTTACTTTCATTTTTGTTATTCTTGCTATTTCATTTTTTAAAAATGAACATGAGAAATTCCATGATACTTCATTTTCTCTGTTTGCTAAATTTATTATGTATGGTGCATGACATATAACATTATTTATATCAATGTTATTTTCTTTCATGTATTCTAAAGCTTCTTTGGTTTTATTATCATCAATTTCTTTTCTTATTGTATTTTGAGGTGCTCCGGTGTAAAACATAAATGTGTTTGCACCGAAACTTTTTGCTTGTTTAGCACTTCCAAGTAATTGTTCAGCACCAAAACTTACATGTGAACCTATTATCATTTTATTCCTTCTTTCTTAATTTATGTATTTATTCAGTATGTAAAAATTCTTACATACTTAAGCCTTTTTATAGACAAGATAATTATATCATACTTTTTGAAATTTTTAGAAAAAAAATGAGAGGTTTAACTCTCAAATATATTTTCTAAATATAACAATTATTTTAAATCATAACATGTTCCATTATAATACGCCCCTATGCTACAATAATTTGTACATGCAGTTGTGGCAGTTGTTTTTGTATCATAATATTCATTTACACATTTGTATTTCAATGTTCCGATGTATGTAGCACCTGTACATGTTTGATTTGATAAAGAGCCTCCATCTGGGCATGAATATGATGTACTAGCAGTGGCTGAACCATAATTTCTATAACATGCATATCCACGTGTTCCGCTTGTTTTATATAAGCATTCATAATTATTACTCGTTTCACCTTCTATGCACTGACTATTACAAGAACTTAATGATGGATGTGTACCAACTTGTGCTAATTGATAATAGCATGTTCCATCTATTACTTCATAATAACTTTCTGAGCAACTATAAGTTGTAGTCCCTGTTGCTGCATACGAATAACTGCATTTAGAACGTGATTGATAGGTATTGGTTTTTGAACAATAATAATAGCTACTAACTGTTTCATTGGTTGAAGCATTTATAGTTACATATTTACTGATTGTATCTGATTTTTGATTTTTTATGTCTATGCTATATGCATATATATTTGTGCTATTATTAACTGTAATGGTATTTCCTTTGGTAAATGTTTTGTTATCAAAACTATAGTAATACTCAACATTACCATTTTTAGATGTTGAACCACTTATTATAATTTTATATGTACTATCAAATTCCATTGTTGGATTTGTTGGTTTTGGAATAACATTTATTTCTTTACTAATTGTATTACTTTTATTACCATTTGAATCCATTATATAAACTTTTATTTTATATGTGCCAATTGTTAAATTATTAAATGTATATGTATTTGATTCACTTTCTACATATGTTACTCCATCATCTTTTGAATAATAATATTTACTAATTGTTCCAGTTCCACTTGTTGCATCAATTGTTATGTTTATTGTATCATCTATAGGACTGATGGAGTAGCTATTTATTTTTATAGAGTCATATTTATCAAAAAATACATAACATTTATCTGAAGTATTTCCTTCCATTACTACCTTTTTATTTTCTTCATCCCACTTTAAAGTACTACCTTGTTCACACTTACTTAAGTTTTCATTAAACATATAACCATCACTTGGCCAAGTACTATCTGTTGATTGAATATAAGTCTTTGAATTAGTATCTGTTTCTAACATCATTGATATTGTATTATTGTTTTTTATTTTTCTTGTATCTTGTTCATAGACGTCATTTTTGCTAGTATATCTTCCTATTATCATTCCAAGTGTTGTAAAAATACACATCAAAATAATTGTTTTATACTTTTTCATGTAGCCACCTCTTTATACGTTTTACGCATTTTATAAATAAATTATATACGCAAAACGTATATATGTCAATGCGTAAGACGTATATTGTGTAAAATTAATTTAGGTGATAGAACATGAATATAGATAGACTTAAAGAAATCAGAGAAGATAAAGATTATAAGCAAACTGACATTGCTAAGTACTTAAAAGTTACTCAAGCTCAATATTGCAGATATGAAATGGGTATTAATACTATACCTATTGAAAAACTAGCTAGTTTAGCAAAATTTTATGATACTAGTATTGATTATTTGGTTGGTCTTACTGATGAAAGAAAACCTTACTCTAAAAGATAAGTATATAATTTAAAATTACCAAAATTAGTTATTGATAAAACTTTTTAAATCTATTATAATATTTATAAACAAGCGTTTGGAGGATAATATGGAAGAAATGTATGTAAAAAGAAATATTATGTGTATTGATTTAAAAAGTTTTTTTGCATCTTGTGAATGTGTTGAACGTGGGCTTGATCCTTTTAAAGTACCTTTAGTGGTAGCTAATAAAACACAAGGAAATGGGGCAATTACTTTGGCAGTTACTCCAGCTTTAAAGAGTCAAGGAGTTCCATCACGTGTAAGACTTTTTGATATACCTAAAAATATTAAGTATGAAATTGTACCGCCAAGAATGAAATTATATATAAATAAGAGTAAAGAAGTTGTAAGTATATATCTTGATTATGTATCTGTTGAAGATTTACATATCTACTCTATCGATGAATGTTTCTTAGATGTAACTGATTATTTAACTTTTTACAAAAAAAGCGATTATGAACTTGCGGAAGAAATATTAAAAACTATTGAAAGAAAAACTGGGCTTACCGCGACATGTGGAATTGGTCCAAATATGTTACTGGCAAAAGTTGCAATGGATACCGAAGCTAAAAAACATAAAAATGGAATTGCTAAATGGACTTATGATGATATACCTGAAAAGTTATGGACAATAAAACCACTTTCTAAAATGTGGGGGATTGGTCCAAGAATGGAAAAAAATTTAAACATATTAAATATATATTCCATCGGAGAACTTGCCCATACAGATAAAAATATGTTGAAAGATAAGTTTGGGGTAATGGGGCTTGAATTATGGAATCATGCTAATGGAATTGATTTAAGTAGAATATCTGATTTTAAAATACAACCAAAAGATAAGTCTTATAGCCATTCACAAGTATTATTTAAAGATTATGATGGTAACAATGTTAAATTAATTATTGCGGAAATGGTAGATGTTTTAGCATCTAGATTAAGAGCCAGCAAAAAAATGACTAGTGTTATTGGTTTTGGATTAGGTTATTCGAAAAATGTTCAAGGCGGGTTTTATCACTCAATAAAATTAGATAGTCCAACTGATAGTAGTAAAGAAATTATTAATATTTGTTTTCTAATATTAGATAGATATTATAATAATTTACCTATTAGAAAGGTAAGTATTTCTTGTGGTGGGTTAACTAAAAAGGCTGGTGTTCAGCTTAATTTATTTGAATCAATCGAAGAAAAAGAAGAAGAAGTTAAAATAAATGATGCAATTGATAACATCAAAATTAAATATGGTAAAAATAGTATTGTAAAAGCTAGTAGTCTTTTGGAAGATTCAACCGAAATTGAAAGAAATAAAAAGATTGGAGGACATCATGAATAATGATCGTGGCATGATTAAATGGTTACCCTTTAATTCTTTGGTTAATAATAAAGAGGTGTTATATTCTATAGTTCATGAAAAAGAAAGAAAAGAAAAGCCTGTGTTAAGCCCAGATGAAATAACAAAAATAGAAAATAAGATAATTGATGCTTATTATATGAAAAGTTTAGTTTTAATTACCTATTTTAAAGGCGGGTTTATTTATGAAGAAAAAGGAATTATCAAAAAAATAGACAATGTTTCTAAACTTGTCTATTTAAATAATTTAAAACTTTTATTTAATCAAATTACCGGAGTAACTGATACAAAATAATAATTGTTATCACTACTCTTTTTATATGTCCATTTATATTCTTTTAATGAGTCTGTATTTGTAAAGTTTTCTGTTACATTATATGAAGTAAGAGATTCATTTGCTAATGAATTTGTATATATATTATATGTTTCATCAGATTTTACAACATAACCAAAGTATTCGTAAATATATAAATAATTATCATCAGCTTCGGCTTTTTTGATTCCCTTAATTACGAAGTTATCACTTTCTAGACATGATAATGTTGGTCTTTCAACTGTACTTAAATCTTCATTAAATATTAAAAGCGATGCATTTTTTATTTCTTCACTAGATACTTCTTTATCTAGGTTATCACAATTAACACCTAAATATTTTAATACAATACTTAATTTATCAGTCAAAGACATTGTTTCTTTTTTTACTTCATTAGTTGCATATATTGTATTAAATAAATTATTTAATACATTTTTATTTGTAACATCTATTTTGTTATAGGTTTGTGTTAAAATTATTGAATCTTTTTCTACTTGTTTTAGATTTTTTTTATTATCAGTAGTTGTTGTTTCTTTAGATGGATGTCCTTCGTTATAATATTTAAATCCAATGTAGAAAGGTTTAAATGTTCGATATGCAAATAATAAAACTAAAATAGATATAATTATTGTACCAATTTGTTCTTTAGATAATTTACCTTTTTTAACTTCTTTTTTATTGTTTTTTTGATTTTCTAAGAAAGGAAATGTTTCTTCCACTTCTTGTAATAATGGTTTATTTTCATTCATCACTAATCACCCTATCATTATAATACCACAAATTTTTAAAATTAAAAAGTATAATTTAACTTCTTCTGTTAATACTTACTAATTCTATGTCATCTGTAAGTTGTTTTATTCTTTCAATTATTCTTCTTGCTTTAACTTTATCTTCACTATCTTTAGTAATTGATAAGTGTTGTTCTAACTCGTCGATTGTAAGATTCGAAGTAAAAAATGTTGTTAATTTATTATTCATTCTATATTGTAAAATAGTGCCAAGAATTTCATCTCTACCCCATGAGGTTACATTTTCGGCTCCGATATCGTCAATAAGTAGGATATCTATATTTTGCAAATAATTTAATTTATCTTCCACTAAAGAGAAATCTTCTTTCATGTTTCTTAAAAGTTCTGGAAAATAAACTATTTCTATTTTAGCATGTTTTTTATTTACTAATTCATTTAAAAGCGATGCAATTAAAAATGTTTTACCACTTCCAAAAGAGCCATGCAAATATAATCCTTTTAAAGTATTAATTGGTTCATAATTATCATAAAAATCTTTTAACCATTTTATTACTTTGATTCTATTTTTATCATTTATATCGATATCTTTCATTCTAGCACTAGCTATTTCATTTAATTTATTTTTCTTTTCTAATTCTTTTTTCTCTAATTCTTTTTGATACTTGCAAGGCATGTAAATAAATTTTAATGTTTCATCATAACTTGGATATAAAACATGTCCTTCCACTTTGTTTTTGCACATGAATAAACCTTTACAGTTTTTACAGTTTTTTAACTCATCACATGTATCAGTTAATTTGGTATTATTTTTCATAACTACATCTTTAGGTAACTTTGTTCTTTTAACAAGTTTTTTAAAGTCTTCATCTTGCATAGATATTTCAAGTTCTTTTTCTAAAGATGCATTTATTTTTTCACTTAATGTCATATGTACTTTTTCCATTATTTAAACTCCTTTAGTAAGTTTTCTAATTCTTCTTTATCACTTTCTGATAATTCTTTTTGATCTACGACTTTATTAAACCAAACTGGTTCTTTAGAATCCTTTTTAACTGGATCAAGTTTTTTAGTAAATTTCTTATTTTCTTTTTCAGCAAATTCCATAGCTTCGGAAGCATTTTTTAAACCTGCTCTTTTCCATTGTCCAGCGATTGTTTCAATATAATTAGTTGCTAGTTTATTATTATTTTTTCTTAAGACATAATCAAGTAAGACGTTTACTACTGCCGGGGGCATTTCCAAATCAATAATTAAGCTTTCAATTATTTTGATATCTCTATTTGTGGGTTTACTTCCGTGATATTTATTACGTAAAAAGTCAACTGGGTTAATACTTTCAAACATTTTAACAATTTTACCACGCATTGAATTATCACCATCTGGTGTTTTTAAATATTCTGGTTGTGAACGATAAATCAAGGTTGGTAATCCTCCGTTATTAAATTGATAAATCTTTCTTGCGGCGATACGTAAGTTATTTTTATCAATCATTCCATATTCATTTAATACACTTCGTATTAATTCCATCATTTTTAAACTATCAATTTTATAGATAAATGCCAGTTCATTTATCAATTCTTTTGTTTTTTTATTGAATGCTTTTTCATTTATTAATCCTTTTGGTATGCTTGATATAATTAAGTCAAAATCAACTTGATCTTTTACCGTTATATCAGAGATTGTTCTTTCAACTGTATCTAAAACTGGAATATTAGCATTACTTTCAAATACTTCATCTAAAGTTTTAGTTATATCTTGATAAGATTTTGTATCTATCTTTATTTTTTGATATTGTTTTTTTAAATAATCATATTCGGTTGCTCCGAGATTGTTATATAGTACAATATTAAGAATCGGATGATTAAAAAATTCATTCGGTGTTAATGGTGAATATAATTCATAGATATAATTATTAACATCTCCTTGTAAAAGATATGTTTTTAATAAACCTACACCTTCCAAAGCTAATCTTGCTTCTTTTAAAATTTTTAATGGAGTTTTTAAAATACTCATTAAATGATGATGTGTTAAGTCTCTGGATATTTGTTTATTTTCTTCTAAGTCTCTTATTAAGGTAAGATACAAGCATGTTGCTAAATGACCTATGATTGGTTCATAAAAAGAAATAAGATTTTTTTGGTCTACATCTGTTAATATACTTTTATTTACTACCATGTATCTATCTGCTGGTAAAAGTGTTATTTCTTTATCCATTTTGTACCTCACCTCACAACAATAATATTATAACAGATTGTACATAAAAGAACTAGTAATATTAATCTTTTTTTAAGTTTTTTTTGAAAATGTAAATAACTAAACCAATAATTAAAATAATTATTACATATTCTTTATAAATTTTTAAATATTTTGTAATAACTATCCAGTTACTTTGAAATATTTTTCCAAGTGAAATAAGTATTGTATTCCATATTAAAGAACCACAAAAAGTATAAATTGTAAATGTTGTAATATTCATTTTACTAATACCTGCGGGTATAGATATTAAACTTCTAATAATGGGAATACATCTTCCAAAGAAAACAGAAATACTTCCCTTTTTATTAAACCAGTCGATTGATTTATTTATATCATTTAATTTTAAATGAAGAATTCTTCCTATTTTACTTTTTACTATTTTTTCTATTCTATCTTTGGTTAGTATTCTACCTAAGTAATATAAAAGAAATGCTCCGAAAAGAGATGAAAAAGATGATGTTAAAATTAAAAGTGGTACACTTAAACGTGATGAATGAGTCATGAAACCCGCTACCAAAAGTATTACTTCTGATGGTATCGGCGGAAATATATTTTCAACTAAAATTAAAAAGAAAACTCCGATATAACCATATTTTGACATAATGTTTATTAATAAATCTTGCATAAATTACCTCGTTATTATTATATGAAAAAAACTAGCAATTATTTAAATTGCTAGTTTCAAATTTAATTATTTTCTTTTTTTATCTTCTTCGAAGTACATAATGATATTTGAAGTAGTTACTTCAGCATCAGTATGTGGTGGTTCAATTGGTTTTTCATCTGGAACAACAATATCACCGATTGCATTTGTATAAATATATGTTACTTCGATAGTACCATTAATATAGTTTCCTTTAGTTTGTCCTTCAACAGTTAAGAATTCATAACCATCAAATTCTTTTTTTATTGTTTCATATGGAGTATCAACTTCTGCTTCAGTTATAATTGAATCAGCTAATTTGTTACCTTGGTCATCAACATAGTTAACGATTAGTTTTCCAAATAATGTTTCCCTAGCTAATTCGAATTTAATATTAAATCCAAATTCCATATTTGAGAATGCGTTTGTAACATAATAGAAATCAAGATACATTTCAATTGGAGTTAAACTATTTTCAGAACCACTTTCAATAGTTCCCAAATCTTTAGTTACTACTTCTTCAGTAACTGTACTTTCATTACGCATATAGTTTCCAACATAGAAACCGTTATCTCTTGTATTTTTACTATTTACCGGATTTCCATTAACATCTGTTACTGGATATAGACCTAAACCTTTATTATAGAACCAATTATATCCTAATTCACTTACTTCAGCGTTTGTTTCACGATTAGATTCATTATTACCATTTAAGATACCACCAAGATATTCTTTTAATCTATCTGAATATCCATAAATTGCTGCATCTGGTAAATCTTCTAATTTTGTAGCACTAGTATTAAATACTTTATTATAATAATCTAAATAATATTTATTTAAATCTTCAATACCATTTTCATATCCTTGAGCAACTAATTCTGCACCTAATACTTCATCTGTTAGCATTTTTTTACATAGATTTGAACTCCAAGATGTTCCAAAAGGACATGTTGTTCCATCAGCATAGTAATAAACATTTTTCCAATTATTACTTACTTTTTCCCTTACTGTTTTTTCTGAATTTTCAAATAATTTTTTTATTGCATCATTTTGTGTTCTGTAAATTGACCAGTTTGCTGCTATTAATTGTCCATCATATGATAATGTGTTTTTTACATAAATACCGCTTTTAACACCATTAACATCATATTTGTAATAATTATCACTAGCTCCTAGTTTTGATAAATCATCTGTTAAAACTTTAAATGAATTTTTGATGTAATTGTAAGTATATTTTGAATTATTTACAACTTTAATTGTAAATGGTCTACTATTACCAGGAACATATTTTCCTTCAGTGATTACTCTTACATCTTCACTAATATTAATATATATCTTTTTACCATCATAATCTTCTGGTATAGTATATATTATAGTGTCTGTTTCTTTAATGAAATTTGGTTTAATTTCTGTAGTTGTTTCTTCAATGTTTTCTCTTTTGACATCCCATTTTGATGCTGCTTCAACATTAGTAGTTAAACCAAATAATGCTACTAATACTAAAGCAAATAGTTTTTTAATATTTTTCATACATTTTCCCTTCCTTATAAAATATATTCTTATATTAAATAAGGTATCACTGTTTTTCTTAGAAAGGTTATGTATTTTTTGAAAAGTACAAATGCCAAAACCCTATTTTACAAAACTATCAATTACTTCGTATTTTTTATCCCCTTCACCAGCTACATTACTTTGGATAAAATATGTATTTATTCCAGCATTTTCTAAATCATGATAAAATTTAGCACTTTGCATAAATGACACTTCATTTGTAATGATACCATCTAGTGGAACTAGATTATTTACACAATCCATATTATCTCTGTAATAAACTTTATCATATTTTTCATATTCTGCGTTGTTCTTTTCTATGTTGTTTAAAAAACTATCCCAATTTTCAGGAATTCCGTTAGTTAATGATGGATACTTTCTTTCACCAGTTGAAGTTATTGGATTATATTTTTCATCCCATTCATAAAGACTTCCTCCTCCACCATTTCCTGTTATTCTTGTGTAACCTTTGTTGTATTCATTATTTTTTGTAAAAAGATATGTTGCACCATCACTTATTACAATTGCATACTTTCTGTTATTTGCAACACTTGTATCTGCAAGTAACATTTGTTTAGCAGCAAGTATTCCAGCTGGTAAATTTGAACCTTTACCTGATTTTAATTGCAATTCTTCTGGAATCTTTGAAACGTTTTCTCTTAGCTCTTCAATTGCTTCATCATTATATGTAGCTAAGTCGAATGCTTTTACAGCATAACCTCTGAAAATTATTACCCCAACTTTAATACTAGCATTTGTTGTCTTAATACTATTATTTAGTTCAGATAACATTTCAATCATAGCTGCAGCTGTTTCTTCACTACAACTAGAATAGTCTAGCACAAAAACTACATCACTTACTAATTCTTCTTCTTTTGATGGAAGACTAATAGTAATTCTAGATTCATAATTTTCGTCTAGAGCAGTAGCAGTTTTAGATTTTGACTTTTCTAATTTTTCATTATCTAAAGTTGCTGCATTTACTGTTTTGCCTACGAAAACAGAAAAAACTAATAATAATAGAACACCTAAAATTCTCTTACTATTTTTCATAAACCCTCCTTCTTTAGAAAAAATTTACAAATTTCTTCTAATTAGTTATTTATCCTATACCAAAAATGAAAAATAGTCAAGAAAAATGTCGAATTTTCCATTACTTTTTGGCTATTATTGCATAATATCTACGAATTAGCTTAATTCCATCTTTCGTTTTATTTTCAGAAACATACTTTTTGAATTTATCAAAAGGTATTTCTTTTTTCTCATGAAATTTTCCATCAGATGTATCATCTAATATTGGTACCTTTACTAAAAGTGCATACAAATCAGCTTCAGTTTTATAGTATTCTACAACATACAAAGGAATTAATTCAACATCTTTGAATCCTGCATCTATGATACTTTCATAGTCTCTTTGGCTTATCGGAATAATATTTTTATAATCTTGTCCATAGCCACACATTTTCTTTAAAGCCCAGCAATCCATTTTGTCTACACCTCTTACAATTAGTGCTCCACCCTTTTTTAATGTCTTATAGATTTGTTTTGCTGATGTAACTGTGTGTCTTGCTGTTACTAAATCAAAATAATCATCCGGTGTATCCATATTTAAATTATCCATTACTCTAAAAGTTATGTTCTTTCTTCCACTTACCTTTAGATTTTCATTTGCATTTTTAATCATAGTTTCAGAAAAATCCGTTGCTAATATTTCTCTGCATTCTGGATAATACTTTAGTACTTTTTCACCTGCTGCAGTACCTAAATCTAGTACTTTTGAATTCTTTTTAATATGTTTTTGAACCTCACTTTCATAAATCCAATTTGTTAATGTTTTGCTTTTGTAATTGATATCAGAAAACGACCAATTACCAATCGCACTATAATAATCATGTTCACTTTTTTTCATATTTTCCTTCCTTTCTTATTATTTGCGATTGGTACAATTAAAAAACCTCCTTCCATGAATACAAAAAACAATCACAAATAATGTGTATTTTTTGCCATTCATGAGGAGATTCTAAGGCTCTTCATTATTCCTTTAAACTTTCGTTTATCAGGTAGTAAAACGCGAACGACCAATTGATTTACTACAGGTTTATTATAACACTCTCTTTTTAGTTATGTCAAATTTTCTTAGCAATAACCAATAAATATTTATTTTTATACTTCTTATAATTTTTGTGGTGAGAACATGTTTGAAGAATTAGTATCTCATCATCACTTTCTACATTAATACCAGTATCATACCATGATTTTTCTTTTAAATTATTTAAGTGTTTTAACCATTTTTCATCATTGTAATCTACACTCATGTAACTCCAGTCTTTAGTTTCTACAAATATTGAAAATATTTGATAAGTTTGTTTACTATTTTCATCTTCTAAGAATATGTATTGATGGCTCTTATAAAAGTCTTCATCATAGTATTTTTCTAGTTCTTTAAAAGGCACAGTTAAACTGGAAGAATTATGACTATAAATTAAGTTTTTTCTTCCTTCATTTATTTTTACTCTGTAATCTAGATAAACTGATCCAATTATATTTTTCTTTTTGTTAACACCATGGCTTAAGTAAAATTCATTATCTGTTCCTTGCAATACAGGTTCACTAATATTTGTACCCGGTATAGTTAAATATCCTTTTATATCTTTATTGTTATTTTCTTCTTGCAATTCTTTTACTTTTGTATATTCAATATTTTTTACTTCATTAGTTTCATAAGTTCCTACATAAATAATTTTTTTATTCTCACTTGAACCTACTATTATAACAATTGATAAAACTATACATATCAAAAAAGTTATCATATATTTTAGTATTTCTTTATCTTCCATGGCAATCCCCCTTTTCCACTTGCATAATATCATACCATTTTATTGGTTATTTGTCAAATTTTTGTTTGCAAAATAATAAGAAAATTCAAAATTAATTGAATTTTCTACCCTAATTTATAACATTTACCATTATAATATGTTCCTGTTGCACAATAATTTTTACAAGCTGAGGTTGTAGATGCTTGATTATTATGATAAGTATTATTAGAATTACATTTATATTTTAATATCCCTGTGTTTAAATTGGAAATCTTATAATCTCCCTTTTTTGGAGTTTCTTCAAGCATTATACTTAAATTTCTATCGTTTATTTCATAATTCTTTGATTGATGGTAAACTTCTTTATTTTTTTTAATAATAATTATAGAACAGATAAAAATTACAATTAAAATTGTTATTATTAAAAATGTTTTTTTATGGTTCATATTATTATTTCCTTATCTAAAGTTGTTATTTTTTCTGGTTCTTATATAACCTTTTTCAATATCTAAGTTAAATTTAGCCTTGAGTATTTGTTTTGATTCTTCCACGGTGTGTGAGTAAAGAGTTTCATAGAAGAACAATCTATAATGATGAACACCACGATTTGATTTCTTTGATTGATTTTTTAATACTTCATGAGTTTGTTCAAAGTTTTTCCAATCGATTACTTGTATTTCTTTCCCACATTCTAGACAAATATATGAGTTATAAGCAAATTTTTTGTGATATTCATTTTCACATGGAAGATAATTTTCTCCCCATTGGTCTATGCTAATATAATATGATTTATTATAGAGCCAAATCTCATGATTGCATGCGATTTTTTTATCTGCATTTTCTTCAAGTGCCCAGATAAATTCTAAATCTATTATTTTCTTTTCAGAATTATCAAAAAATTGTTGTTCTTTAAGTAACTCTTGATATTTTTTTTGAAGTGAGAGATATTTTTTAACTTCAGTTTTTTGTTCTTGCTCTTGTAGCATTTGTTCTAATATAGACCTGTATGCTATTTTATTTTTATCTTTATTTATTCTTTTTACTATTTCTTTTCTTTGTTCTTCTGTCATAAGTAATACCTTCCTATTTTATTTCAAATTTTATTGTTCCTTTGTTATCTTTAAAATTGATTGTTGCTATGCTTCCATTAATTATGTTTAGACATGGACCTTTGTGAGAAATGTTTGCATCATATATTATTGGAATATTTAATTTTGTAATTATACTTTGGTTTAATGCTTCTTTTATAGTTAAACCCAAATTTGATGTAACAACACCAAATCTTCCAAATATTATAGCCTTTGCATATTTAAAGTAACCTAATTCATTTAACTTCCATAAATGTCTTATTACGTTTTCAAGCGATTCCTCGCAATTATCAAAATACCATATTAATCCATCACTTTGATATTTTTCGTTAAATTCATTTATACCATCATATTTTGTTCCTGCTATTTCTGTTATTAAATCAAAACATCCTCCGATTATTCTACCTTTAACATTTA
Source organism: Clostridium sp. CAG:609 (assembly GCA_000438075.1). GTDB lineage: Bacteria > Bacillota_I > Bacilli_A > RF39 > UBA660 > Onthocola_B. Next base: position 30,618 of record FR903546.1, on the reverse strand, counting down.
CTTTTTCACAATTTAATGTTTTAATTTCAGTATTGGCATTTAAATTATATGATTCATAACCAGTTAAACTTTCTAATCTTTCTTCTTCATATTTATCGTAACTTGACTCGATTATAAGATTTCCTTTAATGATTTCTAAAAAATCTTTTTCACTTTGATGGTAGGTTTCAGCACCAAATGATGAAAAGTTTTTTCCGTATATAGTTGCTATATCACACTTTGTTGTAATTGAATATAATAGTCCGGTTGGATCTGAAAAGCCTGCTATAAATTTTGGATGATTCTTAATTAATTCAAAATCAATATACGGAAGAATTTCCACTAAAAACTCCCCACCCGTTGCACAAAGTATGAAATCAATATCTTTATCTTTAAACATTTCATTTATTTCGTTTGCACGCATCAATTCATTTGCACTTCTTGCATATACTGAGTTATTTATATTTTTTGAAAGTTTTATATTATATCCTAAATTTTCTAAATTTTTAAGTGCATTTTTAAAACGTTTAACTTTCAATTCATCATTTGCTCCATTTGATGGTGCTGGTACTCCGATAATATCACCTTTTTTAATAAATCTTGGATAAATCATTTTTGATGCCTTCTTTCTATCATTAATAGTCTATCATAAATTTTAGTTTTTTTCCACAATTTTTTCTTTTTTTAATATTAAAACAGTTTCAACGTGATATGTGTATGAGAACATATCAATGATATATGATTTTGTTATTTTATATTTTTCTAATTTTTTGATATCCCTTACCTGAGTATGGTAATCACATGAAACATAGATTATTTCTTTTGGATTATGTTCTTTGATTAAATTTATTACATCAGTAGTTAAGCCACTTCTTGGTGGATCTAAAATTAATTTATTAAAATTAAAGTTTAAATTATTTTTGACGTTTGATGCATCACTTGTAATAAATTTAGTGTTTGTTATATTATTAAGTTTAGCATTATATTTACCATTTTCTGTTGCATTTGGCACTATTTCTACGGATAGAACTTCTTTTGCTTTTTTTGATGCACTTAAACCAAGGGTACCCACTCCACCATAAAGATCTAGAACGATATCATCATTTTTTGTATTATCTTCGATTATTTTAAATAATTTACTGGCAGTATTAATATTTACTTGAAAGAATGAGTCATATGATATTTTATATGTGATATCATTGACAGTTTCTAATAAGTAGTCATTGTTATATATTTTTTTATTATTTAGAACGATATTGATTTTATCATTTAATAAAGATTTGTTTATAGTTACTTTATCTTTAGTGTTAATGATTATTAGAACATCATCTTTGGAATTACAACGAATTGTTACATCACCATTTATGATATTGAATGTCTTTATTAGGGGTATTGTTTTGTTTATTATTTTATTTGTAATCATGCAAGCATCAATACTTATTATGTTGTGAGTTTGTTCTTCGTAAAAACCTATTTTGAAGTTTTCTACTTTTAGAGATATTTTGTTTCTATAAAAAGTTTTAGTGTCATTTGGTATTGTAATTGGGTTTATCTCTATCTTGTTTTTAGCAAAATAATTTATTACCTTTTCTTTTTTGTATTTTAATGTTTCTTCATAGCTTAAGTTTTGAAGAGTACATCCCCCGCATTTAGAAAAATATGGGCAGAATGGTTCTATGCGTAAGGGTGAAGGTTTTATTATTTTTGTAGGTATTCCTTCATTATATCTTTTGTGAGATTTAGTTATTTTTAAATCTATTATATCTTTTGGTATGGTGTTTTTTACAAATGTAACTACGTTATCTACATAAGTTATACCTCTACCAAAGTCATCTAATTTTAATATTTCTTTTTCCATATACATCACAATAACATTTTAGCATAAAAGTGGTGGTTTGGTAAATATTAATAATGGTGAAAGTTTTGAATAAAATAGTTAATCGTATAAAAATTATGTTTAGTAAGTCTCCGGATTTGGTTGTTAAAGTTATAGATGCTAATTTTTTTAGCAAAATTTATGTTGTGTATTTAGAAACTGTTACTAGTAGTGATAAAGTTAATGAATATATTTTAAAAGAATTTATTTTAAAGAAAAACGAAGTAAACAAAAAGAATATTACTTCGTATGTGGCTGGTGCGAATGTTAAGAAAATAAGTAATATTGATTTGTGTGAGTTTTATTTGACTAATGGCTTTGCCATAGTAATTATGGGGAATTGTCTTTTTGGGGTTGAATGTAGAGCTGATATAAATAGAAGTATTACGGAAGCTAAAGTTGAATCATCAATTAATGGGCCGAAGGATGCTTTTGTTGAAAATATTCAAATAAATATTGGGTTAATTAAAAGAAGACTTAAGTCTAGTAAATTAAAAATAGAAAATTTATATTTAGGAAGAAAGAGTTTAACTAATATAAGTATTATGTATTTTGATGATGTTGCTGATTTAGAAATGGTAAAAAAAATTATAGATAAACTTAATATAGTTGATATAGATGGTATTGTTGATTCATCGACGGTTGGTTTTTTGTTAACTGGAGAAAATAATAGTATTTATCCGACATTTATGGAAACTGAAAGACCTGATATTGTTGCAAAATGTTTGTTAGAAGGAAAAGTTGCAATTGTGGTTGATACGACTTCAAGTGTTATTATACTTCCTGCTTTTTTCATTGATTTTATTAATCCAGGAATAGATAATTATAATAAAAGTAAGAATGTTAATTTTATAAAGATTTTGAGATTTACAGCTTTTTTGATTTCAATGATGGCACCAGCTTTATATATTGCTGTGATGAATTATAATCAGGAGACTATACCAACTAGTTTACTTATTAATTTTGCAATAGAACGTGGAGGTGTTCCATTTCCCACAATTATTGAGACATTGATTATGCTTTTTGTGTGTGAAATTTTAAGAGAAAGTGATTTAAGGTTTCCATCTAGTTATGGTTCAGCAATCTCTATTTTAGGTGCAATTGTATTGGGCGAGGCATCTGTTTCTGCAGGTATAGCATCCCCGATTACAATAATTGTAATTTCTATTACTTTTATATCAAGTTTAACTTTTACAAATATTGAACTTAATAATGCACTTAGGTATTTTAGAATTATATTTATTGTGTTAGCAGGATTATTTGGGTTATATGGTGTAACACTTGGTTTATTTTACTTTTTGATTTATTCAACATCTACCTATTCGATGAATAGAAATTATTTTGCACCAATTTCACCATTTAATAAAGAATATTTTTTTGAATCTGTTTTAAAAGAAAGTGTTTTAAAAAATAATAAAAGAAGTAGTTTATTTACAAAGAAAAATTTAACTAAAATGAAGGTGAAAAAATGAAAAAGATTTTTATATTGATTGGGGTAGCCTTACTACTTGGAGGGTGTTATGATTATAAAGAGATTAATGATCTTGCGATAATTAGTGCAATTGGTATTGATTATAAAGATGATGTGTATATGGTTACTTTAGAAGTTTTAAATGATAAACAAGATAAAGGTTCAGCTAGTGTTACAACATATACTAAAAATGGTACAGGTAAAACTTTAACTGAAGCTATTGAAGATGCATCCGATAAAATAACTAAGGGCACCAATTTTAGTCATGTAAAATTAATGATTTTAAGCAAGAGTTTAATGGAAGAAAAGTTTGAAAATATATTTGATTTATTTTTAAGAAACATTTATTTTAGAGAAAATTTTTATGTTGTTGGTAGTATTAAAAATTCTCCGAAAGAAATACTTAGTAATACAAATGATTTTGAAAAAATTGCGAGTAATGCCATAATTTTGATGCTTGAAAATATGAATTATTCTTCGAACAGTAATGTTTTAAAAGAATTTGATCAAGTGGTTAAAGATAGTCTTAATTTTGGTTTGGATACTTGTTTTTCTAATATTTCCTTAAAAGATAAAAATTTTTATGTAGATGGATTAATTGTTTTTGATGGGTACAAATATAAAAGTTTATTTAGTAATGAAGATGCTAAGATTTATAATATATTGAACAATGATTTTGATAGACCAACCTATTTTATAGATTATAATGGAAAAAGTTTTACAGTTGCTATGAATGATGGAAAAGTAAATGTTGGCATAAAGAAAGGGAAAATTAAAGTTGAGGGAAGTTTAATGGGAAGAATTATTGATAATGACCCGGATCTTGATATTAGAAATAATGATGTTTTAGATAAAATAAATAGTGATTTTAGCAAATTAATAAATGATAAAATATATGAATTTATTAAAAAGATGCAAAATAATAATAGTGATTTGTTGGGATTATCTTTGGGTTATTACAAAGATAAAAGAATTAAAGATGAAAACTATTGGAAGTACTTAGATATTGATGCTGATGTTAAATTTAATTTAAATAAGAAAGGTTTAATTTATGAAAAGTAATAGTAATTTATTTATTTATTTTATGTGTCATTTTCTTTTCTTGGGGGCTGGTTTTGCAAGAATTGCTGATTTTTGTAAAACTGATATGTTTATAGCAGCAATTTTAGGATTTTTGCTTGGAAGTGGAATTCTTTATATTTTATGCAAGTTAAAATTTAATAAAAATTTAAATGATATTTTAAAAAAGAATAAGGTAATTAATATACTTTTTAGATTTTTATATGTAACTTTTATTTTATTTAATATTATGATTTTATTTGTTTTTCTTTCTTCTTTTTTATTTTCATATTTTTTACCATATACTCCGGCGATTATAGCGTGTTTTCCTTTTTTGCTTTTGGCTTGGTATTTAGGAAGCAAAAATATGAAAGAAATTTATCATGTAGCGTTTGTGCTTTTTATTGTCAGTTTAGTTATTATTTTTATTAAAACTTTGTTGCTCGCAAATGAATTCGATATTAGGAATATCCTACCCATTTTAGATACAGATAAGATGAATATTTTTAAAGGAAGTTTACTTTATGCAGTTTTATCAATTTCACCTTGTTTTGTTTTAATTGATGAAGATATAAGTTTTAAAGAAAGTTTTAAATATTATTTAATTGGAAATATTACTAATATGATTATAATTATAACTATTACCTTGATTTTGGGAGATATGGTTAATGTTTATAGTTATCCAGAATATACAATATTAAGAAGAATTAGATTTTTTAGGTTTATTGAAAATATTGAAAATTTTATATGTATTAATTGGTTTTTTGATTTATTTATTGCTTTATCAATATTTATTAATAAATTGAAAAGTGGGTTAAAAAGTAAAAATAATTTTATTACTTTTGGAATTAGTTTTTTAGTGTTATTTGGGGTATATAAAATTTTTGCTAATAATTATTATAATATGATGATTCTTTATAATTATTATCCATGGGTGTTGGTGGGATTTGTTGTTATATTAATCGTAGTGATTGGAATACTTAAAATTTTTTATATAAAAAATAGCACAAATTGATGTGCTATTTTTGCATTATTTTTTCTTTAACTAGTTTACTTACCAAACTCATGTCTGCATTTTTACCTACTAGTAATTCATTTATTTTTTTCATTACTAGCCCCATTTCTTTCATGCTTGTTGGATTTACTTCATTGATTGCTTCATCAACTAAAGCTTCTACAGATTTTGCATCTAGTTCTTCTGGTAAGTAATTAGATAAAATTTCAATTTCATCTTCAAGTTGTTTAACTGAATCAGTTTTGCCATACTTTTCGTATTCTGCTAGAGAATCCTTTCTTATTTTGACTTGTTTTTTTAAAACAGTTGAGACTTCATTATCATCAAGCTCATGTTTTTTAGAAATTTGTTCTAGTTGTAAAGCACTCTTTAGCATTCTTAATACAGAAAGTTTAAAGGTATCTTTTTCCTTCATGGCAACTTTTAAATCTTCGTTAATCTTTTCGTACATAATTATCCTCTATTTCTTTTATGTGAGTTCTTAATTCCTTCTTTGATTTCATTTCTTCTTCTTACACCAGGTTTTTCATAGTGTTTTCTTTTTTTTAGTTCAGAAGGGACACCACTTCGTGCAACCTTAGCCTTGAATTTCTTTAAGGCTAAATCAACATTACCATTTTGTACAACCACTTTTGTCAATTTCATTCCCTCCCTTCTTGATTTCATTAACTATTATAACATCTACTTTTGGCGGTTGCAACATTTTTTTGCGTTTATTTAGCGATTTTTATCATATTTTTTCGATAAAACAAGAAATTTTTCTGTTTCAACGGGTACTTTGCCCCTCCACAGACCAGTTTCGGATTAGGCCAACCCTACTTAATTTTTAATAACTACACATTCTTTTTTCTACAATTCTTCTTATTGAAGAACCTAAATTGTTACCAACATCATAAATACTGCTTATCATTCTTGCGAACGAACTTAAAAATGTTGCAGTGATGCTTGCTCCTCCACATATTTTTGATAATTCTTGATACTCTATAATCATTTTGAACTTCCATTACACTTCACTGGATTTATGTAACCAGATATTGCTCCGATTATAAATGTTGCTAGTGTCCCGATTGCAAACCAGATCATTGTGCTTCCTCCGTTTATTTTTGATAGTTTTTCATTATTTAATATTTCCATATATACCTCCTTCTTATGATAATAATAATTTCTTTAGTTTTTTATAAATTTTTTCTTTGTTATATAATATTTTGATTTTGAATACTTGATTTTCTTTGTATACTCCATCTATTTTGAAATATGTTGTTTGATAACTTATTAAATTTACTTGATCAAATTCTACATCCAAGGCATCTGTCATTGTTGCTTTATGTAACTTCTTGCCTATTTTGATATATTCGAGAGTGTTTATTGTATCAGGAATCTCTATATTTATTTTTACCACCAACGAATTTTTCGAATAATATGCGAATGTTTCATATGTATCGAACATAGAGAGATTCAAGGTGTAGATTATTAATGATAAAATTATAAGTGATACCAAAATTAAGAATTTGTTTTTATGATATTTGATATTTATTAAATCTAGGTATGTCATAATACTTCCTTTAGGTCTATCGTATCTGAAAATATTTTAGGGTATTTCTTGTGAGATACATAAATTATTGTTTTTTCTGGGTAGACTTTTCTAATGTTTTTCAAAATAGAAATTTCAGTTTTTAAATCTATTTCACTTAGGGCTTCATCAAGTATTAAGATATTTGTTTCTTTTAAAAGTGCTCTGGCTAAGATGATTCGTTGCTTTTCACCGCCGGAGATATTTTTTTCATCATCACTAATGAATGTGTTATACCTTAAAGGTTTATTAATGATTATTTTATCTAATTTACATAAGTAGCATAAATATTCAAATTCAACTTCTGATATATCGTTATCTAAAACAATGTTTTCTTTGATTGTGCCTTTGAATAATTTTTCATGCTGGTTTACATATGTTATGTTACTATTTATTGTTTTTATACTTAAATCTTTGATGTTAATTGTTCCAATTGAGATGGAGCCTTCGTAATCTGTGAGATTTTTTGTTAAGATATTACATATTGTTGATTTACCACATCCACTTGGTCCTTTTAGTAAAACAAATGAGCCCTCTTTTATCTTGAATGAAATGGATTTAAATATTTTTTGATATTTGTTGTAAGAATATGATAAATTTTTTATTACTATTTCATAACCATATATTTCTTGTAATACACCGGTTGGTTCTTTTTCTAGGCTTAAAAAGTCATTGATTTTAGAAATAGTTGCCTTGATATAGTTATATTTTATTAAAATATTAACTATGTTTTTGAAAGGGGTTATAAATAGATACATTATATTTGTAAAAGTAACCATGTCTATTAAATCTATGGAACCTTTGGCTAGATAATAAAAACCCAGCGTGATTATTAGAAACAAGCTTACCTCATCGATAGTATATTTTATGATATAGTCCTTGTTTAGAAAATTATTTAGTTTGAATGTATCATATAAATAATTTGTTAGAGATTTTTCCACCACCTTTAGATGGTTATTTACAAGGGAGAGGTTTTTGATACTATTGAATGTTGATATGTCATCTAGCAAAATGCTAGAGAATTCTGAATTATAGGTTATATTTTGGTAAACTTTTTTGTAGATAACTTTTGTGGTTATTAAATTGGTTATAAGATATAGTATTAATTCAATAAGTAATATTATGAAGAGAGTTTTATTTATTTTAAATAATAATGGGGTTATTAAAATAGCAACTAATATGTCTAGCGTAAATAGTAAAAATAGATCAATAATAAACTCTTTGATAGTTGATAATTCATTAATTCTGGAAACTATTTCACCCGGTTTTCTTGAAGATATAACATTTAAAGGGAGATGATATAAATGATTAATAAAGTCGGAAATGATATAACAATCAATATTTTTATTTAGATGATTTTCTAAATATTTTCTAAAATATGATAGAGAGATTTTTAGAAGTGTAATACTTGCAAATATTATAACTATTACTTTAATGTAATCTTTGGTGTACCCACTATTTACGAATGATGACAATATTTTGTTGTAATATGAAAGAAGTAAAGTAAATATACTAAGAAGAAAACTTGTCATAAGTATTGTTTTTATAATAGTTTTTTCCTTAGTTAGTATAGTTTGATATATTTTAAATATTGTCACATTTTCTTTTAAAACAGTGATATTTGTTTTCGGATAAAATAATAGCACTACTTTTGACCATGCTTCATTAAATTTTGCAAGACTTTCAATCACCTTTCCTTTCGCTGGATCCATTAATGTAATTTTGTCTTTAGCTATTTTTTCAATTACTACATAATGTTCTAATCCATTTTTGAAACTTAAGTGAGCAATGGCTGGTAGTTTGGTTATGTCATAGATATTTTTTAATTTTACTCCGACTGATTCAAATCCGTATTTTTGAGATGCTAATACTAGATTTAAGGCACTTGTTCCTTTGCTATCTGTTTTGGCATCCAGACGAATTTTTTCTAATGGAACATAACCGTTGTAATGTTCAATAATTGATGCAAGAGCACATACTCCGCAATCTGCTTCATCTCTTTGTCTAATTATTTTCATTTATTTTTTCTCCCTTCACTATATATATTTCCTTTTTTTTGATAAATTTTGAAAATTTTTTCACAAAATTTGTGTTTTTTCCCAGAAGTATGGGAAAAAATTTTTTTTAGAGCATTTAAAAAACAATGTAAAATTGTGTATATTTTACATTGTTTTACTTTCATTATTTTACGTTTTATACGTAAATTTTTGTATTTGTTAAATATTTTTAGTTTTAAAATCTATTTTAATTTTTTCTTTTTTTAATAAATTTATCTTGTTATTTATACCTCCACTGAATCCACCGATATTATTTTTGCCAAGTACACGGTGACATGGAATTATGATACAAATTGGATTTTTACCTACGGCAGAACCAATTGCTTGATACGACTTGCAGTTTAGTTTAGTTGCAATATCCTTGTATGTTATCGTTTTTCCATAAGGTATTTCTTTGATGCAATCTATTACTTTTTTAGTAAATTCAGTAACATTTTCTATTTTATATTTAATTGTGATTGGTGGGTTATTTCCTTTGAAATACTCGTCTAACCATTTGCAAGTATCAATAAAAACTTTGATATATTCTTTTTTTGCATCTTTTGATAATTTATTTATATCTTTACTGTTATCAAATACTAATTTAGTTAAATATTCTCCATCACTTTCTAATATTATTTTAGAAAATTCTTTAGGGGATATATAAATCCATCTATATGTCATATTTATAGAATCCTTCTTTACCTATTTTTCCTATTTTGCCTTCATCTAGGTATTCTTTTAAAAGTTTTTTTATTTTTTTAAAATTATATGGAGCAAGGAAACTTGGAATTTTTGCATAAATTGAAACTATATCATATGCTGTTTTTAATCCTACAGTGTCTATTATTTCGAATGGTCCTTTTGGGGAACCCGTTCCCTTTTTCCATGCAGTATCGATACTTTTTACATCACTGATATCATTTACTAATAAATCTAGAGCTGAAAATAATAATGGGATTAACATTGAATTTAGTAAGTAACCTGATTTTTCTTTTTTTAATGGTAATGGTATCATTCTGATGTCTTTAGCAAAGTTTATTACTTCATTAAACGATTCATCACTTGTTTTTGATATTTTCATGACTTCTGCGGTGTTATTTTTCCAGATTGAATTGGCAAAGTGAAGCGCTAAATACTTATCACTTCTTTTTGTGTATTTTGCAAATTTACTTGGTAAGAATGTTGATGAATTCGTTACAAGAATTGTTTTTTCATCCATAATATCTGCAATTTTTTGATAGATTTCTTTTTTAGCATTAAAGTCTTCGGTCATGGATTCAATTACTAGATCTGCATCTTTTAGAGATTTGTTTAAATCCATTTCTAACTTTATGTTATCTATTGTTTCATTGATTTTTTTTAATGTTTTCTTATAATTAAAATTATCAAAATCAGCAATACCTAGAGACCAAGTATTTATATTTACTTCATTCTTCATTGTTTTTATTGCGTCGATATATGAATTTTTAATATTTTCAAGTTTTATTTCTGTTCTTTTGATGCTTTCTTTTGTTCTTAAATAGATTGTGGTGCTATGTCCCGTGAAGGCTGTTTGAAATGCAATTTGACTTCCAAGAACTCCCCCACCTATTATTGTTACATTTTTTATCATTGTACCCACTCCCAAATTGTAAATGTATCAAATAATACAAATGAACCACGCATTGGAATATCATTATATGTATACTTTTTTAAGGTAAAACCTAGGCTTATGTAATCTGTTTCAAGTTCTGCATCTTGCTTTATTTCTTCCTTTTTTAAGGTGATTAGTGGTTCTTTGGTGTGATTATTTTCAAGTCGCATTGATTCAATTAGAATGAATGTTGTGTAGATTAATACAACTATAATTATTGTTTTTAGAATATTTTTCATTTTTTCTCCTTATCTCCTTATATATTACAAATTAATTATAACATCATAGCAAAAGAAAAACAATAAGCTGTATTAGTTATTGTTCTTAAAATTTTTATACCATTTATCTAGTTTGTCTTTGGTACTATTTAGTATTTTACTTCCACTGTCTTGGACAAAGTTTAGAGCATCTTTGCTTTTTTCTTTAAATTTTTGAGATGCATCAATTAATGCTTGATAATTTTCTTCACCAAGACTTTCTCTTGCAAAATTATCCATGTTAGTTGCATTATCTTTGATTATTTCACTGGCTTTGTTAAGTACTTTACCTGCTGTATCACTGATTTTATCTTTGTAACCTGGTGATTTTTCTTCGAGAGAATTATCAATTTTACTAGCAAGTTCTAAAACTTTTTGCTTTCCTGATTCTGTTAGTTCATCGAATGTTACTCCCTTGATTGTGCCATCATAAAAGATGAAATCAACTAGAGTTATAAATGTACTTTTGGCTCTTTCAGTAAAACTTGTTTCTCTTTTTTCTTTATTTATCGTATCGATTGTGGTGTTTAATTCATCAATTACTAGATTATCTTTGGTACTGTAAGTTACATTTTTATTTTGGGGTGTTTCTTCTTTAGTTGTTACATTTTCATTTTCTTTTGTCTTTTCAAAACCATTATTTGATTCATTATTGATATTATTATTGTTATTATTATTTTGCACTTCAGTTTCTTTATTATTTTTAAATATTACATCTCTGTTTGAGTAAACTAACCCAAGTAATACCCCGAATACTACAGCTAAAACTATGCATATAGACATTATTATGTAATTTTTATTTTTATTTTGTTTTTCATTATTTTCCATGATACTTCTCCTTTTTTGATAAACATATTATAACACTAATAATTAGAAAAAGCCATATGTTTAGCATATGACTTAATCATTATATTTAATATTGTCTTCCAATATATAATCTTGTTTTTGCTTCTTTACCACATACTGTGCATGGACCTGTTACTTCTTCGTTTTCAATTAAGCATCTTGATTTAATACCAAAGTCATCTTTAATTTTGTTTTCACATTCAACGTTTCCGCACCAATTTATTTTTGTAAATCCACCATCTTTTGTTGTTGCTATTTCTCTTAGTTCATCGTAATTATTTGCTTCGTATATCATGCTATCACGACGAATTGTTGCTCTTTTTAACATATCTTTTTGAATCGTTTCAAGTAATTCTTTAACTTTTGGAATGATTTTTTCGAAAGTTACTTGAATTTTTTCTAAAGTATCCCTTCTTACTAGGGTTACTATGTTGTTTTCTAAATCTCTTTTACCTAGTTCAATTCTAATTGGGTATCCTTTTACTTCTGCGTCTGCAAATCTAAATCCTGGTGTTTTATCACGATCATCAACTTTGAATGTTATCTCATTTTCTTTTAAATTTTGTTTTAATTCTTCAAGTTTTTCTGAAACATCCCCGATTGGGATAATTATTGTTTTAAATGGTGCAATTCTTGGAGGTAATACTAATCCGTGATCATCTCCGTGAGTCATAATTATTGCTCCGATCATTCTTGTTGTTACACCCCAGCTTGTTTGGTATGGAGTTTTTAAAGTATTATCCTTATCAGTAAATTTGATACCAAAAGCTTCAGCAAAATGTTTTCCGAAATAATGACTTGTTCCATTTTGAAGAGCATATCCATTATACATCATTGCTTCAAGAGTGTATGTTTCTTCAGCACCAGCAAATTTTTCTTTTTCAGTTTTCTTTCCAGTGATTACTGGTAGTGCTAAATAATTTACTTGTAAGTCTTTGTAGACATCAAACATTTTTAAAGTTTCTTCTTTTGCTTCTTCGGCAGTTCTGTGCATTGTGTGACCTTCTTGCCATAAAATTTCACGGCTTCTTAAAAATGGTCTAGTTGTTTTTTCCCATCTTACTATTGTGCACCATTGATTATATAGAATTGGTAGGTCACGATATGTATTGATTATTTTTTTGTAGTGTTCGCAGAATAATACTTCACTTGTTGGTCTTACACACATTCTTTCTTCAAGTTTTTCACTGCCACCATAAGTAACCCAAGCAACTTCTGGTGCGAAACCTTTAACGTGTTCTTTTTCAACATTTAAAAGAGATTCTGGGATAAACATAGGCATTTGAACGTTTTCATGTCCAGTTTCTTTGATTTTTTTATCTAGTACTTTTTGAATTTCTTCCCAGATTGCATAACCTAGTGGTCTAATTATCATACTTCCCTTTACATTTGTGTAGTCTACTAAATCTGCTTTTTTGCATACGTCTGTGTACCATTTTGCAAAGTCCACATCACGATTTGTTATATCTTTTACTTCCATAAAATCACCTACTCTGCATTAAATTCTTTTAGTTCATTGTCTTCAGTTAATATTTTATTAACCTTTTTTGTGGCATCGTTTAGTTTTTCACCACAATATTTTGCTAGTTTCATTGCTTCTGTGTATTTATTTATGGCATCATCTAAGTTTACGTTGCCACTTTCTAATTCTTTAACAATTGTTTCTAATTCTTGTAAAGATTCTTCAAAATTTTTAGTTTTTTCCATTTTTTCTTCCTTCCTTTGTTTCTTATTATACATTATTTTTTTAGTTTTAACAATATTATAGTTTTATCCAGTATCTGTTTAGTGGGTCGTTTTTCCAAATTACTGTGTTTTCTAAAACTCCACCTTGGGATAAAATTGTTTTATTACTTGCAATATTTTCAACATCTGCGGTGATAAGACATGAGGTTATGTTTAGTTTTTTAGCTTCTTCAATAGCTTTTTTTAATTGAAGTTTGCCATAACCTTTGCCACGTTCACTTGGAGTTACTGAGTATCCGATATGTCCACCAAAATTAAGTAAAAATTCATTTAGTTCGTGTCTAATGCTAATACTGCCACATATTTTGTTATCACTTAATCTTTTTAAAAATAATGTTGTTGCCGGGACGAATCCTTCTCTTAAGTTTATTCCACTTTTTTCATTTTCCTTTTCTTGTATCCATTCTTCATATGATGATGATTCTTCTAAATTGGCAAGACCTGAATATTGCCATGGGAGTCCTGCATCTATTTTTTTAATTTCTTCAAGCATTGATAGTGCACTTTCTTTGTCATCTAATGATGGTGCAACTAATTTTAATTCTTCCATAAAACCTCCATTTATTTATTTTCAATTAATCTATTTTTCTTTTTTTTCTAATTCTGTTAAACTCTTTTTAGGGGTTTCATAATCTTCGGGCATTGTTCCGCCGAGTTCTTTGATTGTGTTTCTTATTTTTTTACCAACTTCATAATGAACATCATTTGCATTGTTTTCTCCCTTTATGTTATCCCTTTTTAATTTTTGTTCTGTTTGGGAGATTCTAAAAAGGTTTGCAATAAGTTCATCACTGCCCATGTTGTCTAGAATATCTTCTCTATATCTTAATCCTTTTCTTTTTGCTATATCATTTGCGGTTTCACCATTGTATAATCCTTTGTAACCTGAGTTATGAAACTTATCAAAGTTTTTTACTCCAGCTTCCTTGGCTGCTTGGTTCAAAGAATAATTACCTTTTTTAGTAAGATTTCTTTGATAAAATCTTTTTTCATCTTCAGTTAAACTAGAATATTCTTTTTCGGTAATTTCCATTTTTCTGGTTTGAACCGCGAAGTACGTTTGAGCGAGAGCAATAGCTTTTTTTCTTGCATCTCATTCTTTATTTTACTTGACACTTTTTAGAACTCTATCAATTTTAGAACTATTGTTCAAAGCTGTGCTTTGAGCCCAGTGTTTTCACCATTTTGTCGAAGCCGACAAAATGGTTATTGGTTGTGTTATTTTCTTTACAATTTTGTTTTACATTTTTCCATTGTTACTTTTCTACAACTTTGGCTTTTATTGCACCATCATGTAGTTTAACATTAATTATATCGTCGATATTTACATCTTTATTTGATTTAACAACTTTGTCATTTACTGTTGTTAATGAGTAACCTTTTTCTAAAATGCCAAGTGGGTTTACTAACTTCAATGTATTTATTAATAATGTGTAATCATTTTTCTTTTTGTCTATTAGACTCATTGGATTTTGCAATACGTAAGACATTTTTAAATTATTTAGTTTTATTTCATTATTTTGTAAAATTGTTTTGATGTCTTTGTTTAAATATTCTAATAGGGTGTCTAGTTTTTGTTCTTTCATTTCATACATTGTCATTGGGTTCTTTAGAATGAAACTGTTTTTTAGACTTCTCCATTTGATGAATTTAGTGTTTACCATGTTTTTAATGTTTTTATTTAACCTTATTTTATAATTATTTAAGATTGTGTTTACATCAACAATGGTTGGAACTGCCATTTCTGCTGCTCCGGTTGGGGTTGGTGCTCGAAGGTCAGCAACAAAATCAGCAATTGTCCAGTCGATTTCGTGGCCCACTGCACTTATTATTGGAGTTTTACATTCATAAATTGCATGAGCAACATTTTCTTCATTGAAAGCCCAGAGGTCTTCGATTGAACCTCCGCCGCGTCCAACAATTATTGTATCAACTCCGAATTCATCTGCTCTTTTTATTTGCCTTACTATGTCGTTTGATGCGTAAGTACCTTGAACAAGGCATGGGAAAAGTATTGCTTCACATATTGGGTATCTTCTTTTGATTGTACTCATTATATCTTTTACTGCTGCACCTGTTGATGCTGTTACTACACCAATTTTTTCTGGAAATCTTGGAATTGCTTTTTTATGGTTATTGTCAAATAAACCTTCACTTGCTAGTTTTTTCTTTAGTTTTTCGTATTCAATATATAAAGCACCAAGACCATCTGGTTCCATTTTATCAACATAAATTTGGTAGCTGCCACTTGCGGGATATGCGCTGATTCTTCCTTCAACTAAGACATTCATTCCATCTTCCGGGGTAAATGTTAGTTTTGATGCATTGCCATAGAACATAACAGCATTTAATCTAGATAAATCATCCTTTAAAGTAAAATATAGGTGCCCGCGGGTGTGATTTTTGAAATTGCTGATTTCACCTTTTAGGTAGACTTTGTTTAAAAATACATCTTCATCTAGTACTCTTTTTATATAATTATTTAAATCACTTATCTTTAAATATTCTCTCTCCATTAATTATACCTCTCATTTTTAATAGGTTTGTTATACCTTTGTAGTTTTCATTATATAACATCATCATGTATTCTAGTTCGTAGAATTTGATGTTCTCTTCGTGTTCAATTTGTTTTATTACCTCATAAATTAGGTCCGGGGTAAGCACATTATAGAACTCTTTGATTATTGGGTAAAATTCCTTACTTGTTGTTGCTATGAAATATTCCAAATTTTCCATATTATGTAAGATACTGAATGATGATTTTTTGTGAGATACACCTGTGTTTGAATATGTACGTAGCTTATCTTCAGCATTGTATTTTGGTTTTAATCGTACGTACTCAGTGTCACTAAATATTAAGTCGTTATCTAAAATTGCAATATCTCGTTGATTGATATTTTCTAATATTCCGTAATTACCAAGGTGTCTATCTCCATACATTAAGAATATATCAAATAGGAACACTTTCACTAATTGTTGCATTAATTTTTCTACTTCAGTTGGGTAAAGATTTTCTAAACGATCCCAGGCACTATAAAGATTTGATAGTTTTATTCCTAGTTTTGCTGCACTAATAAATTTTGCATCATTGTTAAAATTGTAACTTAGGTAAAATAAGCCGTCGGGTGTTTTAACTAGGTAATCTTTGCTGCAGAGGATGCCCATTTTGTTTGCAAGTCTGTTACCAACAAGTTCAAGCCCTTCATCTATGGCTCTTTTGCAGAAGTAGGACTTTCCTTCGATAGTGATAAATTCGTGTTCGTAGTCAGGTAATTTGATTAATGTATTTTCATCTAATTTCATTTTTTACTCTTTTATATATTTATCCAACACTGCGTTTATTATTTTTCTTACTGAATCGTCACAATATTTTTTTGATAATTCTATTGCTTCGTTGATAACTACTACTTCTGGTGTATCCATGTATTTTAGTTCATATAATCCCATTCGAAGGATGGCTGCACCAGTTTTATCTATTCTATCTATTGTCCAGTCTTTGATTTTGCTATTTGCTATTTGGTCAAGTTCAGATTTATAAGTTATTACGCCATATACTAGGTCTTTTACAAATTCATTTTCAACTTTTAGATTTTCGCGAATTACTTCTTCGACATTAAATGGGACGTTTCTTTCCTCGAAAATGTCAATTTGATATAATATTATCATAATTTTTTCTCTTAGTTCGCTTCGTGTTTTTGCCATAAATATAGCCTCCTTCACTGAATAATTATATCAAATTTTTAACTAAATGCATAGCTTTTTAGAACATATTTATGTTTAAGTTTTAATTTTTAATTATTGGAAGGATTTTTTGCGTCAATGAGGGAAGCTATGATGATTAATTGTTTTCCTTTTTCTATTTGGTCACATGTTGTGAGAATGATTTGGTTCTCTCTATTTGGAATAGTGATTTTACCTGTTTTGGGTTCTTTTTTGATTTCAACAACCTTATATATATAGGTGATGTTTTTTAGTTCTAGTTTTATTTCATCACCAGTTTTGAGGTATCTTAGGTCATTGAAATATGCTATGTTGCCTACCCCGGAGTGAGCAGCGAAGAGATATGTATTTTTAATACCTGTGTTAATTAACTCGATGTTTTTACTTACATCATTTAATTTATTAGTAGTGTTGTAAAAACCTTGATGCATTTTTATTTTAGGAATTGTTAAGTATCCATAGTAGGTATTAAATTCATTGTTATAATTAATGGTGGAGCTTTCAATAGTTGCTTGTGGGGTAGATTTACATCCACTACATAGGATTATTGTTAGAATTATTATTAAAATCTTTTTCATATTCTTCTTTTTTGTACACTAATTCTTCTTTTTCTAGTCCAGTGTTTGGAATGCTAATTGTGTTATCTTTGGTCGTTTTTTCATTGTTCTTTTCACTATTGGTTGTATTTTCATTGTTTTTAGTTTGATTATCTTTGGCGATATCACTTTTTTGTTCTTCATCTTTTGTGTTAGTTTTATCATCATCTTTGATAGGTTCATTTTCAGGTATTTTATAAAAGTAACCTAAATCTGTTACAGTCAAATAATTTTCATAATCACTTAGATATATTCTTTTTACTTCATCTATAAAATAGATATCTAAATACTTGTAATCATTTACTTCATCAAACCAATTGATTGATTGATCTTTGCTAAAACCTACTTCTTCATCGTCATATTTGATCTTAACTATTTCTTTATCAGAAATTATGCCCTTAATGATAAAACGATAGATGTAATCAGTTGTATCTTCAGCGAAAAACTTAAAATGAGTTAGATTACTTACATTATCTTTGATAAAATATTCTCCGATTTTTAATTGAATACCGCAGTTTTCTTCTTTGCAACTTGCTACCATGTTGTTATTTTTGTCATAGATTGTAAAGTCATTATAAGTTTTGATTAATTCATTTTTCTTTGGATAATCAGTCATATATGTGTCGATGTGAACATTAACTGTTCTAAGGCTTGGTCTTAAGAAAATTGTTTCATCTTTGGTTATAATAATATCATCATTTTTTTCATAAAATCCAGCAGATACATCAACAAGCCTTAAGTCTTCTTCTTTAAAATAATGAGTTAAATTGTTGGAATCTACGGTGATATCATATAGATAACGATATTTGTTATAGACACTAAAGATAAATGAAGAGTTCGGTTCAATATCAAAGTTAATAGTTCTTCCATGAACATTTACATAAACACTAAATTCATTGTAGGCATAATTATCTGATAAAACATAGTTTTTGTCACGATCAATAATGTTTTTGAATGTAAGCTTTTGTTGACCATTTTTCTTGTTCATACCAAATACATATTCTGAACCATAGTTTGAATATGGATATTCTTGGACAAAATATGCTCCGGAATTTACATTTTTGACTTTTAGTTCATCACCGAAGTTTGCTTCATAAGCTGAACCATCTAGAGGATGTGGTTTTTTATATTCTTCCAAAGTAGAAAATATTTCTTGTTCTTTTTTACTAGTATCAATTGGATTTCTAAAGTCATCTAGTACTTTAACAGTATAATCTTTATTAACATTTTCATAGATTAGTTTTTGAACAACTACTTGGTCATATACATCAGTTGATCTTCCATATGCTGCTAAGTTGTTAATTAATTGTCTATCGAATGAATAATCAATATTCATATCCATCCTAAGTAAAAAAGATACTCTGTTATAGACTTTAGTTGTACCATATTTGTATACATAGTCTTCCCCGTTTTGTTCTACGCTTAACATGTAAGCTTTTGGACTTTCCATAAATAGGAATAAAAGTCCTAATAATACTACAAATTTTTTCATAAAATTTCATCTCCCGACATTTAGACTAACACTAAAGTTATTAGATGTATAGAAAATGTTTTGTCAAAAAAAAAGAGCTTTTGACGACATATAGCGAATTATGTCGAAAAACTCTATAAAAATTAAAATTATTTATTTTTTTTCTTATTTTTATTGATTAATCTAACCTTTACACCTTTGTATAGAGCAAATTGTTTTTTTACTCCTTCAGGTAAATTCTTTTTATAAGTTTTCATTACTTTGCACCTCACTTCTTAAAGATTATACCACACAGAGTATAAAAAATTCAATAAAATTAGAATATTTAACTGGGATAGTTTGTAATTTTTAGCTTTTTTTTGTTTATTTTTACTTCGATGGTGCCATCGTAATCGGTTCTATAGATAGTTGAATCACTTAAATTATTGATGGTTTCTTTTGAGGGGTGATTATATTTATTATTTAAACCTACGGATATTACTGAGTATTTTGGTTTTACTTTTTTTACAAAATATTCTGATGAAGAAGTTTTTGAACCATGGTGACCGATTTTTAAAAATTCAATATTTGTTAAATTATATTTGTTTATTAATTCTTTTTCTCTATCTATAGAAGCATCACCCATAAAAAGAAATTGGTGGTTATAAATATTTAGGTAATTAATTATACTATTGTTGTTTTCATCTTCATATAAAGTGTGGTGTAAAAATGAAAGAGTTGTTTTTCCAAAACGGACAGATTTATTTTCTTTAGTGTAATCAATGTTTTTTGTTTTTAAAACTTTGATTATATTACTTTCAATATTCGTATATAAATCACTATTAAAAATTACATGTTTTACTTTGATTTTGTTTATAATATTTATTGCCTCACCGGCGTGATCATAATCTCCGTGCGTAAGAATTAAATAATCAATTTTTGTAATACCTTTGCTTTTTAGAAATTTTATGGTATTATCACTGACATTATAACTGGAATTTACTTTTCCCCCAGTATCTATTAAAATTACATCTTTTCTATGAGGGCTTATGAGGGCAGCACAGTCTCCTTGCCCAATATCTAGGTAATAGACGTAATAGTTGTTATCTAACTTTGGTAATAATATATTTATTAATAAAACTGGAATAAGTAATAATTTGTTATTTTTTTTAAAAAGAATAAAATAATAGATAAGTAAAAGCAATAGATTAAATTTGGGAATTGTTATAAATATTGCTAAGTGATTACATAATTCATTTAGATAATTTAGTATATTAATTACCACAGAAAACAATGAATTTAAGAATGAAAAAAGGAAACTTATTAAACATAAGGGATAAACCACATATGAAATGAGGGGTACAAATATTAAGTTATTGATAATTGAGAATAGATTTATTTCATAACCAACTAATGCAGTTACTGGTAAACTAAATAAAAATGTTATAAAACTTAAGTCGATTATATTTTTTATGTGGTCTTTATAATAGAAAATACCAAATGTAGTTATGAATGAATAAATAAAACCAAGATCAAATATCCGAAATGGATCTATTAATAGTAAAATATCCATAGTTAAAATAAGTAGGTAAATGCTACTTTTCTTTTTATTAAAGAGCTTTAATATATAAAATATTACAACACGATATACGGAAGAAGAAAAACCAGTTAGAAATAGAAATAAAATTAATAAAATGATGCTTATTGGTTTATTTTTCTTACATAATAGTAATAAAATACTTATGTGCATACCTGATATTGCTAGAATGTGACTTATTCCATTGTCTAGGAAATTATTGTAGTTTTCATTATCTAGTAAAGATTTATTGCCTAATATAAATGTTAAGTAATAATCTTTTTTGTTTAATTTTAGTATTCTTTTAAATATTATGTTTTTTAATTTATAAAATATGTTGTTAGAACTAGTGGTGGTTATTTTATCAATATTAAATGTGTAATAGATTTTTTTATATTTTAAATATCTTTGGTAATTGAATGTGTTTGGGATATTTGTACTTGTTACTTTGTTTAGTTTACCAGTTAGAGTAACTTTATCACCAATGTTTACATCAGTAATAGATTCATACTTGTAGTAAGCAAGAATTTTTTCTTTTGCCTTTAGTTCAAGTTCTAGATAATCACTTTTTATTTTGATATTAGTAATTATACCCGTTATGGATGTTTCATTTCCATTATATTTTGATTTATAATTTATTTTGCTATTTATAAAACAATAAATAAAGATAAATATAGTAAAAATTATTAATGTTTTATTAAATTGTAATACGTTCCTTAAATTTTTCATAAGTACTTTTGCCAATGCCACTTACTTTTGTTATGTCACTAGTTGTTTTAAAGTTACCATTTTCTTCGCGATACTTAATGATACTTTCTGCTTTGGATTTTCCAATACCTGTTAGTTTCATAAGTTCAGATACACTTGCGGTGTTAATGTTTATTAAATTACTATCAGTTGTGTTAATACTTGCATTATTTGTGATTTTTGTTGTTATGGTACTACCCTTTTTACTTACTACAATTACCATTTCATCAGTTAGTTTTTTACTTAAATTAATGTTATCTTGATATGCATTTTTGGTAAATCCATCTGCTAGAGTGATTAAATCATTTACTATTGTGCCTTCTTCTACTTCATATACACCAGGTTTATTTACTTCTCCTTTTAAATCTACATGAATTGTGTTTTTTACCTCTTTTAAATCTTCATTTGGTGTACTACATAGTGCTACTTCATCTTTATTGTTGTAAAAATATAGTGCCATAACTAAAGAAGTTAAGCCAAGTAATAATAATGAAATGATTACACCGATTACTATTTTTTTATTTTCTAATATTTTCATATCATCCTTTCCATCTATTTTTCCCTTTCACTATATATATTTCCTTTTTGAAGTCATTTTTTGAAAAAAAATTTACAAAATTAAAAGAATTTCCCAGAAGTATGGGAAATTCTTTTTTTAAAAATATTTTTGAGACATGTATAATTTGTGTCTACTTGACATAATTTTGCAAGTAATTTAGAGCATCATTAAATGTGTTTACACTCACTACATCCATATTAATGTTATATTTTTTCTTTACTTTGATTGCTTCATCATAGTTTTCTTTTGGGCACAAGAATATGTCAGCTTTATTCTTTTTGGCTCCGAGCATTTTATATTTTACTCCATCAATTGCACCGACTTTACCATCAATATCAATAGTACCAGTACCTACGACTTTTAGTCCATGAGTAATATCTTCCTCGGTTATAGAATTATAAATTGCTAAGCTAAGCATTAAACCTCCACTGGAACCTGATTCACTTGATTTGGTTTTAACACTAATTTTGGGATTCGTCTTATATTCATAAGTATTTAAAAATGCTACCCCGATTTTTAATGTATCTTCGATTTTATAAACATATGCATAACAATTTACTTCTTTTTTGCCACGTTTAACAAGGACATTTACCTTGTCGTTTTCATTTAATGTGTTTATATATTCTTTCAATTCATCAATATTACTTATTTTTTTATCATCAACACTGATTAGTTCATCATATAACTTTATATCTGTGTTAGCTTCATCACTAATATATATAATGTTATGGACTTCTTTGGTTATATCTATTTTTTTTGATGCATTTTGATATGCTACGATTGTTGCATTATCAATCGATGAAGTCATATATAGCTTTTCCATTTTTAGTAAGTCATCAACACTTTTATCATCGCCGGTTACTTCACTTGACTTTTCTAAATCCCAATCTGGTATGATAAAAGATAATGCCACCACTGGGATTGTTCCTTTTCTAAAATTTACATAACTCATGTTTAGTGATCCTTTAGAATCATATTTATTTTCTACTTCGATTCTTTTTTCTAAAGGCACTATTCCTCCGGGGGTATAAACTACGTATGGAAGTTCAAAAGTAAATAAAAATACCAAACTTATTATTACCAATAGAAATTTATAATTTTCTTTTATAAATTGTTTTGCTTTGTCATATATTTTATTAAACATGTTATCACCTTTATTAATTATAGCAAAAAAGGACTAAATTATGAAACGAAATCTAACTATTTTTATTATTTTATTGACACTTTTTTTAATATTTTGGAATTATACTATAGTTTTGGGAAGTACAACGTATGCAATCGAGATGTGGAAAAATAAAGTATTTCCTTATTTATTTATTATGATTGTGTTGATTGATTTGTTAAATTCCTTGAATGTTGCAAATTATTTTAAAAATCCATCACTTTACATAATTATTTTATCATTTTTTTCAGGTACACCTTCCTCGAGTGTAGTTATTTCTTCTCTTTATAAAAGTGGAAAAATATCAAAAGAATATGCTAATATATCTTTAATTTATACATCTTTACCTAATCCATTATTTTTATATACAATGCTTATTTCTTTATTTAATACCAAAAAAATAGTTATAACTTTGATTGTTGTTTTGTATCTGAGTAATATTTTATTATACCTTTTTTATAAAAGAAGTTTGCCTGATGTTAGTTTTAGTTATGATAAAAAGAGCGTTAATATTGCTGCAAGTATAAAAAAAGGATTAAATACTTGTCTTTTTGTACTTGGTACGATTATATTTTTCTTAACTATTACTAACCTATTTATATATACTTTTCATATATCTAAAGTTTTAAGTATTTTTTTAAAAGGTATTTTAGAGATGACTCAAGGGTTAAATAGTTTAATAAATCTAAGTATTTTTGGAAAAGCTTATATAGCAATGTTTTTCTTTGCTTTTCAAGGTCTAGCAATTCATACTCAGGTATATTACATACTTCAAGATAATGGACTTGATTATAATTACTTTTTAAAAGGAAGGATTCTTTCTTCCTTCCTTGTTTTAATAGGAACATCCCTTGCCATAGCAGCGTGAGAATGTGTTTAAGTCTATTGTTCTTCCGATGTAACTTACTAAGATATCATCAAGTAAGTTATTATTGTTTTTGGTGTTAAATTCATTTGTTGTATAAACTGGTATATCAATTATAAGAGAATAAATATTTTCGTCTTGGCTAAAGTCTACGGGACTTTGAGTTATATCAAAATACCCTTCTTTTAATGTCCACGTTCTTGTTTTACCATCAGTATTTTTGTATGTAAGTTTATCTTTTAAAACATTAATATTTGATTCTTTATTACCATCAAATTTGAATGTTATAATTAGATTTGATGTTGTTGAATTATCACGTATATCAGTGATAATTTTGTTTTGTAAATCATTTTCAATTGTTCTTAATATTTCTGCCCTGATCACTTGATTTTTTTTAGCATATTTGTTGTTAGTTTCAGAATCATTTAAATCAACAAGTAACCTTACCATGAATACTAGTATAACAGATATAAGTGCTATGCTTATAATTAGTTCTAATAATGTACTTCCTTTGTTATTCATTTTATCACCCCACAATGTATGGATCTTGGTTTGTTCCAGTTCCACTTATAATACTTAGGTTTCCTTTTATAAAGAAAACTTTATTAATATATTTGTTGTCTGTAACATTTGCAATACTTAATACGCCATTACTATTTAAATAGAAACTCTGAATTAAATTACTTTTGTTTCTTGTTAAGAACCACATGTCGCTTCCAATATACATCCAGTTGTTGGTGTTGGTTATTGTTTTGTTATAGGCATCACTCGATGCATAAATGTAATCACTTATATATGGAAGGGAAAAATAATCATTTACATATGAACCATTATTACTTAATTCTTCTTTTGCTATTATATTAGCATTACTGTTTTTTAATGATTCATCTATACCACCTACATAATATGTTGCTTCATCTATGTAATCCATTAACGAAGACATGCTATTTTGATATTCTGTTACTAGAAAGGTTCTAATACTTGTATTAATATACACATTAGTTAAAGTATTATCATAACTTAAAGTATTATTTTTACCTATATCTATAACTTTTACTTTACCATTTATTACTCCGATTATTCTAAATACTTTAGAGTCATTTTTAAATTTTAAATAGTTACTTGGGTTAGTTCCTGTGTATCTTAAAGAGCCATCATTTAAGCCATATTCTAACTTGTCATCATGTTTAACTAAATTTAATTCATCGGAATGATTCATTAAATATCTTACTAAATTACTATCTGTTATATCATTTTTAATTTCTTTTTTTAAATTATCTAAAAGATTTCTATTTGTAATCATATTTGTTACAATAAATAACATTAGACTTAAAAAAACTAAAAAGAATGAATAGATAACTGTTATTGAAATAAAACCATTTTTTTTCATAAATCACCTATATACCTAAGGAAGCATAATAGCTTACACAATTTCTATCAATACCTGGAGCACACTTTTCCATACCTAAATGTCCATTTGAGGTTTCTGCATATTCAACCACTAAATAATAATCATATGATGTATCATTTAAGGTATTCACATAATTTTTTAAATTGTAACTCATATTAACAAAAGAATTTTTACATTTTTCATCTTCATCATTAAAGCAGTTATCAAACATTTTTGTATCTATTAAAATCATTTGATTTACACGATAATTAAGAAGTATTCCACTTAATGATTTAATATATTCTTTTTGAGAATCTGTAAATAATGTTTCATAATCTGTACCAATTACTACGCTATAAGTGTTTGTAAATGCTGTTTTTTTAACCATATCAATGTTGGTGTATTCATCCAAGAATTTTCTTATGTAGTTTGTTTCATAAATGTGAGCTACATCATCATAATAAAGTCGCATTTCTTCATCACTGATGATGGCATCATATGAATTATATAAATATAATAAAGATGCTGATAATATAACAATAGTTATTATTGTTTCAATAAAAGCAAAACCTGTTTTTTTCATAAAACCATTTCCTATTCTTAAATTAATTTTATAATAAAGTCAGAAAAAAATCAACCTTTAATGATTGATTTACATATATTATTATAGGTGATAATCCATGAATTTTAAGAAATGTAATAATAATGGTTTTACAATTATAATATTATTTATTCTGGGGATACTTATTTTTTATCAGACTTTGATTACATTAATATTACCTTTTAGATTTAATATATTTATTTTGTTGCTCGAAATATTTTTATTCTTTTTCTTCATGATTAGAATTATCTGGCCATACTAGTTCTTTTGATTTATAAACATAATTTATAACCTTATTTAGTTCTTTACATTTTTTAAATTCGGTATTCTCTTTCTTTGGTTGTGGGGGCATAAGCATTAAAATGTATAATAGTTTCTTTTCATAATCTATAAAGGGAAACTTATAAAAATACTTTTCTAATGGTTCTTTAAAATCAATATTATCCCAGGTATTTTGGTATAATTTGTAAATATCAAGTACTGGTGTATCTACAAGATAATGATCCCAGCTGATTAGTTTATCACTTAAATAATGGTCTAGCGATAGATTATTATGAACTATACAAACACGCACATTTTTTTCTGATTTTACTAAATCATACCACTCATCAAGAAGTTTATAAGCATAATCAATATTATTTTTTATTAAATAATAATTTCTCATAAATAAATATACAGATGGAGACATATAGATATCGTTAATATGAATATCAAATAAAGTATTATAGTAATTATCTTGATATAATAAATTACTTTTTACATCTTCATATATTTTTTTAAAGTGGTCTTCGCTAACCTCTTTAAAATAACTAGTTTTGTTGTGTAAACTAGCTATTGTATCCATTAAATCATCAAGTTTTTGAGGTTCAGGTCTTTTGGAATCTGTGACATATTCAAAGACATTGACATCACTTCTTGAGGCATCAATTAAACTTGGAAAGAAAATAAAGCCACGAGATTCTAAGTAATTGTATAAATCTTTTAAGTCTTTATCCTTTTCTTTGATGATGTATTCTCCGGTCATAGTTTCTAGAATTGTTGCTTTACCTTTTATTGTGTATTTGTATGGTTTATATATTGATTTTAATATTTCTAGAGTTTTATTCATCTATTAATGGGATTATTATTTTATCCCCGCTGGTTAGATTATTTATATCATTGTATTTTTCTAAAGTACTTTTTTGAGTGTTGTATTTTACACAAAGGGTATCTATTGTATCTGTTTCTTTCATTTCATGAATATAATATGTTACATATTTTTCATCATCCATCTTTATATTATTTAATATAGTATTTTCTTCTTCGGTACCTATTCTTTCGTTAGTTTCCTCATCTTTTATTTCTTCCTTAGGTTCATCTGGTACTTGTGTTCTTTCAGCATCTATTTCATCAAGTAATTTTTCTAGTGATACATCATCATCACTTTTTAGCATTTCTATTTCTTTTGCTTCCTCTGCTTTAATGCTATATTCGATATTTACTCGCAAGGTATCACAATCAATTACTTCATATGTAAAGTCTTCGATTTCAAAGACAACTGAATCAGGGTCAATTTTCGATGAAAGACTTACTGAGAATGGTAATACAAATGAAAATTTTTCTTTGTTGACGCTTACCTCGTGCATTTTGTATTCTCCGGAGATGGTGAAATTACCTAGAACTTCTTCTTCATTTGATGAATAATCATGTTCAAGAGAAACGCTTAATATTTCTCCGATGTTTGTTTTAAACTTAATATCTTTTGTAAATGGTATAACTAAATTCATATTTTTCCTCCTAGAAAATAATATGAAATTAAAATATGGATTAGAACTCTAACCCATGTATTTTGCATATACAATATCATTTATAACATATATATATACCATCTTTTCATTGACATAATAGCCATTATTAAAATTTATATTTGTACTTTCATCTTTTTCAATTGTGGGATTTATCACTACCTTCATAGTATTTCCTTCATATTCAACCTTATCTTTAGTTTTAAGGTAACCTTTTTCGATAAGTTTATTTACTTTGATTTGCATACAATGATTATATTCTTTATTATCAATAGTGCATTTAGTAGTTAAATCTTTTAATTGTTCAAGACGGTCACTTCCAAATTTTGCAGCGGATGTTTCAATCAAAGATTTATTGCTGTTCCAGATACTTTGATTTACTCCCTTTTGTAAGGCATTAACTCCGGCATTGGTAAGAAGTGTTATAATAACAACAATAACAATGACCGCAAGTAATTCCACTAATGTAAAACCCTTATTATTCATGATGCACCTACTTAAGTAATAATCTTAATGCTTCTTTAACTTGTTCTTCTAAAGATTTACTCTTATCAACTTGACCAAGAATCTTTTTAATTTCAGAAGATTTGTATCCTAAAGCAGTTAATGTATCCATTAAATCTTCAGTATTGTCACTAGCTGTTTCATCACTAACTTCAATATCAATCTTACCTTTTAAATCAAGAACAATTTGACGAGCTAGTTTTTCCCCAATTTTAGGAAACTTTGTTAAATATAAAATATTTTCACGTTCAATTGCATCAACTATACCGTTGATTGAACCTGTTGCAAGAATTGGAAGTGCTAGTTTTGCTCCGAGTCCTTTAACACTGATTAATTTTAAGAATAATTCATATTCTTCTTTTGTAATAAATCCATATAAACTGTATTCATCTTCAGCTATTTTGTTATAAACATAAACTTTATATTCTTTACCTATTTCATAACAAAATGGATTTGGGACAAAAATTAAATATCCAATTTTATTACATTCAATTACTATGCTATTACTATTTATTTCTGTAATTGTACCTATTATATAACTATACATTTCATTCACCACCTATATAATATCAAAATTATTAAAATTTATCAATATTTATGGGCGAGTTCTCCGTAAATTAGCATCTTTTTTTGTTTCTAATATTTTAAATTCATTTATGTATCGCATTATTTTTTTAGGTAAAATATCTAATACTTCGTTGTAACTTTTGTTTTTACCAAAGTTTTTAACTATCTTACCTAAATTAACTTGATATGAATATCTTCCACTAAAGATAAAAGTTACATCAAAATCACTTCTTATAGTATAATAATACCCATAGATAATACCTAATAATTTTCTTATAGATTCGGCATTACTTAAAACTTTAGAATTTTGAAAATTTTCGAAAGTCACAAATTTAACATTGCCGCGTAGAATGCACGATTCTACATTTGGTCCGAGTTTTACTTCGTACGGAGTGTTGGCGTAATTAATTAACACATCTTTTAGCTTATTATTATTTAAATTAAATTCTAAAGAGCCACATTTCATTAAATTATTATAATTACTTAAAATGTTTTCAAGCAAACTTCCGCAAAAGTGAAAACTTTCTAGCTTGGCATTTGCATATATCACTGATTTCCCATTTTGTTTTCTATAGTTAAATATATCTTTTAAAAACATTATTTTTTCTATTTCACTTTCTATATTTGTCTTGGGTATGTATTCATCTGTAATGTTTTTAAAATCAAAGCAGATTCTTTTAACACGAAAACATATTTCATTTTTATTAAATTTTAATGTTTTATATAACTCATAATAAGGGTAATATTCTTTTAAAATGTTTAGTATATTTAAGTTTCTTATATTCCATTCATTGTTATAATCATATACTTTTTTTATTATTTGAATATCTTTTTTACTCACATTTTCAATATGTTCAATAATTCTAAAATATTCAAGCAATGATATTTCATCAGTTGACCAAGTATAACAATTTAAATTCAAATTATTTTTTATGTCGGTTTTAGAAAAGAAGTCGTATAAATTATAATTAATGTTAAATAATACACTTAGTTTTTTAGTATCTTTTAAAATATTTTTTATATTATAACCAGTTTCATCCATTAAGATATTTCTTAAGCATTCTCTTTTTTCTTTATTTTTTGTATTTTCTAATGCAATATTTATTTCATTAAATATAATTTTTTCTAATACATTAGCTTCATAAATGGATGTTTTATTATTTAATAAAGGCTCTTTTAAAGTACCTTCTCTTTTGCAATTTTCTTTATATAGTATTACCTTTTGTTTTATGATTTTCTCAAGTAAATCATCTACATCTTTATTACTAAAGTCTTTTATTATAACACACATTGTAATTAATCTATCATAGTCATGATTCTTGCCAACATTATCTTTTATATACTTTATAATATCATTTTTAGCAATATATTTTTCTAGTAATATTTCCATATATACAATATTTTCTATGGTTATATCTCCATTTTTATTTTTTATTTTTAATGTATGTAAATATTCTTTTAGAGTGTTATATCTTTTAGTTAAAAATTCAATAGTATTATCAATAATTTTTATATTTGATGCATCTATTAAATTTAGATATGTACTTATTTCTAAACTTATTGCATTCATATTACTATTTACAATTACTAGTTCATTTATTATTGA
>FR903545.1 GCA_000438075.1 Clostridium sp. CAG:609 | reverse complement strand
CTCCCCACCAGATTTCGAAGAACCTTATTTTTCATAAGACCTTTTTTGTTGGATAATTTACTTAGAAGAAGGGAAAAAACTACTCAGCAGCTTGCAAAAGAAGTAAATGTAACAGGTTCATGAATGGTTAACTTGCGAATGTTAAAAAAAATAGCAAGATGTAAAGTCAAAATTGCGTGTGTTTTTTTGAAGTATATGATAACATGAAATTGTAAGAGCTATAACTTATAATTTATATATAGCTCAGTGTAAAAGAGTTTTATTGCTTTATTCGAAAGTTAATTGCTTTCGAAAATATATTTCAGAAAGGAGACGTAAGATGAAAAAGTTATTATTATTATCGCTTTTAACTTTAAGTATGTTTTTTGTATTTGAAGCTAAACCACAAGCAGCAACAATGTATCAAGGATATTCAATAACATTGAATAAACAAGAAAAAAACAAGGCAGTTGAAGGAACAACAATACCAACGGTTTCTTATAGATTTGCTTTAAATAATATCACTGCTAGTTCAGGTAAAGCAGCAATACATACTGCATTAGCAACAAAATACCAAAATAAATGGCAAACAACCAGTGCATACGTAAAGTTTGAAGGTGCAGGTAGAACTGGTAACATACTATTCAGAGGTGTAATGGATGCAACAACTCCTTCATCATTCAGTTACAATCTTTTAACACATTGTAATGGAAAAAATGTTGGGGATTATGCATGTATAATCAAAGGTAGTCAATATGGTTTATCATTCAGTAATGAAAACTGGTTAAACAGTTTTACATCTAAAGGTAATTTAGTATTTACTGACTAATTGAACTTATATGGGAAGAAATCATATCTTTGATTTCTTCCTGTAATTTTTTTGGAGGGAAAATGTATAAAAGATTAATAAAAACAAAATTAAAAGAAAAAAGTAGCAAATATATAATTTTTAGTATTTTTTTAATATTTATTCTTTCTTTCTTATCAATAAAAAATGAATTCTTTTATAATGTAATTAATTACTTTGATTATTATTTAAGTTATTATATTTCAAAATACTTAAATGGTAATATCAATAATTTAATAATAGACGGAAAAATATTAATATATATTGAAAATGACGTTCAAAATATTATGTCCTCACTATATCTTTATGTTTTATCTTTTGGTCAATCGCCATTTAAAATATATTCTTTTTTAGTTCCACTATTAGTATTTTTTAATGTAAATAGTAACATGTATGAAGATATTTATAATAATTTTTGTAGTAGCAAAATATTAAGAATGGGAATTAACAGTTATAATAAAAAAACTATAATGAGTGAAGTAATATATAATAGTTTAATTATCACTTTACCACGAATTTTATATTTAATAATTTTATGTATATTTTTTTACAATGGAATTTCTTATAATCATGTTATAGTTAATGCAAGTTACGTTAATGAAGCTTTCTTATATAATGCATACGTATATAATCCATTACTATTAATAGCATTAGATTTTTTAGTTTCTTTTGCATACGTTTCGATTCTGACGCTAATTTCAATTTTTGTGACATGCTTCTTTAAGAATAAATCTATTTGTACATTGGTTTTTATAACTACAATAATGGTATATTCACTTATAATGTATGTTCTTTCAATAACTCCACTTATTTTTTATAATTCAATATTCTCGTATTTTTCACTAGGTTTTTGTGATAAGTTAATTGAACCAATTATAATGGTTATAACTCAACTACTAATTTGGTATATAATAACAAGGTTAACATTAAAAAGAAAAATAGGAAAAACATTATGAAAAAGATACTAATAGAATTTTTATTTAACAAAAAATTTGTATTTTGGATTTTGGTAATGTTTCTAATGATGTTTTTAATATATAGACCAATTATTAATGATAAAACATTATATATGAACGTTAAAAATATAACTGATAATTCTTATTTGGTAAATGTATTTGTATTACCACTGTCATTTTTTGATATGGGGTTGTTTGGTTGTATAGTATTAGATTCATTATATTTATGCATATTATCTTATCTGGTAGTTTCATTTGTTGATTTTTTCTTTTTAACATATTCTTCAGTAGCATTGACAAGAATTAAAAGAGAAAAATGGTTAAAGTATATAATAAAAGTTAATGCATTATATTCTTTATTTATATTATTGTTATATGTTGGTTTGTTTATAGTTCTATGTTTTCAAAGTAAAATAGTAAATAGCATAAATATAAATATTATAATTTTAATAATTTACAAAATTCTCTTAACTATTATATATCCTAATTTATATTTAGATTTTTACTTAAAAACAGATAACTACATTTATTCAATATTCGGAGCGATTCTATGCTATGTATTATTTGAATTTATTATAAGAGCAACATACATAGAAAGTATAGCAAAATTAAAAAATTCTAGTTTGATAATAGTATTCTTAATATTGTTTATTTTATATTTATTTAGAAAATTAAAAATAAATTTTGAAGGGAGAGATATCTAATGATAATTAAGGTGAAAAATTTAACAAAGAAATTTGACGAAAAAGTGGTACTAAACGATGTAAATTTAAATATAGAAAAAGGTACCATAACAGGAATAATTGGAAGGAATGGTAGTGGCAAAACAGTATTACTAAAAATTATAGCAGGGTTATATATTCCAACTAGTGGAAGTGTTGAAATATTGCAAAATCTAAAAATTCAGAATGACTTTGGTTTTTTAATAGATACTGGATTTATGGAAAATAAAACTGGATTTCAAAATTTATATAATATATCTTTAATAAAAAATATTATTACCAAGAATGATATATATAATGTAATGAATTATGTTGGATTAGATCCATTTAATAAAATAAAATATCAAAAATATTCAACAGGAATGAAACAAAAATTAAAAATAGCACAAGCAATAATGGAAAATCCAAAAGTTATAGTCCTAGACGAACCTTTCAATGGATTAGACAAGTCCAGTGTGTTGTATTTTAGAAATGAATTAAAAAAAATGAAACAAAAAGGAACAACAATAATCATAACAAGTCATTATCAAGAAGATATTGATGATTTATGTGATAGTGTATATGAAATGGATGGGGGGACTTTAAGTAAGTATGAAAAAAACTAATAGTAGAATAACTTTAACTCTTTTTATAGCTTTAGGAATTATATTAACTATAATAGGAATGAGTATATATCAAAATGAAAAAACAAAATATGAAGAAAGAAATGATTTTACAAGAGCAAGTATAATAATGACTCTTTCATATAATAAAGAACTAAGCTTATTTTATTCAACGCTAAGAATAAATCAATCATTAACAGACAAAGAAAAAGATTCAAAAGAAGAATTAATATATGATTTTGCAAAATCAGACATGATACCAATTTTGAATTATGTAAAGAAAGAAACCAAAAATGAAAATTTAGAAGAAGCATTTGAACAATTAGGTCTATTAATAAGTGATTATAACTTTATAACAATAGGTGAAAGAGAAAATATATTTGTTAAACAAGCAAATGGAAAATATTATACTGAAGATGGTGATTTGTATACATATTATACCAAAAAGAATGTTATTACAAGAAAAGGTTTCCAAAACCTATACAATGATTATTTAAATTATTTGAAAATAAATAATGTGGTAGATAATTTAGTTGAAAAAATATATAATAATGTAGAAAAAAAGTTAACAAAAAATGAAATAAAAAATAGTGTTATAAATAATGATATTAGTTTTTATAACAATAATGAAAATATTATAATAAAAAGTATTTCAGAAGATCTTATAAATTTTTGTAAATTTGTTTCAAATAATTATTTTTACGAAAATGATAATATTGTTAATAAATTGAAGAAAAAAATAGATTCAGAAGAAATAGAAATTACTTTTAAAATGAAGAAAAACAAAAGGGTATATTCAAAAATAAGTAAATATGAAAATTACAATTATATTTTAGACACAGAAAACTTATTTAAACAAATAGAAAAATTAAACTATCCAAAGATATATTTTTAAGGTACTTTCAATTTATTAAAAAATAGGTTATAATACTCTTTAAAGAAAGAGGTATTATCATGAATAACAACTTAGGCAAAATGATATCAAAAGCAAGAAAAGATAAAAACTTAAGTCAAAGTGCTTTAGCTGATAAATTACATGTAAGTAGACAAACCATAAGTAAGTGGGAAAATAATACCAGTGTACCTGATTATGATTTAATAAAAAATTTATGTAAAGAATTAGATTTAAAACTCGGTATATTTGAAAAAGCCTTATGGAATTATTCTATCGAAGATAAAAGAAGAAAAACAAATAAAGTAATGTTTATAATACTTGGTATCATTATAATTATTAGTGTATTTATGTTTATGTTAGTAAAATATAAAAATAAATTTGAAGTATATAAAGTTAGTATCATGGAAAATAATGTAATTAAAATGACTAACGGAGTGTTCATAAAATCAAATGTTAATTATTATTTGCAGTTTGGTAAAATTACTTTAAAAAATGAAGATGATATTAAAAATTATAAAATAAAATTATACTATAAAAAAGATAATGACTATAGATATATGGCAGACTTTAATGCAAATGAAACTCTTGTGTTAAATGAAAAGAGTGGTTACGGAGAATATTTTGGTAAACACTTTGACCAAAATAATGTCTATATAGATTTAATAAATAAAAGTGATAATAAAGTAGTAAATAGTTACAAACTAAATTTTAAATTATTATTCAGAGACTCAAAAATGTTTTATTTTAAAAATCCATCCGGAGCTCTCGAAGATATAGATTGGGATGAAACTGAAGATAAAGATTGTATGATAGAAAGATTAACTAAAGATGGATATAAGTATGAAGATGACTATTATGTAAAAGAAACAAAAGATGGAAGTTTTATATATTATCCATTAATTGACATATTTTACTTTAAAAAAGATAACTTATTCTTACAATATAATGTTACATTTAATAAAATAACTGGTAAATCTTTTGAGTATAATGAAAAAACAATGGATTATGAATATGACTTTATTAATAAAAAGTTAAAATGCAACACAGGTACTTGTGATAATTATGAAGAATACAATAAAATTATAATGGATGAACTAAATTGGTTATTTGATAAATAAAATAATTCGGAGGAAAAGATGAAAATACTATTAATCGAAGATAATGAAATGATTATAAAAGCTCTAAAGTATTTACTAGAAAGTCACGAATTTATTGTTGATGTAGCAACCACTATTAAAGAAGCAAAAGAAAGTATTACTAGTAAATATGATTTAATAATATTAGATGTAATGTTACCAGATGGAAATGGTTTAGATTTCTTTAAAAATTATGTTAGTATTCCTGCATTAGTTTTAAGTGCTAAAGATGAGGAAAAAGATGTTGTAAAAGCAATAGACCTTGGAGTTCAAGACTACATTATTAAACCATTTAGATCAATGGAATTATTATCAAGAATAAATAACATTATAAAAAGAAATAAAAAGAACACTATTAAAGAATTTGAAAATATTAAATTTGATATGGATGCTTATAAAATATATGTTGATAACTTAGAAGTAGTATTAACTGGACTTGAATTAAAGATATTATTTTTGATGCTTGAAAATAGTGGATGTCTAGTAACCAGAGAAATGATTATAGATAAAATCTGGGATGCATCAGGTAAGTTTGTAAATGATAATACCCTAAGTGTATACATAAAAAGAATCAGAGAAAAACTTAAAAATGATGATTTAATAAAAACAATAAAAGGAATAGGTTATAGGATTGATTTATGAAAAAATTTTGGTTATGCTTTATAAGCACTTTAGTTTTAATAATATTTGCTAGTTATATTAACTATTGTTATTATGCAAAAAATATTAATAATTTCGTAGGTTCCATGGTTGATATAATAACAGAAAAATACCCCGAAGTTGATGAAAAAGAAATTATTGATTTATTAAATAGTGAAAAAATTACAAATAATAATGTTTTAAAAAAATATGGTTTCGTAGATAGTGATATAAGTTATTTAAAAAGCGTAAAAAAAACATTTAACAAAAATCTAATAATAAACACTACAATATTTGTATTATTTGGAATTATTTTATTTGTTGTTTCTTATAACAAAAAGAAAAAACAAGATGATGAAATAAATAATTTAACTAACTATTTAAAAAGAATAAACGAAGGAATATATGACTTAGAAATATTAGATAACACTGAAGGAGACTTATCAATTTTAAAAAATGAAATATACACAACAACAATAAGTCTAAAGAAAATATATGAACATGAATATGATGAAAGAATTAAAATAAAGGATAATTTAGCAAATATATCTCATCAATTAAAGACTCCATTAACAGCAATAATGTTAATGATTGATACCCTTATTATCGAGGATGTTGATGAAGTAAAAAGAATAGAATACCTAAAAGATATAAGAAGTCAAATAGAAAATATTAATTTTTTAATTATAGCATTACTTAAATTATCAAGGTTTGATGCCAATGTCGTAGTTTTTGAAAAAAATAAAATAATAGTAAAGAATCTAATTATGGATGTGTTAAAAAATGTTGATATCTTGCGAGAACTAAATGGAGTATCAATTCACACAAAAGGAAAAAGTGATGTATCATTCATCGGAGATTATAAATGGGAATGTGAAGCAATAACTAACATTGTTAAAAATGCAATTGAATATGCAAAAGATGAAAAGAATGTTTATATTATTTATGAAGATAAAAAAGTATATAATGAAATTAAAATAATTAATGATGGAACAATTACTTACGAAGATAAGG
Source organism: Clostridium sp. CAG:609 (assembly GCA_000438075.1). Classification (GTDB taxonomy): domain Bacteria; phylum Bacillota_I; class Bacilli_A; order RF39; family UBA660; genus Onthocola_B. The sequence continues at coordinate 27,051 of FR903545.1, read as the reverse complement.
AAAATATCTTTAAAAGATTTTATAAAAAAAATAATAATGATAATAACTTTGGAATTGGTTTAAGTCTTGCTAAAGAAATTATTGAAAAAGATAAAGGAACCATTCGTGTTGAATGCAAAAATAATAAAACTATATTTATATTGAAATATTATAAATAAATGGTATAATTATTGTAAGAAAGTTGGTGTTTATATGAATGATTTTTACAAAAAAATAAGTGTTAAGAAAGGTTTATTAATCTGGGGTATAATTTTATTTGTATTCTTTATATGCCTTGGTTTAATAATGTATGATTCAGAGAAAAATACAGAATTTGTAAGTATGTCTACTTCCTTGGATGAAGAGACTTATGCAAAATTATATGTTAAATTGTTGGAAACTGAATTTGCGATTGAATCAGTAGATAATGAAAAAAGATATTATTATTTAGCATATGATGAAAATACTCATCCATATGTAGTTATGTTGACACCAGATGTATTAAATAAATTAAAAAGTATTCAAGATTATACAATGAGTAATGAAGAAATGGATGAACCTGATGCAGTAACAATCAAAGGTAAAGTAGAAAATATAGATGATGAAGCATTTGATGCTCTTTATGAATACATAAATGATGGGGAAGAAGAAAGTGATAAAATCACAATAACAGAATTAAAAAAAGCAGTGGGATTAAATTACTTAGATACTTCATATGATAATAATACTGAAGCAGTAACTTATTTAATAATTTTTGGGATTTTCTCAAGTATTGGTTTAATAATGATAGTTATCTATTTTGTTAGAAAAAATAACTACAAAAAAACAATGAAAGATTATGGTAATATAATTGATAAAATTAAAGATGAATTTGAAAGTGGTAAAGCAATTTATAATAAAACAAGTGGTGTATTTTTAACAGATAATTATCTTATTGCAACAAATAGTGGTTTAAAATTAATTGATTTAAATGATATTGTATGGATTTATCCTGTAAAACAAAAAAATAATGGAATAACTTTTAGTGAAAGTATCTATGTTATAACTAGTGATAAAAAGAGTAATATTGTTGCGACATTTACATCAATGGGTAAGAAAAACAAAGCATCTTTTGATGAATTATATCAAGACATAATTAATAAAGTTCCGAATGCATTAGTTGGTTACACAAATGAAAATAAAATGAAAGTTAAAGAATTATACAAAAATTAAAAGGAAGCCAAAACAACTTCCTTTTTTAACGAGAACTTTTTCTTCCTCTTGTACTAACAATTTCTCTTAAGTCTTCCACAGCAACATTTCCTAAAGCTATTTCCTGATTTAATTTTTTCTCTGTAGAAACATCAGGAATAGATCTATTACATACAGTTCTATATATCTTTATATCATTATCAGTCTTTTTAGCAAATACTCCAAAAACACAAAAGACATTATCTTTAACATGTTTTAAAAATATTCTAACTTGATCATCTTTTAACTCTCTCATTTGAAAAAGATTGCCATTATTACTTAACCTTTTAGTGTATCTTTCATTTTTCAAAAATCCATCAATTAAATCAAGTACAGTTTGATAATATTCCTCGGGCATGTCTTTTAAATCAAAAATTAATCTTGCTTTAGTTGGATTACTTGATGGGTGAGAAAATATAAGTTGTTTAGTCTGAGTATTTTCCACATTTTCATCATAAGCTTCATCACTAAAATCTTCTTCATTAATATTAATTGCACTTAATTCATCATAATATTTATTAAGAATCATATACCTTTCTAAAGCCTTATAATATAAATCTATACTTTCTTTCCTTAATGATTTATCATTATAAGTTCCTTCACTTAATAAAAATTCATAATAATCTATTGCTTGAAATAAATAATACTTAATTAATTCATTTACAATATAATTATATTCATTATCAAAATCAGTATGAACTTTATAAGATTTTATAATTTCAATTAATTCTTCATTTGGTATATCACTTTCAAATGACTTAATTTCATCAACTAACTTATTAAGTCTTTGTTTTCTAGATACACTTATATCTATATCATCATACATTTGAAATCCACCATTTAATATATTTGGTATTTCATTATGCATTTTTTCTGAATATTCTTTTTGTTCATTACGCTTTGAAATAATTAATCTATTATAACAATCTAAATCATTACATAACATTATCTCTTCTTTAGCACTTAAATTACCTTTTGTAGCATAGTAATTAATAATTCTTTTAATATTTGAAAATATAAAACCATAATCATACAATGGTCTTCTATTTTTTAAATAAAAAATAGACTTTTTAGCAGTTTTAAGTATTTTCTTGCTATTAGCAAGCTCTCTAGTATTATTACTTATAGCCTTATTAATTTCTTTTGCATCAAAATTAATTTTAGCAACAAACTGAAGGTAAGGTAATTCATTACCATTATTTAAAGCATGCATTGCATTATAAAAATTATTTGTAAGACTATCATCATTGTATATAGCACTAAGTAAAACTGAAATAAATAACTTATTATCATCAAGTATCTATCTTATAATTTTTATCTATCAAAGATAGTAATTCCTTATATAACTGAGATTGTGTAATTAATATTTCATTATATTTTTCTTTTTCTTCATATTCTCTGATATAGTCACTTAATAAATCTATTATCTTTTCAATATTTGCAGATTCCATTTTCTCACATCCCTAATATAATTTTATCATATAAATATAGTATTTTAAATATGAATTTATTGAAATTTGCAAAAGATAAATTTATAAATTAGTTTTTAAATATTGATGATTTTTAATGATAATTAGCAATATTATTATTAATATTAAATAAGTAATAACCAAGTATTTTGTCTTTTATTTTTGTTAAAATGTATGTTATCATAATCCACCACCTCCTTAAACATATAAATTTCTGAAGGCACATCAATATAATATATTTCTTTAAATTATTATAATACAAAATGATCTAGAATAAATAAAAAAGTCTACTTAAAGCAGGCTTTGTTATCTAATGGTGCGAGTGTCGTAGATATCTACAACTTTTTTATTAATCTTGGAGATAACTCTTCAACTCTTTTTATATCACCATTTTCGTTAACATATATTGTCTTAAAACCTAGTGATTTAGGAACATCAATATCCAATCTTTTATCATCACCAACTATTACACATTCACTTGGTTGGTATATTCCTTGAGCCTGTCTATAAGCTAATTCATTTGGTTTTATAATACTTTCACCATAATATTCACTAAAATAATCATTGATTCCCATAGCAGTTAATCTATTTCTTTGTGATTCTTCAAAATAATTAGATAATAATACTAGTTCATATTCATTCATTGCTGCAAGCATTGATTTAATTTTTTCAGCATTTTCAGGAATTGCTTTTCTTAATTCCTGAAAGAATATTTCTAAAAAATGATTATCTAATTCACATCCTAATTTATCGCCAAAAAATTTTAAGTATAGATTTCTATCATAGCTATTATATGTTTTTTCATACTCTTTAATATTTAACAAAAATTGTTTTGTCTTTTCTATGTCTTCAATGCCATATTTTTTAAGTGTATTTGCTACATAAAATGAAAAATTTACGCCAGTAATCAAAGTACCATCGATATCAAATATTATTCTTTTTATCATAAAACCACCTAACATTAAATAGATGATTATATTATACTATATAAATTAATCCTTGTATATTATTTTGTTTTGACAAAATATTTAACTCCCTAGGTATTTTGACATTAATATCAAAATACTATGGTTTATTATATATAATAGAAAAATATAGTAAAACCATTGGGTTATGAATAAATGTTCATCTTTTTTTATTTTGTGCAAGTTTTCTTGCTAAATACATAATAACATAAAAATAGAACTTTTTGCAAGTTCTCTATATATAAAGTTCGAATAGTTCGAACAGATTCGTCACTGGTGCCGCAACAGTGAATTGAACACTGATTTAATCCTTACCATGGATTTGTAATACCATTATACTATAGCGGCATAACTAAATTATACAAAATAATTGATAGATGTGCAAGATATTTTGGTAAATTTCCTTTACAATATACCCCATAGGGGTGTATAATAAAAAACGGGTGAAATATTATGCATGAAATATGTCAAATGTGTAAAAAGAACAAACATCGAAGTTGTGAAGAAAAAGCAAATATTATCAAAAGATTAAATGTAATCGAAGGACAAATTCGTGGAATAAAACAGATGGTTCAAGATGATAGATATTGTGATGAAATAATAATTCAATTATCAGCATCAATGCATTCTTTAAAAAGTCTAGGTAACAACATATTAAAAAGTCATATGAAAAGTTGTATGGTAGAAAATATTAAGAATGATAAATTAGAAATAATTGATGAAGTCGTAGAATTAATAGATAAAATAAATAAGTAAGGTGGTAATTATGTTAAGTATAAAAAATATTAATGTTAGTTTAAAAAATGAAGATAAAAAAATAATAAAAGATTTATCATTAGAAATTAATGATGGAGAAACTCATGCAATAATGGGACCAAATGGAACAGGCAAATCAACATTAGCAAAAGTTATAATGGGGCATTACTTATTTGCTTTAACTGGTGGAGAAATATTTTTTAATGGAACAAAATTAAATGATTTAACCACAGATGAAAGAGCAAAACTTGGAATATTTTTAGCAATGCAAGACCCCATTGTAATAGATGGAGTAACAAATAGTGAATTTTTAAAAACAAGTAGTGAAGAAATAACAGGCAAACATATAGACTATTTTAAATTTATAACTGAAGTAAATAACTCACTAAAAGATCTAGAATTTTCAAAAGATATGATTCATAGACATGTTAATGCGGGTTTCTCTGGCGGTGAAAAAAAGAAAAATGAAGTACTTCAAATAAAGATATTAAAACCAAAACTAATCATACTAGATGAACTAGATTCAGGTCTAGATGTTGACTCTTTAAAAATAGTATGTGAAAACATAAATAAATACAAAAGTGAAAATCCTGATACATCAATATTAATTATTACTCATTACCCAAGAATCCTTGAAATGATTAAGCCAGATTATGTTCATGTTATGAAAAATGGTACAATCGTTAAAACAGGTGATATATCTTTGGCTACATTAACAGAAAAAGTTGGTTATAATGAATAAAGATATTTATATAAATGATTTAAATATTAAATTTGATATAAAAAAAGGTGAAACATTAAATATATATCACTATGTATTTAATAAAAATGTTAATGTAATAATTAATTTAAATGGAGAAAATGCTAAAGTAAATTATCATTTTAGTGTGATAAGTCTAGATGATATTACCTTTAAAATTAAAGTTAATCACAATAGTAAAAATACTGAAAGCAACATATTTAATCACGGAGTAAATGTTTTAAATAATAAATTATCATTTGATGTAACGGGTCTTGTACCAAAAGATATAAGTAAATGCATTTGTAATCAAGAAAATCAAATAATTAATTTAAGTGATGGAACAAGTCTTATAAAACCAAATTTGCTTATTAGAAATTATGATACATTTTCAAATCATGCAGCATACATAGGTAAGTTCAAAGATGAATTGTTGTTTTATTTAATGAGTAGAGGTATAAGTTTTAATAAATCAAATGAGTTACTTATGGAAAGTTTACTCATTAATAATGGTAATAAAGAAGAAAAAGTTGTCCAAGAATTTATTAAAAACTTAAAGGAGGTAAATAATGGATAGAGAAACAAAAAGAGAGATAATAATGGATTATAGTAAAGATACAACTCATCGAGGATTAATAAATGATGATAGATATTTTAAAGAAAATACCAGAAGTGATTCATGTATAGATAATATGGATATGATGGTTAAATTAAACAATGATATTATCGAAGATGTCTTATTTGATGGTGAAGCATGTGCAATATGTACAAGTGCCACAAGTATTTGGTCTGATATTTTAATTGGTAAAACAATAGCTGAAGCAAAAAAAATAGTTGATAACTATAACAAAATGATTAATGAAGAAGAATATGATAAAAAGACTCTAGGTAATCTTCAAGTATTTGATGAAATAGCATTACAACCAGCTCGTAAAAACTGTGCATTACTTCCTTGCAAAACAGTTATTAAAATACTAAATGATATAGAAGGTAAGTAACATGGAAATTGTTGGTTTAAGTGAAGAAAAAATAAAAGAAATATCTAAGATAAAGGGTGAAGATGATTGGGTACTTAACTATAGATTAAAAGGATATAATTCATTTATTAATCAAAGTATGCCAGTTTTTGGTCCAGAAATCAAATTAAATTTTGATGATGTAATCTATTATAAAAATAATGAAAGAGATAAAAAGTTAGAAAATAATTGGAATAATATTTTAAAACCAGTTGTTGATGAACTAGATAGTGTTGGTGTTTTAGAAAGTGAAAAACATTTTGGGGGAATGGGAGTTCAATATGAAAGTGAAGTAATATATCACAATATGATTAAAGAACTTGAAGCAAAAAATGTAATATTTACTTCGATTGAAGTTGCAATAAAAAAATATCCAGATTTAGTAAAAAAATATTTTGGTAAAATAGTTTCATACACAGAAAATAAATTTGCAGCATTAAATGCATCAGTATTTAGTGGAGGTTCATTTATATATGTACCAAAAAACACAATACTTGATAGACCTTTACAAAGTTATTTTAGAATTAATAGCAAAAACATGGGACAATTTGAAAGAACATTAATAATTGTTGATGATAATTCATCTCTTCATTATGTTGAAGGATGTACAGCCCCATCTTATAGTGAATCAAGCTTACATGCTGCCATCGTGGAAATCTATGTTGGTAAAAATTCAAAATGTCGTTATTCAACAGTTCAAAATTGGGCAACAAATGTCTATAACCTAGTTACAAAAAGAGCTTTAGTTGATGAGTCTGGTGTTATGGAATGGATTGATGGTAACATTGGTTCAAAAGTTACAATGAAATATCCATGTTGCATTTTAAAAGGAGACAATTCATCTGGAACATGTATTACAATTAGTGTTGCTAAAAAAAATCAAGAACAAGATAGTGGAGCAAGAATGATTCACATTGGTAAAAATACAAAGAGTAATATAGTTTCAAAAAGTATTGCATCAAATGGTGGTAATGCAACATATCGTGGTAAGGTTGATATTAAAAAAAGTGCAACAAATAGTGAATCAATGGTTAAATGTGATAGCTTAATTTTAGATGATGAATCAATGAGTGATACCATACCAGTAAATATTGTGAGTAACTTTTCAAGTAACATAGAACACGAAGCAACAATATCAAAAATAAATGATGATGTTTTATTCTATTTAATGAGTCGTGGTATTCCAGAAGAGAGGGCAACAGAGTTAATTGTTCTTGGGTTTATAGACAAATTTAAAAATGAACTACCCATGGAATATGCCGTAGAATTAAACCAATTAATAAAAAGAAATTTATAAATTTGTTAATAACAAGTTGACTTTTAAAAAGTGTTTAAGTCCCGAGATAAAAATAGTATATTAAATAATAATCCTACAATGTAAATATTAAAAAAGACTAATAAGAAATAATTGCTTTTTAGTCTTTTTAATTCAATAAATAAACATTTTATCTTTTATTTTAGAAAAAATTGTGTTATAATCTAAGTATCAATTTTAAGTGGGCAGAAAATCCCACTTTTATTATTAGTTATCGGAGGTGTTTATGCAAAAAAAATTAGATGAACTAAAAATTAAATTACAAGATGCGTTAACTAAAGATGAAATTATAGTTGATAGCATTACCTTTGAAGAAAAAGGAAAATATCATTTTCTAACTATAACGTTGGATAAAATCGGGGGCATTGACCTAGAAACAATAACTGCAGCCACTCATATAGTTAATGATGTGGTAGATGATGCAAATATAACTGATGATAGTTATATTTTAGATGTAGTTAGCAAAGAAAGAGGAGAGTAAAGATGGAAAAAAAAGAATTAATTAAAGCTATTGATACAATAGTAACAGAAAAAAATATTTCACCAGATATCATTTATGAGGCACTAACATTAGCACTTCAAACAGCTTACAAAAAGAATTTTAATTCAAAAACTAATGTAAGAGTGGATATCAATCGTGAAACAGGAGACATCAAAGTATTTTCATACTATGTAGTAGTACCTGAAATTGATGAAGGACAAATAGTTGAAGACGAAGAAGGAAACATCACAAAAATTGAACCTGAAATCAACAAAGATGCTCAAATATTACTTGAAGATGCAGTAAAGAAAGTGCCAAACATCAAAATTGGAGAAACTATTGAAGAAGAAGTTACACCAAAAGATTTTGGACGTGTAGCTGCAGGCACAGCAAAACAAGTGGTAATGCAAAAAATAAGAGAAGCTGAAAAAAATAGTATCATCGATGAATTTGCAGATAAACAAGATGAACTAATGATAGGTCTAGTTGCTATGGAAGATCAAAACAATTATTATATTGACTTAGGTAGAACTCGTGGAATTCTTCCTAAAAAGGATATTATTCCTGGAGAAAAAATAGTAATGGGTTCAAGTATCAAAGTTTATGTAACAAAAGTTGAATCAGGACCAAAAGGACCAGTTATTAAACTATCAAGAAAGAATTATGGATTTGTAAAAAGACTATTTGAACATGAAATTCCTGAAGTTGCAAATGGAACAATTATTATTAACCAAGTAGTAAGAGAACCAGGTATTCGTACCAAAGTATCACTATATTCAACAAATTCAAGAATTGATGCAATTGGTTCATGTATCGGTGAACGTGGTTCAAGGATTGCTGGTATATTAAAAGAATTAAAAGGTGAAAAAGTTGACCTAGTACTTTATTCTGAAGATCCAGCTGAATACATAAAAAATGCTATGTCACCAGCTAAAGATGTAATTGTATCAATACCAGATGCTGAAAAGAAAAACGCCTTAGTTATAGTTAATAAAGATAACTTATCACCAGCAATAGGTAAAAAAGGTACAAACATTAAACTTGCTAGTAAATTAACCAAATATCATTTAGAAATTAAAACAATGGAAGAAATACAAGAAGCAGGAAATGGTAAAATAAATGAAGAAAATACCAATGCGTAGTTGTTTAATTACTAAAGAAAAATTACCCAAAAAAGATCTAATAAGAATTGTTAGAACTCCAGAAGGTACAGTAATAATCGATGAAATAGGCAAAGCAAATGGACGTGGAGCCTACTTAAAAAAAGATATTGAGGTTATAAATAAAGCAAAAAATAATAAAGTATTAGAAAGAGTACTTGAAGTAAAAGTACCAGATAGTATATATGATGAATTAATTGAAAAACTAAAATAAGAAAGGATGTGTTAATATGAAAGTATCAGATTATGCATTTGATGTAAATCTTTCTGTAGCAGAAATACTAAAAAAATGTCATGAGTTAGAAATTAATGTTAAAACTGCGGATGACTATTTATCTGATGATGACATTATTATGCTAGATAATACAATAAATATTATAAGCACAGATGAAGAAATAACTTACGAAGAAGAAGACGATATCGATGATAAAGTTGATGAAATAATTTCATCATCTACGATAGAAAAAAAGATAAAAAATAGTGTAAGCAAAGAAAAATTAAAGAAAAAAGACAGCAGTAAACAAGAATTTAATATGCTAAAAAAAGAAATGTACAAGCATAAAAATAAATTAATGAGTAATAAAGCAGATGAAAACATTGTTGTTTATAAAAATGATATGAGTGTTAGTGACTTTGCAAATGCTTTAAATGTCAGTGGAACAGAAATAATTAAAAAATTAATGGAAAATGGTTTAATGCTTAGTCTAAATCAACCAATTGATTTTGAAAATGCAGAAATTATTGCTCTAGATTATCATAAAACACTAAAAAAAGAAGAAACACAAGATGTTGCAAATTTTGAATCTTTTGAAGTAGTGGATAATCCTGAAGATTTAGTAAAAAGACCACCGATAGTTACTATAATGGGACATGTTGATCATGGTAAAACAACTCTTTTAGACTATATAAGAAATACTCATGTAGTTGATAAAGAATTCGGAGGAATTACTCAACATATCGGAGCATATCAAACTAAATATAAAGATGAACTTATTACATTTATTGATACACCAGGTCATGCAGCTTTTACAGAAATGCGTGCAAGAGGAGCATCAGTTACTGATATTGTAATAATTATTGTTGCAGCAGATGATGGAGTAAAGCCACAAACTAAAGAAGCAGTTGATCATGCTCTAAGTGCTAAGGTTCCAATTATTGTTGCAGTAAATAAAATTGATAAACCTGAAGCAAATATTGATCGAGTATTAACTGAAATGACTGAAATTGGAATTACACCAGAATCCTGGGGTGGAGATGTTCCATTTATAAATATATCTGCACACACTGGTGAAGGCGTCGACTTACTTCTTGAAACAATTCTTACAATTGCTGAAGTAAATGAACTAAAAGCAAATCCAAATCGTTATGCCATTGGTGCTGTAATTGAATCAAGACTTGATAAAAATATCGGAGGTATTGCATCATTCTTAATTCAAAACGGAACACTTAGAATTGGTGATCCAATAGTTGTTGGTACAAGTTATGCCAAGGTTCGTACAATGAAAAATGATCGTGGCGAAGCAATCGTTGAAGCTGGACCATCAACACCAGTAGAAATAACTGGTTTAACAGAAAATCCATCAGCAGGTGATAAATTTATGGCTTTTGAAACAGAAACTGAAGCTAAAAAAATTGCTGAAAAACGTGCATCACAAGCAAAACTAAATAGCAATGCATCTAAAAAAGTATCACTTGATGACTTATTTAAAAGTGTTGATGCTGGAAACAAAGAAATTAACATTGTTTTAAAAGCTGATGTTCGTGGTTCTGAAGAAGCAGTTAAAAACGCTTTAGAAAAAATCAAAGAAAAAGATGTATCTGTTAAAGTAATAAGAAGTGGAATCGGAGCAATTACTGAATCAGATGTTGTTCTTGCCAGCGCATCAAATGCCATCATTATTGGATTTAATGTCGTAGCACCAGCAACAAGTAAAGAATATGCTAAAGATAACAATGTTGATATAAGACTTTATACAATAATCTATAAACTAGTCGAAGATATCGAAGCATCAATAAATGGTATGTTAGATCCTGAATACGAAGAAAAAATAATCGGTGAAGCTGAAATTAGAAAAATATTTAAATTCTCTAAGATTGGTAACATTGCTGGTTCTTACATAACTTCTGGAGTTGTTAAAAATAATGCCTTAGCCAGAGTAATTCGTGATGGTGTTGTAATTGCAAGTGATGAAAAAATAGCATCACTCCAAAGAGAAAAAGACACAGTTAAAGAAGTTAAAAAAGGTTTTGAATGTGGTATTACTTTAGAAAAATTTAATGATTTCAAAGAAGGAGACACAATCGAAGTATACGAAATGATCGAGGTAAAACATGCCTAAGTATAAGATAAAAAGAATTGCTAGTGATATAGAAAGATACTTATGTGATATCATTATAAATGAAGCAAATGATGAAATACTAAAAAGCATAACAATTACAGGATGTGACTTAACAAATGACTTAAGTTATTGCAAAGTTTATTTTACATCACTTTTAGAAATGGATAAAAAAAGCCTTGAAAAAGAATTAAATGAAGCTGCACCATTCTTACGGGGAAAACTAAGTAAAATGATTGAAATAAGACACACTCCGGAATTAAAATTTATTTATGATGAATCAATAAGTTATGGAGAAAAAATCGAGAATATTATTGAAAATTTAAACAGGGAGGGATAATAATGATCGAAGTTTTAGAAAAAATTCCAAAAATTTATGAAAGGACTGTTCTATCTGAATACTATAGATTCTTTCAAAATCTAAATGGTTCAAAAGATATTATTAATAAGAATTTATCATTTACAACTGATGCTTATAAGTTAACCGAAAAAGAAACAAGAAATGAAAATTTCCTAGATGCTTACAAAGTATTAGAAAATAACCAACGTAATATTAAGTTTGTTTTGTTAAAAGGTGAAGAACAAGAACTTCTTGCAGTAGCACGCATAAGAATTGATGAATTTGCTATTTATATTTGTGATATAGTTTATACAAATTATCCAACTATCGCAGAACAAGTATCAAGTTTCACAGATCTTTATGAAGCTATCGAAGATATTGCAAATAATTATCAAAAAGATTATCTTGAAATCGAAGTACCTAAAAATGATGACTTTACTTTAGATGAAGCAGAATACCATGGTTTTGCAAATACTACTGAACCAAATAGAGTAACAAGAAACTATAAAACAGTTATTTTAACTAAAGAAATAAGAAAGAAAGAATTAAATGGACAAACTCGTAGTCGTAAACAAACCAAGTGATATAACAAGCAGAGATGTTGTTAATAAATTGTGTAAAATATTTAATACTAAAAAAATAGGACACACCGGAACACTAGACCCAATAGCATCCGGTGTCCTTGTTTGTGTATGTGGAAAATATACTAAGTTAGTTAATGATTTAACTTCCCTAGATAAAGAATATATTGCAACTATTAAACTTGGTATTAAAACAGATACCCTAGATACAAAGGGAACCATCATCGAAGAAAAAGATGTAAATGTAACCCTTGATGATATCAAAAAAGTATTTAATAATTTTCCAAAAAGTTATAATCAAACTGTACCTAAATATTCTGCAGTTAAAATAAATGGTAAAAAGTTATACGAATATGCTAGAAATAATATTGATATAAAATTACCAGTTCGAAAAGTAGAAATTTATTCCCTAGAACTCTTAGATTTTGATGGCACATCAATTACTTTTAAAACCAAAGTATCAAAAGGTACTTACATAAGAAGCCTAATCGAAGATATATGTAATGATTTAAATACAATTGGTACCATGAGTAATTTAATTCGTACAAAACAAGGAAATTTTTCTATCGAAGAATCATATACCCTAAATGATATTGAAAATGGTAATTATAAATCTCTTTCTATTCATGAATTTTTAAATTATCCATCTATAGAAATACCTGATGAATATCTAAAACTAATAATTAATGGCAATAAAATACCAAATTCATTTAATATAAAAGACAAAGTAATATTCACAAAAAGTAATAAAGATTATGCAATATATATTAATGAATTTAATGTATTAAAACCATATATAATGTTAAATGAGTAAGACCACTTACTCATTTTCAGTTGTCATAATTGACAACATGTCTATATTTTGGTATAATTATTCTAACTTATGGGGGTTATTATGAATATATTTAGTAAATTTTTTAAGAAGAGTACCTTTGAATGTAATTCAATAGTTTCACTTGCAAATTTAGTAAAAGATCCAGACAAAGATTTTTTTTATAAACACAAACAAGATATAAAAGAATTAGAAAAAACTTATGGGGAAATATTAAAACAAAATAAAACAATTACATCCCTAGATTTTGTATTGCCAAAGAGCAATAATGATTCAAATTACTATTCAACAACGTTACTTAAAATTACTATGGAATTAGATAAAATATTAAATCCAGTAAATAATAGTGAAAAAAGAAATGATATTGATGTTAAAATAATCATAGGTAAATTGAATTATTATTCGATGGAATTATCTAATTATAAAGATATATTATTTATTCAAAAAAGAGCATTAACTAATATGAAACATAAAGTGCTTCTAACTAAAGATGTTCAAAAACAAAAAAGAATAAACGAAGCAATTAACACAAAAATAGAACAAATATCAAATGAACTAATAGCTATTAATTCATTATATAATTCAAATAATATTGAAATAAATAATTATCTATCACTCGTAGAATCTTCATCTTTAAGATGCATCACAGATTCTGAAGACTACATTAAAATTCTTTATAAAGAAGACTTATCTTATATAAAAGAACTTGGATTATCAACTATGGATGAAAACGAAACACTCTCAAACATCATTAAAATGGAAGTAAATCTTGAAGAATTTATTCATTTTAATGATAAAGTCATATTACATGATTATCTATTATTTAAAGCTCATAAAATAACATACACTATGGACCAATTAGATAGAGTAATAACTAGATTAAGAATATATCGTAAATTTAAAACTGATGAATATTCAAATGAATATCTAAATGATGTATATCAAGCAAAATATGAACATATTAAAGCACAATATGTTCATAACTTAGAAATACGATACACTTTTGATGTTGATGATAAGGAAGAAAAAACGTATTTTACTAATGCTTTAGAAAAAGATGTCAATGATTTAAAGAAGCAAATAAAAGAATTATATCGTTTTGACTATAAAGACATTTTAATTATCATCGATGGATTATCTAAAACTAATGGTGAATATAACTACGAATATTTATTATCAAATCATAATAAACTCAAGGTATTATTTAATATTGGAAATCCATTTAAACTTGAGATATTCTATAAAGAAGAAAAGGCATCAAAATATAATATTCCTTATCTAAATGAATTAGAAAATGTATATACTTTTGATGATAGCGTTTTAATTGAAACAATATCTAGATTATATCTTCATCAAATAGATAACGTTGGTAATAAACTTGATCGTTATAAAAGAAACTTTGATGATACACCATTTATATCTGAAGGAGTACCTAAAAATGAATATTACTATTATGCTAAATTATATAAGATTGTAAAATCGTGTCTAAGCAAAGTAAAAAGTGATAGTGATAGATATTATTTATACCAAGGTTTAAAAAGTGTTAATTTTGATACAAACTTTAAAATAAATTCAATATTATCTACATCCCTAGATTTATCGTCTAAAGAAAAAATGAGTCTAGAATTATATTTAGAATTATGTAGTCTCGGGGATGAAATGAGAAAAAAAGAAGTTATTTTAAATCAAGAACTTGAATCATTTAATTATACACGTTCACCATTATTTAATGATACACCATTAGATGTAAAAGAATTTGTTATAAATGATGATGTTAAAATATTCTACTTTAATGATATTGATTTTAAATATGACACAGGTAAAGAAGTATCTTTTAGAATTGATTTAGAAAACTCTAAATTAGTTCAAAACAAAGTAGAGTTCTTAAGATTTATTGAAACATGTAAATATTTAAGTAACTTTTATGATATAGTTATCATAGATAAAAATACAGAAATAGAATTTTATTTTAAATTCTATAAAAGAAGTACTCTTGAAATAATTTATAAAACAATTATGTTAATGAAAGAAGATAACTTACCATTATTAAGATGGAAATAAAAAAGGAATAAGGTAGCAATTACTTTATTCCTTTTAATTCAAAGTAAATATCTCTAAGTTCCATAGCTTTTTCAAAATCCATATTAGCTGCAGCTTCTCTCATTTGTTTTTCAAGTACTTCAATTTGTTCTAATTTTTCTCTCTTACTTAATTTCTTCTTAGCATCTTTAATATCATTTGAAACAACATCTTTAATTTCTTTACTAATTGTCTTCGGTGTAATACCATGAACTTTATTATATTCTTCTTGAATACTTCTTCTTCGTTCAGTTTCTTTAATAGCTTCATTCATTGAATCACTATAATTATCAGCATACATAATAACTTTACCATTTGCATTTCTTGCAGCTCTACCAATTGTTTGAATTAAACTTCTTGTACTTCTTAAGAAACCTTGCTTATCTGCATCTAAGATACATATCAAACTTACTTCAGGAATATCTAATCCTTCACGTAAAAGATTTATACCAACAATACAATCATAAACACCACTTCTTAAATCATGTATAATTTTAAGTCTTTCAAGAGTCTTTATTTCACTATGTAAGTATGCAACTTTTATATTCATTTCTTTTAAGTAGTTTGTTAACTCTTCACTCATTCTTATTGTAAGGGTAGTAATTAAAACTCTTTCATTTTTTTTAATTCTATCATTTATTTCTGCGATTATATCATCAATTTGACCTTCAGACTTTCTAACTTCAATAACAGGATCTAATAAACCAGTTGGTCTAATAATTTGTTCAACATACTGATTATTAGTTTTTTCAAGTTCATAATCCCCGGGTGTTGCAGATACATAAATAGCTTGATTAATCTTACTTTCAAATTCTTCAAACTTAAGAGGTCTATTATCTAGAGCACTTGGAAGTCTAAATCCATAATCAACCAAAGTTTGCTTACGCATTCTATCTCCATTATACATTCCTCGAACTTGTGGAAGTGTTACGTGAGATTCATCAACTACCAACAAAAAATCTTTAGGAAAGAAATCAATCAAACATGATGGAGTTTCTCCGGGACCCCTTAAAGCTAAATGCCTTGAATAATTTTCAACACCATTACAAAAACCAGTTTCTCTAAGCATTTCAATATCATAATTTGTTCTTTCTCTAAGTCTTTGTTCTTCGATTAATTTATTTTCACTTTTTAATTCTTCTAATCTTTCTTTTAATTCTTCTTCAATTCTTTCAATTGCTTTTTCTAACTTATCTTTACTTGTAACAAAGTGAGATGCCGGAGATATAGTGATTGACTTTTTACTTGTTGATACAACTCCTGTAACTGGATCAAACAAAACAATTTCCTCAACAACATCGCCATCTAAAATAATTCTAATACCACTTACTTTTTCATTAACAGGTATAATATCTATATTATTTCCACGAACCCTAAATGTTCCACGATGAAAATCAATATCACTTCTATCATAAGTCATATCAACTAATCTATTTATAATTTTATTTCTACTTATATTATCCCCAACAGTTAAAATTAACATATTTTTTTCATACTCTTCTTTTTCTCCAATACCATATATACATGATACTGATGCAACAACAATTACATCCTTATAATTAATGAGGGCACTCGTCGCAGCATGTCTTAACTCATCAATCTCATCATTTATTGATGAATCTTTTTCTATATATGTATCACTACTTGGTACATAAGCTTCAGGTTGATAATAATCATAATATGAAACAAAATATTCAACATGGTTATTTGGAAACATTTCTTTAAATTCTGCATAAAGTTGTCCTGCTAAAGTTTTATTGTGTGCTAAAACTAGGGTAGGCTTACCCGTTTTCTCAATAACATTTGCTATAGTAAATGTCTTACCAGTACCAGTTGCTCCCAGTAATACTTGTTCCTTTTTACCTTCATTTATACCTTTAACTAAACTATCTATTGCCTTGGGTTGATCCCCACTAGGTTTATACTTACTAACAAGTTTAAATAATTTTTCCATAATTACCTCCATATATTTATAAAATATCCCACCAACACCAATATTATACTCAACAAAACTATGTTCGTCAACATATTTTTACTAATTTTGTTAAAACTATTTAAAAATAATTGATTTTATGGTAAAATTTATTAAATGTAAGAGGTGAATTAAATGACAACATTTATTTTCGGACACAAAAGTCCAGATACAGATACAGTATGTTCAAGTATTGCTTTATCATACTTAAAAAATGAACTCGGAGACAAAACAGTTCCCAAAGTTCTAGGTAACATAAATAATGAAACAAAATTTGTTTTAAAATATTTTAATGTACCAGTTCCAAGTTACTTAAATGACGTAAGGGTAAGAATCAAAAATATTAAATATGATAAGAAAGCTTATATTAATGAAAATAAAAGTATCGATGAAGCATTTAAATTAATGCAACAACAAAATATAACAGCAATTCCTTTAGTGGATGATAACAAATTATTAACTGGTTTTGTAACATTAAAAGAACTTGCAAAATATTTAATTAATGGTGATAGAGAAGAAGTATCAACAACTATTGATAACATCATCGAAGCAATTGATGGTAAAGTCATAGTTAAATGTGATGATTATATCGAAGGAAAAATTCTAATCGCCGGACTTCAAGCAAAGACCCTTCAAAAAGAAGTTGACTTATCAAGTAACAATATTCTAATCGTCGGAGATCGTTACAAAGTATTAGATTATGCTATAAATTCAAAAGTAAAATTAATTATTTTGCCACTTAATATTAATCTTGATAACAAAGTAATTAAGAAAGCTGAAAAAAATGGTGTAAACATCATAGCTAGTGAATATGACAGTTTCCAAATAGCAACTAAAATATCTTTAAGTAATTACATCAAAAATATAAATATTAATAAAAACCCAGTAACTGTTAACAATGATGATTATTATACGGATTTTAAAACAATGACTCACAAAGTTAATCACACTAATTATCCAATCATCAATAACAAAGGTGAATGTCTTGGTTTAATCAGATTAACTGGACCAAACAGTTATGAAAAACAAAAAGTTATTTTAGTAGACCACAACAACCTCGCTCAATCAGTTGATGGAATCGAAGAAGCAGACATCCTAGAAATAATTGATCACCACAATCTCGGTGCAATAGGCACTCAAGTTCCAATCAATTTCAGAAGTAAACCAGTAGGTTGTACATGTACAATGATATATGGAATGTATCTTGAAAATCAAATTAACATTCCTCAAGATATCGCAGGTTTAATGCTATCAGCAATTCTATCTGATACACTTTTATTAACAAGTCCAACAACAACTGATGATGATAAAAATGCTGCCAAAAGACTTGCAAGTATTGCCAAAGTAGATATTGATAAATATGGTCTTGAAATGATCAAAGCTGCATCAAGTGTAGAAGGAATGAGTCCACGTGATTTAATAAAGAGTGACTTTAAATCATATGTCGTAGGTAAGAAAAACCTTGGTATTGGTCAAATAATGACTCTAGATATAGATAACATAACTGAAAAACTTGATGAATATGTAACTGTCTTAGATGAAATGGCAGAAACTAATTTCAATGTAGTGGTAATATTTATCACAGATATAATAAAAAATGGTTCATATGTTATATATGACTCAAAAAGCCAAGATTTAATCGAAGATGCTTTTGGTTTAAAAAATACTTATGAAGGTGTATTCATTCCAAAAGTAGTATCAAGAAAGAAACAAATATTACCAAATATCTTAAGTATAATGGAAGATAAATAGCAATTTTGTACTCCACAGAATACAAAATCAGTAAAAAAGTAAATTTTGTACTCCAGAGAATACAAAATTGGAAAGGAAAAACATGAAAGCACTTATCACCGGAGCATCCAGTGGAATAGGTAAATCTATGTGTTACTACTTAGCTAGTAAAAATATTGATTTAATACTTGTTGCTCGTTCTAAAGATGAATTAGAAAAAATAAAATCTGAAGTATCAGTAAATACAGAAATAATTAATATGGATTTACAAGTTCAAGATAATTTATTTAAATTATATGACTTATGTAAAGATAAAGATATTGATATTTTAATAAATAATGCAGGTTTTGGGTTATTCGGATTATTCCAAGAAACAGATTTATTTCGTGAACTTGAAATGATTGATTTAAATATCAAAGCATATCACATATTAACTAAATTGTTTTTGAGGGACTTCATAAAAAAAGATTCTGGTTACATTTTAAATGTTGCATCAAGTGCAGGTTTCATGGCTGGACCAAGATTAAGTACATATTATGCCACTAAAAATTATGTTTTAAAACTAACTATGGCTATTAATGAAGAATTAAAAAAAGAACATAGTAATGTCGTAGTATCAGCTCTATGTCCTGGACCAGTAAACACTAACTTTAATAAAGTTGCTCACGGAGAATTTTCTATTAAAGAAGCATCCCCAGACTATGTTGCAAAATATGGAATTGATAAATTATTTAAAAAGAAAATGCTAATAATACCAACCCTTAGAATAAAACTAGGTATATTCTTACTTAGAATAACTCCATATAGATTACAACTTCATTTTTCATATTACATCCAAGGTAAAAAACTAGGTATCAAACATGAATAATGATTTAAAGATAATTAAAAAAAAATACGGTGAAGAAATGTCTCACTTTGCCAGAGATAACTTTCCAGTTATTCTTGAACAATCTGGATTACTTCCCAAAATATTCGAAGACTCTTTCCATGAAAGTCATTATCTTTATCATGATTTACTTATGAATAATAAATTACTTGATTTTAAACGTTTCATATATTCTTCGCTGGATTCATCCAGATGCTTAAACCTAAATAGTGATTTAACACCTGAAGAATTATTAGATAAAGCAGGGTATATATTAAAAGAATGTCTAACTGAATCAGATATTCAAAAATATAAAAAGTATTATGCACCGAATGAAGAATTATGTACTTTCAAAGGTAATAGATTAGATAAATGTCGTGTATTCTTCGCCGTTAAAAAGGATGTTGATTCTATCAAAAGAATAAACTTTCCAAAACCAAAACGTGATGATTTATATGGAACTAGTGTAATGAGTATTCAATTTACTAGTGATGGCACCAATACTTTATCAATAAAAAATAGATATAACCATCGTGTTAATAATCCTGATGCAACTCTTTCAAATAACTTAGATAACATAATCCCTGGATTAACTAAATCATTTGAAAAACACAAAGGTATCAAACAAAACATAACTAATGAAACAAACTTTGAAATACCTGGTTATGTTAAAGCTAATGATGGTAAATTTTATAAATACAATAGAGAAATAAATAATATCTATTATTGCCCAGATAATATTATCATAGATAATTTTAATGTTTTAAAATATGACAAAAGTAGATATCTACTTATTGATCATTTAATCATAGATTTATCTTTAAAAAAAATAATTATCCATGATGATACCCTACAAGAATCAATACATAACTTATTTGATAATATAGAAAAGATATCTATATTATCAAATAATGATATCAAAATAATTACGATTATAAATAAAGACAATAAAGAGATGGATATATCCATAGACAAATTTAATAACATAAAAAATATTAAATTAATAAATTGTTTTAATATACCAGATAATTTTCTAAAAACAAGTGCTTTTATAGAAAGTTGTAGCTTACCAAATACCATTACCATAGGTAATAACTTCTTACGTAGTAATTATATGCTACATAACATATATGCACCAACTCTTGAAGTAATTCAAGATGACTTTCTAGCTTTAAATGGTTTATTAAAAGATTTAAATCTACCATCTTTAAAAGAGGTAGGTAATAACTTCTTAAAAACAAATGAAGTACTAGATTTTATCAATGTTTCTTCCCTAGAGATAATCAAAGATAACTTCTTACGTGATAATAAAAACTTAAGAAAGTTATTCTTACCTAATATAAAATACACAGGTAAGTACATGTTAGATAGTAATAGATTTGTTAAAATAACCCAAACTGAAAGGAGTAAATAATGAAAGAATTATTAGTAATAAATAAAGATAATAATAGATATATCTTAATGGATAAAGAAAGTAATAAGTATGATTTAACAATTCATATCGAAGATGAAAAATACCAAATAGATACTGGTGATATCTTAACAATAAATATGGATATGATAGATACTAGAGTTTTAACATTCGGTAATATTAATTCCAAATATGGCAGAGATATCAATGAAACAAATTATAGTGAAGTTGTAACATTTAATAAAAATGGTAACAAAACATATTTAAAAAGGATATATGGTTAATATGGAAGAAGATTTAAAAGAAATAAAAAAGAAATATGGCGAAAAGATGGCTCATTATTGCAGAGAACAATTTCCAATACTTCTTGAAAAAAAGGGACTACTTCCAACACTTATTGAAAGTAATTTTAATGAGTATCATCATCTTTTTGATGATTTAGAAAAAAATTCTGCAGAAGTAATGTTTAAAAACTATATTTATAATTTAGTAAATGTTGAAAATAACTTAGAGATAATGATTGATAAAACTCCACAAGAATTAATGTCTATGGCAGGTTATACATTAAAGGAATGTACTACGGAAGAAGAAATTGGTGAATATAAAAAGTATTATGCTGAAAATGAAGAGCTTTGTACATTCAAAGGAAATAGACTAGAAAGATGCCGTGTATTTTTTGCAGTTAAAAAAGATGTTGATTTAATAAAAAGAGAAAATTTTCCATACCCTAAAAGAGAAGATGCCTATGGAACATCTGTTATAAGTATTCAATTTGAGAAAGATGGCACTAATACTTTATCAATAAAAAATAGATATAACCATCGTGTTAATAATCCGGATGCAACATTTTCAAATAACTTAGATAACATAATATCTGGTTTAACTACATCTTTTGAACGTCATTTAGGTATAATTCAAAAATATCGTAATAATGGTGATTTTGAACTTCCAAATTATGTTAAAGCAAATGATGGAAGATTCTATAAATATAATAGTGAAATGAATAATATTTGTTATTGTCCAGATAATATTATTATTGATAACTTTGAAGTAAAAAGATTTGATAAAAGTAGATATTTAGTTCTTGATCATTTCATCATAGATTTTAAAGATAAAAAAATAATTCTTTATGATAAGAATCTAGAATATAAAGAAGATTTCCAAAATATATTCAAAGAAATAATAAAAATAGAAGTTATCAATAATAATGAAACTAAATCTATTTATATTACAAGTTCTAATAATGAATTATTAGAACTTACTCTAGATAAAGATAATAAAATAATAGGTTTAACTACTAAAAATATTAAAACAATAGGAAATAACTTCTTAAGAAATAGTTTATTTGTAGAAAAAATAAATCTAACAGATACTACATCTATTGGAAAACACTTTATGGCAGAAAATTTATACTTAAGAAGTATAATAGCTCCCTTGCTTATGCAAGTAGACAGTTACTTCTTACAATCTAATAAATCACTAGAAGTATTATCTTTACCATCTCTAATAGATGTCGGAGATCAATTCTTACTAGAAAACCAAGTTTTATCTAAACTTGATTTACCGAATTTAGAAAAAGCAGGTGATTCATTCTTAATGCAAAATAGCTCTTTAAAAGAAGTAGACTTACCTAATCTAATTTACATAGGTAAAAATCCAATGAGATGGAATCATATATTAGAAAGATTTAATACACCAAAACTAATAGTTCCTGATAATATATCAGATGCCTTTCATAGATAAAGAAAAATAGTCTCAACTGACTATTTTCTCTTTATCTTCTTTTTTTACTAATTTATCAAGTGTAATACTTTAGATATTCTATATAAAGTTTCTACAGAAAGTTCTAGAGAAGTTATATCTTTTTCTAATATTGTCATATATCTTAGTATCATAAGCTATAATCTTCATATTTTCACTTTCACATATTATAATAAATATTTTTCAAATATTATATGAGCTATTGACTAACAAAAGGTATTTATTGTATAATTTGTAATGTAAAGATGTACCAAAAAAAGAGGTTGTGTTTTATGGATAAAAATATAAAAAAAAATAATGCAAGAACTATTACTTTAACTATTCTATTTGTTTTAATATTAGTAGTTATAGCACTATTAATAGGTAAGTTTTCTTATTCTTATTTAGCACCAACAGTATCAGATGATGTTGAAGGTAGTGGTGAAGTAACAGCGAGTGGAGACACAATAATTTTTACAAAAGGTAATACTTTATCACTAAGTGCTAATTCAGATAATTTTACAACTGGGGGAAGTAACTTAACAAGTACAACAAATCCAAAAGTAAAACTTATGGCATCTAGTAAAACAAATAGTGCATCAAGTAAATACTTTGCAGGTGTTATAATAAAAAATAATACTTATAGTTATACAACTACTGATAAAAAGCCGGAAATTATATTAACTGTAAAAGATGAAAATGGTAAGATAGTTGAATCAAGTGCAGATAACCTAACATTTGTAACAGTAAATGATAACTTAAAAGGTTTCGATATAACTGGAGTAAATGGAGCTTTTAACATAGTTACAGACCATGTTATAGCAACATCTAGTAATAAATCAGAAGTAATTCACACATGGACATTTACATTAACATTTGTTAATTTAGGTACAGATCAAACAGAAAATGAAAATTCAACATTAAATATTGATGTTGTTTTACAAAAAGATAAAATACCAACAACCATAGCAGATTTCTGTGGTAATGGAGATAACTTAGGTAATTGTATTGCTAATTATTATAATGGATTAAATACTGCTTCAAATATCTATTATCATGATGCAAACTTAACAAATGGAGCAGGGGATAATTCATATAGATTTGCAGGAGCAAATCCAAATAACTATGTATGCTTTGGTTCAGATGATACAACTTGTCCAGCAGAAAATCTATATAGAATAATAGGTCTAATAGATGGAAAAGTAAAATTAATACATGCATATGGGGCAACAACAGATATGCTTGGAACAGATGAAGGATATGTAAGTACATATGGAAGTGCACCAAGTTATAAAGGAAACGGAGACTTAACAAAGATAGGCAGATATAAATGGAATAAAGCAAATAATAATACATGGAGTACAAGCACAACTAATACAATAAATTTAAATAAAAATTTTTTAGCATACCTAGATGGCGAAAATACAAAATGGAAAAATATGATAGCAGACACAACATGGTATGTAGGTGGAATAACTTATAATAATGGACAAAAATCAAATGCAAAAACAGCATATAACTACGAAGTTGGAGCAAATAAGGATGCTACAACAACAGTAATATCAAAAATAGGATTAATGTATGTAAGTGAATATTACTATGCAGCAAGCGAAGACTATTGGACATTACCAGGATGGAGTTCAAGTGGAAATGATTACAGAAAATCTAAAAATGATAATTGGCTATACACAGGTTTATACGAATGGACCATTTCGCGTTCTTCTGATGATTCCGGCGTTGCGTTTGATGTGTATGTCACTGGTGATCTGAGTGGCGGTGTTGTCGACCACTCGCTTGGGGGTGCCGTTCGCCCGTCTTTAAGTCTTTCGTCTTCGATAAAATTTACATCGGGTAAAGGCACAGCCGTAAACCCGATCCGAATAAACTTGTGATTATGGATTATGCATGTCTAGGACCTGATTGACGGACAGTTTTAATAAAATCCTTATAAAACCTAGGAAAAAGAGGTAAAAAAGTACGACCAATATTGTACGATTTTACCTCTTTTTGAGTACTGTAAAACATCATATTTGTTTTAAAATTTAAATTTTTAAAAAAATATTTTGCTTTTTCAAAAATTATTGCATGCAAAAAAGATTTTAAAATTTAAAATTTTTAAAAATACCGTTTATATGTCGTAGAGAACAAATCCTATAGGGAGTCGAATGTATTTTCTGGAGTTGTGGGCTCGATGAAAAAGTGTTAAACCAGTTTTGAATAGTGACATAACTCTTACTTTTCCTTTATCATTATACACTTTATGTGTAACTATTTTTTCATTTTTATAATATTTAGTATTTTTAGAATAATCTGCACCAATAATTGTTAGAAAAAAACAATAGTAAAAGCTATTGTGGAATACAAAAATATTGTATTCTTTTTCTTTAAATTTATATAAAAATATGTTATCATATTATTGTAAATAATAAAAGGTGATTGACAAATGAATAAATTCATAAAAAGAATAAAAGATAATCAAGCATTATATGTATTAAGTATCTTAATAATAGGTATATTACTCTTGCTAATTGCAAGAATTACATATGCATACCTAGCTCCAAGAATACAAAGTGCACTAGGTAATGTAACAACTATATCAGATACAGTAGATGATTTTAAATTAGAATTAGGAAGACCCCTAAGTCTAAATGCAACATCAACAACGCTTCCTGAAAATGGTTCAAATTTAGTAGTAACATCAACTGAAATAGCAAAATTAAAAGCAAATAGTACTAAAAAAACAGCAACATATAACTATTATTTATATTTACAAATTACTAATAACACATTTAAATATTCAGATGGAACAACACCAGAAATAATACTTACAATAACAGACCCAAATGGAAATGAAATAACTTCTTTAGATAATTTAACTTATGGAACATATAATGGAGTATCAGGCTTTGATGTAACAACAGCAAAAGGTTTATTTGCTATCGCCAATAACTATGAAATAACATCAAACTCAAGCACAACTTATACAGAACATGATTGGAATATTACATTAACTTATCTAAATCTAAACATAGACCAATCAGGTAACTATGGCAATAGTTTTGAAACTATGTTATATTTACAAAAAGAAGCAATTAAACCAAAATTAGCAGAATATGTAATAAGTCAATATACAGGAACCCAAGGAGAAAACAATATATATTATCACGATTCAAACCTAGCAAATGGAGCAAATGATAATTCATATAGATATGCTGGAAGTAATCCAGATAATTATGTATGTTTTGGTTCTGATGATGCAACTTGCCCAAATGATAATCTATATAGAATAATTGGTGTATTTGATGGAAAAGTAAAATTAGTCAAATATGATTATGCAAATAGTAATTTACTTGGAACAAACGGAGATTATAAATCTGGTTCTACAGCATCATCTAGTTATTACATAGGAAAAAATTCATCAACAAATGTATATTACTGGAACTATCAAAGTGATACTTCGATAAATCAAAGTCATGGATCAAATACATGGAGTACAAGTCTACTTAATAAAATAAATTTAAATACAAACTACTTAAATAATATAGGAAGTAAATGGGCTAATATGATTGATACTGTCGTCTGGAAAGTCGGAGGAAATACTCAAGCAAATTTAGCAAATGTAAATGTAATAAATGCTTATAAAAATGAAATAATAAATCCAACATCAACTATAACATGTTATGCAAAAATAGGTTTAATGTATATTAGTGATTACGGATTTTCAGCAGATCCAAGTTGTTGGACAACCACATTATCATCATTTTACAACAATAATTCTACCAATAAAGTTTGGATGTTTATGGGATATAGTGAATATACGTTAACACCTTCAACCACAAGCGAAGACGGTGTAATGGGAATAGCTATGACCGGAGCAGTATCATCTTATACAGCTTCAGTTGATAATGCAATAAGACCTGTATTTTACTTAAATACAAATGTAAAAATGTTATCAGGTGATGGCACAAAAACAATCCCTTATAGAGTTGGATAAACAAACTCAGTAAAAAATTGATGTGAACCCCGTTTAGTAGACATCAAATAAAAAACTTAT
>FR903544.1 GCA_000438075.1 Clostridium sp. CAG:609 | reverse complement strand
ATAAGTGGGTCTTTTTTTGATGCTCTATAGTTTAGTGATATGTGTATGAATTCTGAATCAATATCGTATGATTCACTTTTAATGATATGCTGACTACAGAATGCAAAATAGTAGTTTAGATTCCTTATTCTGGTTACATCATTAAAAGATGAATTAAGTTCAATATTAATTTTTTTACCCTTTACTTCAACAATTAAATCTAGTCTTTTACTTCGTTCGTTTTTATTACGTGCACTTAATTCAACGGGAATAAAACCTATAATTTTATCAATTTTAATATCAAGACATTCACTTAATAGTTCCTTAAGAAGTTTTTTACTCTTTTCATCATCTGCACCAAATATTGCTTTAAACATCTTATCGATATTAAATGCATAAAATGTTTTTGTTTCATTAGTTAACACATAGATCATCTCCTTTGTGAGAAATTATTCTAAAGTGTGCAACAATAAAAATCAAGAAAAATCGTACGTCAAATTTCGACATAAATCGGGATATTTGCTTGTTTATCCCCATATTTCTGGGAAAGTGAAATTTTTAAATTTTTTTAAAATTTTGTTCTTTTTAACTTGACTTACTTTTATTGCTGTGAAGTTTTTTAGAATGTGATATTCTTTCTATATTTGTTTTTTATAGAATATAAGTTGATAAACCCCACTTTTTTAATGACTTTTTATTATTTTTTTGGTACAATTATAGAGGTGATGTGAAATATGCAAAAAGAGAAGATTAGAAATTTTTCAATTATAGCTCACATTGATCATGGTAAAAGTACTTTGGCAGATAGAATTTTGGAGTTAACTGGAGCTCTTAGCAAGAGAGAAATGAAAGATCAAATTCTTGATAATATGGATCTTGAAAGAGAAAGAGGTATAACTATTAAGCTTAATGCTGTTAAACTTAATTATCATTATAAAGGTGAAGACTATATTATTAATTTAATTGATACACCTGGTCATGTCGATTTTTCATATGAAGTATCTAGAAGTTTGGCTGCATGTGAAGGTGCTGTTTTGGTTGTAGATGCAGCTCAAGGAATTGAAGCTCAGACACTTGCTAATTTGTATTTGGCAATGGAACAAGATTTGAAAATTATTCCTGTTATTAATAAGATTGATTTACCTAATGCTGATATACCTAGGGTTAAAAAAGAACTTATGGATGTTTTAGGTTTTAGAGAAGATGAAATAATTTTGGCAAGTGGTAAAACTGGAGAAGGTGTAAAAGATATTATCGAAGCAGTAATTGAAAGAATTCCTGCACCAGTTATTAATTTAGATAAACCAACTAGAGCTTTAATATTTGATTCATATTTTGATTCATATAAAGGTGTTGTTTTACTTGTTAAGGTTGTTGATGGTAAAATAAAAGTGGGGGATACAATTAATTTACTTGCATCAAATTCATCATTTTTAGTTGTTGAACTAGGAAGGCATACTCCGAGGGAAGAAAAATTGATGGAACTTAAGAGTGGTGAAGTTGGATTTATTGCAGCATCTATTAAGGATATATCAAGTGTATCTGTAGGAGATACCATTACCACTAAAGAAAATTATGTTAATGAACCTATTAAAGGTTATAAAGAAATGAAACCAATGGTATTTTCAGGTATATTTCCAACTGAATCTAGTAAGTATGATGAGTTAAAAGAAGCTTTGATTAAATTAAAACTTAATGATGCAGCATTAAAGTTTGAACCTGAAGTTAGTGTTGCCTTAGGTTTTGGTTTTAGAATTGGTTTTTTAGGGCTTCTTCATATGGATGTAATAATAACTAGAATTGAAAGAGAATTTAATATAGGTATTATTGCAACAAGTCCAAGTGTTGTTTATGAAGTTTATTTATCTGATGGAAGTATGGTGCTTGTTGATGCTCCATCAAAGATGCCTGATAAAACAAAGATTGTATCTATTAAAGAACCTTATATATATACAAATATTATAGCACCAAGTGAATATATCGGAGCTATAATGGAATTATGTCAAGATAAGCGAGGTATTTATAAAAGTGTTGATTATATTGATACAACGAGAGTTGATGTTCATTATGAAATACCTTTGTCAGAAATAGTATATGATTTTTATGATAGGTTAAAAAGTTCAACAAAAGGTTATGCTTCATTTGATTATGAATTATGTGGTTATAAAGAAAGTAATTTAGTAAAAATGGATATTTTATTAAATGGAGAAGTTGTTGATGCTTTAAGTATTATAGTTCATAAAGATTTTGCTTATAATAAAGGAAGAGCAATAGTTAGTAAACTACAAAAACTTATTCCAAGACAGATGTTTCAAATACCTATTCAGGCAAGTATTGGTTCAAAAGTAATTGCTAGAGAAAATATATCGGCGATGAGAAAAAATGTCTTGGCAAAATGTTATGGTGGAGATGTTTCAAGAAAAAGAAAATTGTTAGAAAAACAAAAGGAAGGAAAGAAACGTATGAAAATGGTTGGAGCTGTTGAAGTACCACAAGAAGCATTTTTAGCGGTTCTAGGTGATTAATAATGGAAGTAAAATATTTATATTTAATGTATCCTATTAAGGAAAAAAGATTATGCTTTTTAGCACAAAGTGCATTAACTTATGGAGTTAATTTAGATTCATTATGTGAGTTGTTAGGTAAAAAGAATGAGGAAGCAAAGAAAAGATTTGCGAGTGAAATGTTAGAAGAAAATAGACAATTTTATAGTGCATTAGTCAATTTGTTTTATCACTGTCCAGTAAATCAAGCTAAAGCTAAAAGTAGATATGTTGAATATTTTAATAATTTAGTTGATGCAGCAAGAAAACACGATAAAGCAGAAATGAAGCATTTAATATCAATTATTAGAGATGATAAAGCTATGGATTTAAAGAATAAAGAAAGAAAGCCTGGTTATTATTTAAGTGATGAAGAAACGTTAACTATTGTTAATTATCAAATTAAATATGGATTTGATGCAAAAAGAATAGCTGATCTTTACCATATAGATTATCATACATATTTAAAAAGAGTTAGAAAACTAGAAGATATGTATCCAGAAGTTGTATCATATTTTAATTATTTTACAGATTATTATTCTTCAAAATATGATAGTGTTAAAAATCATGGTATGAGATAATGGCTAGTTCTGTTTATATTCATATTCCATTTTGTAGAAGTATTTGTTCTTATTGTGATTTTTGTAAGTTTTTATATAATGAAAAATGGACTTATGTTTATTTGAAAGCTTTAAAAAGTGAAGTAGTAGATAGATATATGGGGGATGATATTAAAACTATTTATATTGGGGGAGGTACTCCATCTGTACTTAGTTTAAAAGAAATAAAAAGATTACTTGATATAACTAAATTACTTAAAACTAATAATTTATTAGAGTTTACTTTTGAATGTAACTTAGAAGATATAAATGAAGAATTGCTTTTATTATTAAAACAATATGGAGTAAATAGATTAAGTATAGGAATAGAGTCTTTTGATAAAGATAATTTAAAGTTTATGGAACGTAATGCAGAATTTAAGGATGCAGAAGAAAAAATAAAATTATGTAGAAGTCTTGGTTTTAATAATATTAATTTAGATTTAATGTATGCAATACCTGGGGAGTCACTTAAAACTTTAAAAAAAGATTTATCTTTATTTATGAAGCTTAAACCAAATCATTTAAGTTGTTACAGCCTAATTTTAGAAGAACATACTAAAGCTTATGTTAATAATGCATCATATATTGAAGAAGAAACTGATTATTTAATGTATAAACATATTTGTAATACTTTAGATAGTGCTAATCATTATGAGATAAGTAATTATGCAATACCTGGGTATGAATCTATTCATAATTTAGTTTATTGGAATAATGAAGAGTATTATGGTTTTGGTATTGGAGCTTCAGGTTATATTGATAAAATAAGATATACCAATACTCGGAATTTAAAAGATTATTTACTTGGTAATTATGTTAAAGAAAAAGAAATTATCGGTGAAAAAGATGATATGGATTATGAAATAATGTTAGGTTTAAGAAAACTAGAGGGAATAAATATAAATGATTTTAAAAAGAAATATAATAAAGATATAATGGATGTTTATAATATTAAACCTCTTTTAAAGAGTAAAGAATTAATATTAAAAAAAGATTATTTATTTATTAATCCAGTATATATTTATGTTTCAAATGAAATACTTTTAAAAATAATTTAATAATTATTGGGTACACTATGGCTGGAGGTTATAGTGTGCTTTTAGATTTAGAGATATTAAATGGTGTTATGAGTTTGAAGTTTGATAAGTATGTTAATACCTATACAGTAGAGGTAGATAATAGTGTAGAAAAATTACAATTTAATTATAAGGTAGAAGATGAGTTTCAAGTAGATGTAATTAATAATGAAAATATAAATGAAGGATTAAATTATGTATACATTATTGTAACAAATAAAAATGAACAAAATACATATACTTTAGAAGTATATAAAGAAGTAACAAAGAATGTAATATCTACCTCGAATTTTGAAACTAAATTAGAGGTAGAACAACAAGTAAATAAGAATACACCATATATAATAGGGACAATATGTTTTGTGGTAATATTAATTTTTTTCTTGATAATATTTCATCCTAGAAAATGTTTTAAAAAAACTATTGAAAAGAAATAAATAAAATGGTAAAATTTTAATAGAATAGAGGTTAAATATTATGAAAAAGTTAATTATGTCAATAACAATTTTATTATTTAGTTTATGTTTATTAACTTATAATTTTTATAATGATAGTAGTATTGATGATACATCAATTAATAATATAAAACCACAAAATATGTTAAGTATAATGCTAGAAAGTAGTGCAGGAAGTGGTAACTATGTGATGACTACACAAAATAGTTGGCCAACAGATGGATATGTGTTTAATAGTGAATTATCTAAGTGTGAAAATGGAGGTACATTAAGTTGGGATAAAACAAATAAAAGGGTAGAGTTTAGCGGTAATAATATTGATAAGTGTTATGTTTATTTTGATGTAGATACGTCAATGTCTTTAGCAGAATATGTTGTATCACAATATACTGGAACCCAAGGAGTAAATGGAATATATTATCATGATGCAAACCT
>FR903543.1:13710-69437 GCA_000438075.1 Clostridium sp. CAG:609 | reverse complement strand
TTATAAATGTCTACCCTAAAGGGTGCATTTCAAAATAATACTGAGTTTTTTAATATAAAATTTTACTAAACAACAAAAAATTGCAAAAAAAAATATTTACAAAAAAATTATATTAATCTATAATTATTATAAGATAAGGATGATAGCATGAAGAAAAAAGTATTAACCGCAACACTTATTATAATGTCTAGTTTAATAATATTATTAACTTATAAAAAAGATAATAATGTTACTTTTTCTGATACTTCAAAAAATAACAATAACATATTAAGTATAATGCTTGAAGCATCATCTGGATCGGGTAATTATCAAGAATCACTTTCAAATACTTTTCCAACAAATGGATATATCTTTAATGAAAATTTAAGTAATTGTGAAAACGGAAGCAAAATTAGTTGGAATGAAGAAAATAAAAGTGTCTCAGTTAAAAGTAATAAAGCAGATAAGTGCTACTTATATTTTGATGTATATGAACCAACACTTGCAGAGGCAATAATTAATCTTTATACAGGAACTCAAGGAGAAAATAGCATATATTATCATGATTCAAATCTAACAAATGGAGCAAATGATAATTCATATAGATATGCTGGAAGTGATCCAGATAATTATGTATGTTTTGGTTCTGATGAATCTACTTGTCCAACAGATAATCTATATAGAATAATAGGTGTATTTGATGGAAAAGTAAAATTAATAAAAGCTGATTATGCAACAAGTGCATTACTTGGAACAGATGGGGATTACAAAGATATTTATTCAGATGACATCACAACTTATAAAGGAAATTTAGCTAATTCGGAAATTGCATCATACTATTGGTTTTACAGAGGATATCTTTATGCATCAAATAATTGGAGCAATGGACAATTAAATAAAACAAATTTAAATGCAAATTATTTAAACAATATAGGAAGTAAATGGTCAAATATGATAGATATTGTCATCTGGAAAATCGGTGGAAATACAAATGAAAATATTCGCATTGTTATTCCATCAGTAGCATATCAAAATGAAATAACAAATCCAGCATCGAAATCAACATATAATGCGAAAATTGGACTTATGTATGTAAGTGATTATGGATTTGCTGCACCTCAGACTGCATGGACAACAACAATATATGATTATAGTGATACAACAATAAAAAATGAAAATTGGTTATATTTGGGGTTAAATGAATGGACTATAACTCCAATGACTGGAGATACAACAAGTATATTTTATTTATATATTAATGGATGTATTTATAGTCAAAATTCATCAGATAGTCGAGTAGTAAGACCTGTTTTTTACCTAAATAACTCAGTTATAAAAAAATCAGGTGATGGCACAAAAACCAATCCCTATCGTATATCTAATTAAATAAAACATATAATTAATAAGGTGAAGCTTATGCATATCAAAGATAACCTTATTAATTTTTTATATGATAAAAAATACTTTATTAATATATATGATAATTATATATATGTCTTTAACTATGAAAAACTAATAACTTTAACTAGTG
The DNA here is from genome assembly GCA_000438075.1 of Clostridium sp. CAG:609. Classification (GTDB taxonomy): domain Bacteria; phylum Bacillota_I; class Bacilli_A; order RF39; family UBA660; genus Onthocola_B. The sequence goes on along the minus strand of FR903543.1, from coordinate 67,927 downwards.
TATTAATAATATTAAAGTTAGATAACTTTAATATTGAAATAAAGGGAACTAACTTAGTAATAACTAAAATGATGCCAAGTGAAATACTAATAAAAGGTAAAATAAAGAATGTAGGTTTTAACTATGAATAATAAAATATGGATTAAAACTAAATGTAATAATTATTATAAATTAATAAGTAAGATAGATAATTTAAATATAACTGTTTATGACTCTAGATATAGTGATTACATATATTTATATGTTACTTATAAAGATTATTTAACTTTAAAAAAATACTTAGTTAGTTATAAATTTAGTATATATAAATTAACTGGTATAAATAAACTAAAAGATATTTTAAAATGCGAAAAAATATTTATAATAAGTTTATTAATTGGTTTAATAACTTTAATACTTCTAAGTAATATGATATTTAAAATAGAAATAATACATGAAAATAAAGATATCAGAGACTTAATAAAAGAAGAGTTAGATAACTATGATATAAAAGTATTGCATTTTAAGAAAAGTTATAAAGATTTAAATAAAATAAGAAAAGAAATATTAGACAAGTATCCAGATAAATTAGATTGGATGGAATTTGTAGTTAATGGATTAAACTTAAGTGTAAAGGTTGAAGAAAGAATAATAACTGATATAAATAAGGATAATAGTGTATGTGATATAATTGCTAAAAAAAGTGGTGTAATAAGTGATATATATGTAGAATCTGGTGAAGTACAAGTACAAATTAATGATTATGTTAAAGAAAAAGACACTTTAGTAAAAGGGATAATTAACTATAATAATGAAGATAAAAGATATACATGTGCTAAAGCAGATATTTATATAACTACTTGGTATACAGTATCAATATCTTTTCCAATGGAAAAAGATATTGATACCAAAACAAATAAAAAAAGATATAACTTAACATATGAAATAAATGATAATAAACATAATATATTTAAAAATAGATTAAATAACTATACAAGAGAATATAAAAAAATATTAGATATATTTAACTTTAAATTATATATTGAAAAAGATATAGAAATAAAAAAAGAAAGGATAAAATACACTGAAGAAGAAGCTATAAATAATGCATTATCTAAAGCAGAAGAAAGCTTAAAGAAAAAATTAAGTAAAAAAGATAGTATAATTGATAAAAAAGTTTTGAAAAAAAGTAAAAATAATAGTACAATGGATATAGAGGTATTTTTAGTGGTTAAAGAACTAATTAGTGCCCAGAATAAAATAGAGATTAAAAAGGACTGATTTATATGTTTTTAAATACTATCAAAAATGTTTTAAATAGTAATTGGCCAGTACTTGTTATATTCATTGTAACAATGGTAAGTATGAGATTTTTTTATCTTAGAGCTCACAGAGAAAAAGTATACTTTTATAAAGAATTTTTTGGTATACTTTCAATAGTTTACATATTTTTATTATTTCAACTCTTAACTAAGGTGGAATTAAATACCAATAGTGGCTATAACTTAGTACCATTTACAGAAATATTTAGATATAAATTTGGTAGTTCTTTATTTATGTATAATGTTGTTGGTAACATATTAGCGTTTGTAATATTTGGTTTAATTGTATCATCTTATATTAAACCTAAGACATGTTTAGCACCATTTTTAACATCTTTGGTAGTATCCACAACAGTTGAATTTGTTCAATTAAATATCGGTAGAAGCTTTGATGTAGATGATATAATATTAAATGTTTTAGGAGGTATCATTGGTTATCTTTTATACATTGGACTTACTGCAATACACAATCATTTACCAAAAGTTTTACAAAAAGAAGGAATAATTAACATTTTTTGTTTCATTATTTTAATAATTATGGTATTATATGTACTTAAAGTGATGGGGGTGTTAGCAATTTGAATCACTATGATATAATAAATGAATATGATAAGAACTTAAATTATTCTTATCTACCTAAGATTATTGACAAGTGTCTTGAAATGGAACACATCAAAAATGCGATTTTAACAATTATCTTTATTGATGATGAAAAAATGCATGAATTAAATAAAACATATCGTGGCATAGATAGAACAACTGATGTTTTATCGTTTGCATATGAAGATAATGAAAATATTGATATAGGCATACGTATGCTTGGAGAAATATTTGTAAGTATTCCCAAGATGAAGGGACAAGCTATAGAATATGGACATAGCGAAACTAGAGAATTATCATTCTTGGTAGTTCATGGCATATTACATTTACTTGGATATGACCACACACTAGGTAAAAAGGAAGAAGAAGAAATGTTTAGACGTCAGGAGTTGGTATTAAATGAATTCGAAGAAACAAAAAGAACACAAAAAAATGAGCTTTAAGAGATTTTTAAATAGTATTAAGTATTCTGTAGATGGACTAGTTAATGCTTATCAAAATGAACAAAGTTTATGGTTACATGCAATGTGTACAATAATAATTATAATACTTGGATTTGCTTTAAAAATTAGTTTTATTCAATGGGCAATAATAGTTATAGCACTAGTTATAGTTTTAGCAGTTGAACTTCTTAATACTGCAATTGAAGCAACCGTAGACTTAGTAACAAAAGAAATTCATCCCCTTGCTAAAGTAGCAAAAGATTGTGGAAGTGCTGCAGCATTTGTAAGTAGTATTATGGTATTTATCATATGTTGTTTTATCTTTGTTCCTAAGATTATAGCATTATTCTAAGAGGTTATCATGAAAAGTGGTTTTGTAAGTATCATAGGTAGACCTAATGTTGGAAAAAGTACTTTAATTAATACAATAATTGATAAAAAGGTAGCTATAACTAGTGATGTATCAGGTACAACAAGAAATATAATTCAAGGTATATATAATGATAAAGATACTCAAATAGTATTTGTGGATACTCCAGGTATTCATAAACCAATCAATAGATTAGGTAAAGTTTTAAATAAAGAAGCCCTAGCTCAAGCAAAAGATGTTGATTTAATTTTGTTTGTAGTTGATGTTGCATCAGGTATAGGTAAAGGTGATAAATTCATTCTTGATTTACTTAAAAATAGTGATGTACCAGTTATTCTTGTTTTAAATAAAATAGATGCAATATCTGAAGAAAAATTATTTAAAACAATCAGTGAATACAAGGATATTTATCCATTCGTCGAAGTAGTTCCAACATCAGGTTTAAAAAACGACAATGTAGATCATCTAATAAGTGTCATAAAAAAATATTTACATGATGAAGTTAGGTATTTTCCAGAAGAATATTATACATCAAGTAGTATTAAATTTATGGCAAGTGAAATAGTTCGTGAAAAATTACTTCAAGTAACTGAAGATGAAATACCTCATAGCATTACATGTTACACAACAAGTTATGAAGAAAAAAAAGATATTGTAAATATAAGTGTAGATATCATTGTTGATAGAGATAATATCAAAAGAATAATCATTGGTAAAAATGGCAGTAGATTAAAAATGGTGGGAACACTTGCAAGAAGTGAAATTGAAAAAGAACTCGTAGGTAAAAAAGTGTATTTAGAAACCTATGTAAAAACAATTAAAAACTGGAAAGATAAAGAAAGATATTTAATAGATTTAGGTTTTATAGAAAAAAATGAATAAAATATATATTTATCACCCAATATATAATTAGGTGATAAATATGAATAAAGAAGAAGCTTGGGAAAAGTTTAAAGAATCTGGTAAAGTTGAAGATTATCTTCGCTACAAAGAACTAGAAAAGAAGGATTAACAATGAATGTTGAAGTAGATGGTTTTGTATTAAGTGAAATTCCATATGGAGAAACAAGTAAGATAATTAATGTTTTTACAAAAGAATATGGAGTTATTGGTATAATGTGTAAAGGTGCAAAGCAATTAAAAAACAAAAATAGAGTACCAACAATGAAACTAAATTATACTAGATTTAATATAATGTATAAAGAAAATAAACTATCTACTTTAATAAGTGCTGATATTATTAACCCTTTAAAGCTTATCAAAAGTGATATTCTTTTGGTTAGTTTTTTGTCGTATATAACAGAATTAACTGAACAAGTTTTAAAACAAAGTATAGAATACGAAAAAATATATAATTTATTTTTACAAACTATATTAAAAATGTCATCTGGGTTAGACCCAATAGTCTTAACAAATATATTAGAAATAAAATATTTAGAATACCTAGGTGTCTTATTTAATTTAGATGAGTGTATTCTATGCGGAAATAAAAAAGATATTGCAACATTTGATCCCGACAAAGGTGGTTACATATGTATAAATTGTTTAACGAGTGAAATAATTGTAAGTAAAAAAGTAATAAAAATGATAAGAATGTATTATTACATAAATATAGATTCTATAAAAGAGATAAAAGTAGATGAAGAAACTAAAAATACAATTAATAAATATATAGATTTATATTATGAAAGATATACAGGATTATATTTAAATAGTAAAGATTTTTTAAAGAAATTGATGTAGGTGGGTAGTATGGCAAATTTAACATTTTATTATGGAACAATGGCAGTAGGTAAAACAACAAAGTTATTACAAGATCATTATAATTATTCAAAGTATTTAATTAACTTAGTAGTTTTAAAACCAAAGGTTGATACAAAAGGAAGTAATACCGTAGTAAATAGAATTGGTGAAAATATTAAAGTTGATTTACTTATACCAAAGAGTGCTAATTTATTAAGTAAAAAATATATGAATAAATTTATGTATGCAGAATTTATTTTGGTGGATGAAGCACAGTTCTTAAGTAAAGAACAAATTAATGAATTATGGTTTATCGCTCACAAGTTTAATATTTCTGTTATCTGTTATGGCTTAAAAAGTAATTTTAAAGGTAACTTATTCGAAGGTTCAGAACAACTATTTGCAAGAGCTGACGAAAAACATGAATTAACAGTTAATTGTGTATGTGGTAAAGTTGCTATGTTTAATGCAAGAAGAGTAAATGGAAAGTATAGTGCATCAGGAAAAGAAGTAGTGATTGATGGAGTAAATGATGAAGTAGAGTATATTCCTCTTTGTGCAGATCATTATCTTGAGTTTGTTATGAAAGGTAAATTTAAATAAAAATCATAAAAAAGAAGACTGGAATTTAAATTCTGGTCTTTTGTATAACTAAATAAAAATATCATATAAAATATTAGAATATGATTTAAAAATCTTGTAATTATTTACATATTTATGTATAATAATACTTATTAAAGGAGATGTAACTATGAAAGTAACAATGGAAGAATTAGTAAATTATTGCAAACAATATGGTATTATTTTTCAAGGTAGTGAAATATACAATGGTCTTGCAAATTCTTGGGATTATGGTCCAGTTGGAACAAACCTAAAAGAAAATATAAGAAAGGCTTGGAAGAAAAAATTTATTCAAGAAAATCCATATAACGTTGGGTTAGATGCAGCGATTATAATGAATCCCAAAGTCTGGGTAGCATCAGGTCACGTAGCATCATTCGCAGACCCACTAATTGATTGTAAAAAATGTAAATCAAGACATAGAGCAGATAAATTAATCGAAGACTTTACTCATGGCGAAGTAACCGGAGATGGCTGGGATAATGAAAAGTTAGAAAACTTTATCAAAGAAAATAACATTACTTGCCCAGTATGTGGAAAAAGTGATTTTACTCCGATAAGAAAATTTAATCTTTTATTTGAAACATCAATCGGTGTAACTGATGAAACAAAAAACACAGTTTATTTACGCGGAGAAACTGCCCAAGGTATATTTGTAAACTTCAAAAATATTGAAAGAAGCATGAGAATGAAATTACCATTTGGTATTTGTCAAACAGGTAAAGCATTTAGAAATGAAATAACACCAGGTAACTTTATTTTTAGAACACGTGAATTTGAACAAATGGAACTTGAATTTTTCTGTAAACCAAATACAGACCTAGAATGGTTTGGTTACTGGAAGAATTTCTGTATGGACTTCTTAAAAACAATTGGTTTAGATAAAGATAATTTAAGATTCAGAGACCACTCAAAAGAAGAATTATCATTCTATAGTAAAGCAACAACTGATATAGAATTTATGTTCCCAATGGGATGGGGAGAACTATGGGGTATTGCCGATAGAACTGATTATGACTTAGGTGTTCATCAAACACACAGTGGAGCAGATTTAAGATACTTAGATCCTGAAACAAATGAAAAATATTTACCATTTGTAGTAGAACCATCAGTTGGTCTAGATAGATTATTATTAGCAGTATTAACTAATGCATACACAAAAGAAATGGTGGAAGGTGAAGAAAGATTAGTATTAAAAGTTCATCCAGCACTAGCACCATACAAAGTAACAATCTTACCCCTTATAAAAAAGGCTCATGCTGATAAAGCAAATGATGTTTATGCACTATTATGCAAATACTTTGATTGTCAATATGATGAATCTGGTTCAATTGGTAAAAGATATAGAAGAAGTGATGCAATTGGTACACCATTTGCTATTACAATAGATAATGAAACACTAGAAAATGATACTGTAACACTAAGAGATAGAGATACAATGGAACAAATTACATTAAAAGTTGATGAACTAGTAGATTTCATAAGTAAAAAAATAGAATTATAAGATAATAGAAAGGTTAAGAAAATGAAAAAAATATTAAGTGCAATATTGTGTATTTTATTAATTGGATTAACTGGATGTAAGAGTAATAAACAAACAGTGTCTAGTAATGAATTAAATAAAATTAATAATCAAATTATAGAATATTTTAATAAAAATGATGCTAACTATGATAATTTTAGTTTCAATTATGTAGATAATGAAAATAAAGTAGTGGTAGTTGGATTATTAGAAAATTCCAAAAAAGAGCAAGAAGAATTTAAAAAACGTGTAGTTAACTCAAATTTAATTAAATTTGTAGAAGGAGACAAAAATATTAATCATTAATTAAATTAGTAAAATATTTTAAAAGTGAGTAATAACATTTTAATAATAAAAGATTAACTCACTTTTTTTGTATAAAGACTACTAGAAATTTAAAAAGGTGATAATTATGCGAAAGATATCAATTGAAGATTTATTAAAAAGATATCTATTAAGTATTGATGATGCAACAAGCGTAGCAATTTATTCAACAGATGGAACTTTAATAGCAGAAAAAAATCGAAGTTAATTTGAAACTAAAAGGTAGTTGTTAAAAATTTATATACAAAACCACTTGTAATAATTTAGAAAATTTGGTACAATTAAATAGTAGACTAGGAGGAATTCAAGTTATGGGATTAAATTTTAAAAAATTATTTACTGAAGATGAAGATGAAACATTAAATGGTACTGAAGATGGATACTACAATATTTCTGAAGAAGATGCTATAAAAGAAGCAGATAAAACTGGTAATAAAATGATTCTTTTAGAACCACGTGCTTACTCAGAATCTCAACAAATAGCAGATCACTTAAAAAACAGAAATAGTGTTGTTGTAAATTTAAAGAGAGTAACATCTGATCAAGCAAAAAGAATAATTGATTTCCTAAGTGGAGTTATCTATGCAATTGGTGGATCAATGCAAAAAATCGGCGTTGGTATTTATTTAGTGGCTCCGAAAAATGTAAGTGTTCAAGGTAAAATAACTGATGACTCTGATAAAACAAATAAAAGTAGTGCAGACGAAGAACTAGATTGGTAATAAGTAGGTGAGCCTTATGGTAAATAAATTTAGTACAAGTATTCAAGGCTATAAAAAAGAAGAAGTTAATGATTTTGTTAAGGAAGTAACAGATGAATATGAAAGTATGTTACAAAAACTTAAAAGTAGTTGTGAGATAATTGAGACATTAAAAAGTGAATTAAAACATTATAAAGATATTGAATCCACGCTAAATCGTGCTATTCTTGTAGCGGAAGAATCAACAAGTAATATAAAAAAAGCAGCTTATGATGAATCGAAAGTAATCATCGAAGATGCTAAAAGAAATGCAACTAAAGTAATAAATAATGCTTTACAAAAAGCAGAGAAAATAGAATCTGAAGCAGAAAGTTTAAGAAGAAAAGTTGCAGTATATAAAAGAAGATTTAGAACTTTAGTTGAAGATCAACTAGATGAAATAGAACAATTTGATGATAGACTTTAATAAGTCTATCTTTATTTTAAAATTTAAAAATGATCTTATTTACAAGAAAGAAGATATGATAATGGAAGAAGATTTTAACGTAAATAATCCAACTAAAGAAAATATAGATTATGCTTTTAAAAAAGACTACTTTTTCGTAGCCTTTTTTGGTTTAGTTATAAATTCATTTACTTTTTTCATAATAATGTAACTTCTTGATATTAGAAAACCAACACCAAATAAAGTAACAATACCACCAAAAACATATTGAGCAGTAGAATCTCTTTTGATAAAAGCTTCTACTATCAAATAAATCCCAAATAAAATAAGGGCAATACTATAAATTAGTATTCTTTTAAATCTTGATTTTAATTCAATACCTTGTTCAGTTTGATAAAATTCTAACTTTGCTTCTTTTTTTTCTTCTTTACTTAATCTTTGATATTTATATTTTTTCATAATCTACCACCTGAAACAATTATAACATAAAAATTAGTACTAGTAAAATATAATATTTTTTGGTAAAATTATATTGAAGGTGATTAGTGTTGAAAAAATTAGTAATTATATTAATAATAATTGGTGTTTTAGTCGGAGGTTTCTTTGGGTATAAATTTGTATCAGGTAAAATTGAAGAAGCAAGAATTGGAAAGATTAAAGAAGGATGGCACATAGAAATATCAAATGAATTTGTTAAAATAAGAAAAGATTCAGACCGTAATAGTGCAGAACTTGGTGAAGCTAAAAAAGGTGATGTCTATAAAGTAGATGATATGGAAAACTATGGTGGAAATAGATGGTATCACATTGAATATGCTAAAGATAAATGGGGGTGGATTTGTAATCCAAAAGGAACAGAATATGTAGATGATGGAAATAATCCAGATGATATCGCATATCCCACAATTAAATTCTTTGATGCAGTTTATTATGTAGATTCAATTGATGATATAAATTATGATCATATCGAAGTTACTGATGATAGAGAAGGTGTAACAGTTACTCACAAAGTTTATCATGAAGTAGATGAACAACAAAATAAAGACCAATACTGGATTCAATATACTGCAACTGATGCAGTAGGTAAAGTTACTAAAAAAGTTCAAAAGATAGAATTTAATAAAAAACCAAGTGAAGACCAAGTATTAGATTTTAAAGACTTAGATAGAAAATAATATAATGAAAAATACAACCAAATTAACTGGTTGTATTTTTTAAATTATACTAGCATCCACTCGGTATATAGATACCATCCTTCTATCAATAAAAGATTGGAAGCGATTATTGATAAGTAGAGTTTACGATATGTATTTTTCTCTACAACTACATTATAAAATATTTTAAATTAAATATCACTATAAAATATAACTTTTTGTAAAGATTGTATTTGTTTGCTTATTTATAGTTGGTAAATATAGTATAATGATTATCAGGAACATTCAATGTGGGTGTCGTCCTCCTAACTCTAAGAAGAATAGGAGGTGATAATTAATGAAATTAAAAACTTTTATTTTAAGGTTATTAAATAACATCATTAATATATTACTGTTAATAATTATATTAACTTTAATACTTAAATAAATAAGACACTCTACATTGCTGTAGAGTGTCATAACAATAATATTGGATGACATTCACTAAGCGGATGAATGTTCCTTTTATATTATATGTAAGAAATTAATCTCACATACCAATATCTATATGGTGGGGTGTTAGGGAATCGAACCCTAGACCCACTGATTAAGAGTCAGTTGCTCTACCTGCTGAGCTAACACCCCATATTTGTTCCCTTAAGAACAAATAAATTATACCAAAGAATAAAAAATAATGCAATAGGGTTTACTTAAAAATGTATAGTTTTCTAATAAAATACGTGAAAAAATCATAATTAATAAAGTTTTAACGATGACAAATTAGTTATCAAATGTTATACTTATATAGTAAAGAAATAAATAAAGGGAGATAAAGTATGGTTGAAATTAGTTTAAAATCAAGTGATTTATTATATTTATCTGCAAGTATCAATGAAGTAAGTAGTGCCTATGCAACAATAATTATAGTACCAGGTTTAAATGAATATAAAGAAAGATACTTTGAAATGATAGATTATTTTGTAAATAATAAATTTAATATTGTAATATATGATCCACGTGGTCAAGGTAAAAGCATAAATAATGAAAATACCCTTGGGTTTATAAGTGATGCTCAAAAATTAATTGATGATTTTAAAAATATTGTAAAATACACAGAATCAAGATTTCCAAATATTCCAATCTATGTTGTAGCAGATAGTCTTGGAACTCTTCCTGTTATAAATTATTTACCAGATAATGAAAGTATTAAAAAAATAGTTTTAACAAGTCCACTTTACCAAAAAGATATCGAAGGTAACTTAAAACTGGCAAAGTTTATGTTAAATATAATGGGTAAGAATAAAGAAAATTCATATTTTCAAAATCTTCTTGGCTTTGGTGCTAAATCAGTAGTGGTTAATGATATAAATGAAAAAGAAAAAATAAAAAATGATGCTAACTGTTTTTATAATTATAAAAATAAAAGTGTTTATGAAATACTAAGACTTGAAGAAAACATTAAAAAAATAAAATTTAATAATAATATTAAAATCGCTATAGCAACCGGTGCCTTAGATACAAAATTAAGTGGTAAAGAAAATATAACTGAGTTAGTAAATGTATTAAATAAAAATGGATTAACTAACATTGGTTATTTTGATTATCCCAATATGGGTCATAAAATATTATTTGACAATGGAAAAAAGTTAGTTTGGCAAGATATTTTAGCATTTTTCCAAAATTAGCTTGTATTTAATATAAAAATGTGCTAAGATTATTGTGAAATCGATGAAGAAAGACACGATTAATAATTAGTGTTTCATAGAAAGTTAGTGGGTGATGGAAACTAACAAACACAATATTAGTTACCACTTTCCAAGAGGATCTAATAAATCCCGGGTAAAACCGTTATATAATTAAGTTAATTAAAGGATGGTACCGTCATATCTATGACTCCTTAGTATCATCCTTTTTATTTTTAAAAAGGAGAATTTTTATGAAATATGAAGAAGAGTATCAACAAATACACAAGAAAATGTTTGAACTGAAACTAAAGATTACTAGGCTTGAAGAACGAAGTCATCCCGAGCTTTACAAAGAAATGTTAGAACAATTAAAACAAGAATATGAAGAATTAAAAAATGAAATGTATAAATGTAAATACAGACATTATGAACAAATGAAAGAAGGAAGATAAAATGATAAATATTAAAGAAGATAAAAAATTAAGTGTAATGAATCACTCATGTGCACACCTTTTAGCTCAAGCAGTTAAACACCTATATCCGGATGCATTATTCTGGGTTGGTCCAGTTATTGAAGAAGGATTCTATTATGATATTGATTTAAATGGAAAGACACTTAATGAAAGTGATTTGCCAATAATTGAAAAAGAAATGAAAAAAATAGCCAAGGATGGAAAAAGAATAGTTAGACATGAAATATCTAAAAAAGAAGCTCTAGAAATGTTTAAAAATGACCCATATAAGATTGACTTAATAAGTAGAATGGATGAAAATGAACAAGTTATTTCATGTTATACTCAAGGAGATTTCACAGACCTATGTCGTGGACCACACTTAGATACAGTAAAAGAATTAAAGTATTTTAAACTTTTAAAAGTAAGCGGAGCATACTGGAAAAATGATGCTAAAAATCATATGCTTCAAAGAGTATATGGAATTTGCTTTGATACTGAAGAAGCACTTCAAAAACATTTACAAGAACTTGAAGAAGCCAAAGAAAGAGATCACCGTAAAATAGGTAAAGATTTAGGTATCTATATGCTTAGTGATTTAGTTGGTCGTGGACTTCCAATGTGGCTTCCAAACGGTTATACCTTATGGAGAACACTTCAAAATTATATAACAGATAAAGAAATTTATTATGGATATAAACATGTTCATACACCAGACTTAGGTAGTGTAGAACTATATAAAACAAGTGGACATTGGGATCACTATAAAGATGATATGTTCCCAGCAATGGAAATGGATAATGAAGCTTATGTCTTAAGACCTATGAATTGTCCACATCACATGGTAATGTATAAAAATTTCTTACATTCATATAAAGATTTACCAGTTCGTATTGCTGAAATAGCTAATGACTTTAGATATGAAGCAGCTGGAGCAGTAAAAGGTATTGAAAGAGCTAGATCATTTACTCAAAATGACTCACATATATTCTGTACCCCAGAACAAATAGAATCTGAATTTAAAGGTGTCTTAGATTTAATCATGGATGTTTACAAAGACTTCGGATTTAAAGATTATAAATGCCGTTTGTCACTAAGAGACCCAGAAGATAAAGAAAAATATTTCCAAGATGATGAAATGTGGAATAAAGCTGAAGATGATTTAAGAAAAGTATTAAATGATATTGGAATAGATTATGTCGATGCTAAAGGTGAAGCAGCATTCTATGGACCAAAACTAGATATTTTAATTAAACCAGCAATAGGTAATGAAGTAGCTTTATCAACAATTCAACTTGACTTCCTACTTCCAAGAAAATTTGAACTTTATTATATAGATGAACAAGGCGAAAAGAAAACACCAGTTGTAATTCATAGAGCAGTTCTTGGTTCGATTGATAGATTCATTGCTCTTTTACTTGAAGAAACAAAAGGAGCACTACCTTTATGGCTTGCCCCAGTTGGTATTAATGTTATTCCAGTAAATAATGAATATCACTTAGAATATGCTAAAGCTATTTATGAAGAAATTCGTAAAAAGGGATATCGTGTTGAAATTGATGACCGTAATGAAAAATTATCATATAAAATGCGTGAAGGTCAACTTAAAAAAATTCCAATTACAGTAATTCTTGGTCAAAAAGAAGTTGATAATAAAGAAATAAGTTTCAGATTATTTGGTAGCCAAGATACAACTACATTAAGTATTGATGAGTTTTATAACTACATTAAAGATTTAATAGAAAACAAGAAATAGAGCATTGTCTCTATTTTCTTTTTTGAACATAAATTTGCATTTTGTTATAAATTGTGGTATAATTACTATAACTTGAGGGGGTTATTACTTATGGAGTTTAAAAATTTAGACCAAGAAAAAGCTTTTATGAAGAAAGAAGCCCAAAGATTAAAAATATCATATATGGCAGCATATACGACTTATTATGCTAGAAAGTTACTAGAAAAAGTAGCTTTAGTTAATCATGGCAATTTAGTAGTAAAGGGAAGTTTTAGTCAATATGTTCACTTAGGTGAACTAACTAGACCAGTATTAGATATCGATTTATCATCAACATGTTCTCATCAAATACCAATTAATATATTGTTCGCAGCAATATATGACACATTCGATAATATTACTGAATATGATTTAAGTAGTTTACCAAGACAAACTAATAATGGTGTATATAAAATACCTGTAGTTGCAAAAATCAAATATGAAAATAGTAAAGAAATGGTTGTACCAGTACCAATAGATTATAAGGAAAACAACAAAGTAATATTTGAAACTCAATTTAAAGGTGTTGAACCATTATTTAAAGGAGATAAAAAGTTTTATATAAACACACCATCATTCGAAGAACATATCGCTGAAAAATTGTACATTATTGCTCACAATACAAGAAGTGATGTACCAAACACTAGAGTAAAAGATTTTTATGATATATATAATTTGTTTGGAAAAGATTATGATGCAGATAAATTTAGTTTATATTTTGAAACTATGGTTTTAATGTATGGAATGCATCTTGAAGATATAAGTGTTGAATTTTTAAATAAAGAATTTATCAAACGTCATGAAGACTTATGGGTACAAATGAGAAAAAAATATCAATTCGTTGATCAAGATGTTGAACTAAGAGATGCAGTTTATTACACAAAAGCTGTATTAAGTGAACAAATTCAAAAAATAAGAACTGGTGAATTCAAAGAACAAGCTTATTCACTTGCAAGAAGAAAATCCTAGGGGGAACTATGGAAGTTAGAAATTTTACAAAAGAAGAAATATACAACATGCATTATTTAAGTATGGTTACATCTGAAGGCGACATAGCCTTAGTTAATGATAAAGCAATCAAATTATTTAGAAGAACTAGCGGAGACTACTTTAGTAATAAATTATTTACCATTCATTCTCTAGCAGATGATCAATCCCTAAAAAGTATTAAAGAATTAGTGTTACCTGAAAAAATAATAACTATTGATAAAAAAATAGTAGGTTTTACAATGCCTTATGTAAAAGGAGTAACCCTAGAAGAATACTTAGATAGTGATGTATCAATTGACTTAAAAATTAATGCATTAAAAAAAGTAGGTAATATCTTAGAAAAAATGAAAGAGCTAAGAATTAAAAATCAAATGCCAGACTTCTTTATTAATGACTTGCATGAAAAAAATTTCATTGTAAATCTAGATTCAAAAGAAGTATCAGTGGTTGATCTAGATTCATGTAGTATCGATGGAAATTTAAAATTTGGTTCAAAATACTTAAGTTATTTAACTCCGTTAGATGGATTTAAAAAATATAAAAAGGTTGAAACATTTACTTGTGGAGCAGATTACATACCAAGTATGGATACAGACCTTTATTGTTATATTATCATGGTTCTAAATTTTCTAAGTAATATTGACTTTCACAAACTAAGTGTAGAAGAAGCAAATAAATATTTTGAATACTTAAGTAATATTGGATTAAATAAAGAATTACTTGATAATATAAGCAAAATATATAGTGAAGATAAAAACGTAAATATAGCGGATTCTCTAGATTATATCAAAGAAGTAATAGGTAAAAGCAGAGTAAGAATAAGATAGTTATATCGTCAAAACGTTAAATTTAGGGGTGCTTTATGTCGTCAAATTGTTAAAATCGAGGTAAATTATCTTGTCAAAATGTGAAATGTGTAGTAAAATGAAGCTAGAAAGAAGGAATCAAAATGGATAATAAAATGTATTTTAAAAGAAAAATATATGACAAATTGGTTGAATGGAAAAAAAATAGCGATGGTAAAACTGCACTACTTATCGAAGGAGCAAGACGTATTGGAAAAAGTACAATTGTTGAACTATTTGCTAAAAATGAATATGAAAATTATCTTATAATAGATTTCAATATCGCTCCAAATGAAATAAAAGATTTGTTTATAAATGAACGAAGCGATATTGATTTAATCCTACAAAAACTACAATCATTCTATGGTAAAGTTTTACCTGTAAGAAAATCATTAATAATATTTGATGAAGTTCAATTTTGCCCTGAAGCAAGATCAATGATTAAGTATTTAGTTGCAGATGGAAGATACGATTACCTAGAAACAGGTTCATTAATATCAATTAAGAAAAATGTAGAAAACATACTTATTCCATCTGAAGAAAGAAAAATAAACATGTATCCACTAGACTTTGAAGAATTCTTGTGGACTCTTAATGACAATGCTACAATTCCATTCTTAAGAGATTGTTATATTAATAAGAAAAAAGTAGATATAGCACACAAAAGAATAATGAAAGATTTTAGGACTTACATTCTTGTTGGAGGAATGCCTCAAGCAATAGCAGAGTACATAAACACAAAAAGTTTTGACCGTGTTGATGAAATAAAAAGAAATATATTAAGTTTATATCATGATGATATTAATAAACATGGTACAAATAGCAAAAAAATCCTTAATATATATGATAATATACCTGGACAATTATCAAATGGTAGCAAGAAATATAAAATATCATCAATTGATAAAAATGCTAGAAATCAAAATTATGAAAGTGAACTAGTATGGCTTGATGAAGCAAAGATAGTAAATCTATGTCACAATGTAACTGATCCAAGTGCTGGCTTGTCACTAACTAAAGAAGAAAGTAATTATAAGTGTTATCAATCAGATGTAGGACTTCTAGTAACTCAAGCTTTTATTAATAAACCATTCGTAGATAATGAAATATACAAAGCTATATTATTTGATAAACTTAATGTTAATGAAGGTATGATTATGGAAAACTATGTTGCTCAAACTTTAAAAGCAAATGGTTATGAACTATTTTATTATAGCAAAAATGATAATGATATCGTAGAAAATAATATGGAAGTTGATTTTCTAATTGTTCAAGATAAAAAAATAAATCCAATCGAAGTAAAATCAAGTAATTACAAAAAACATACTTCAATAGATAGATTCAAGAAAAAATATAAGAAAAATGTTGGAACAAGATATGTTCTTCACACAAAAGACCTTGAAGTAAACGGAGATATTGTGTATTTACCTTTATATATGACCATGTTTTTATAAAAATTTGACAATTCATTAGAACTAGAGTAAAATAAATAACCAGTCAAAGATATATTTGATTAATTGAATGGAGAAAAAATTATGAATATTAAAACATTGATAACAAGCTATATTGAAAATGAAAGATTATTTGAAATATTAGATTCCTTATTAGAACAAGGGGTAATAACCTTAACTGACTTAGAAGGCGAATTTATCGAAACTAATCCTTTAAAAATAATAGCATTTATAAATCATTATAAGAATAATGGATTAAATCTTGAAAAAATGGAGGATGCTATATTAAATTATAGAGAAAGTAAGTTTATTATAGATTATGCTAAAAAATGCCCTTATGCAAATATAAGTAAATGTGAAGATGCAATTATAAATGGATATAGTGAACAATTAATTTATGAATTTGCTCGTGATGTAGATGGTGCAAACATTAAAAAGTTAGAAAAAGCAGTAACTAAATGCAAGCCAGAAATAATATATTTATTTGCCAAATTTGTAAAAGGTGCTAATGTAGAAAATCTTGAAAATGCTTTAATAAAGTATGCTAAAAAAAATGGTAATGGCAGTTATTTTGCTAAGTTTGCTAAAGATGTAAAGAAAGCTAATGTAGAAAGACTTTTAAATGCAGCTATAAAAAATGGAGATATATTAAATGAATTACTAGAATTTGCAACAATTCCAAATATAAATATCGAAAAAATAGAAAGAGTTATTCTTTCAAAATATTCAAAAGAAGATGTAATTTATTATCTTAATACTATAAAGGGAATAAGTTATGAAGAATTTATAGATTTAATGATTAAAAGAAGTATTGCTAAAAAAGATGCTGAAACTATTTTAAATATCTTAAACTTAGAAGTTTATACTATATATAATGATATAGATTGTGAAATGATTTCAAAACTTGAAGATGCATTAATAAAAATCGGAGATATAAAAGCTTTAATTAAAGTACAAATAAGATATGGTTTTATAAATAATAAAAAAATAAATGGTTACTTATCTACAGTTTCAGGTATTGATAATACTCTTGAAGAATTAATTAATACTACAGATAATAATGAATTAAAAAGAAGTTTAATATTTATATATAGTGAAATAAAAACAATTAGAAATACTAAAAAAATAAATAATATAAATGATTTATTAAGATACATAAATGCTTATAATGAGCTTCCAACTTGTAACTTAGTTGAAATAATTAGTGATAAAGAAATTAAAAGAACAAGAAATAGCCAGATATAATATAAAATGTTGTTAACACTTAAAAAATTCTCAAAAAATACAAAAAAATAATGACAAGTATAAAAAAGTATAAAAAATATTTGACAAACATATAATAATAGTGTAAAATATGATTGTTATGAGAAAAAGGAAAGAGATTTAGTATCCACCCGATTGCAAAAAGTAATGGGTATAAAAGCCAAAGATTATTAAATAAGTTTAATGGATTTTTTTGGAATGGATACTGAATAAGTATTCATTTTTTAATAATATGGAGGTGCTTATTATAGCAAAGTTTGATAGTAATGAACTACCAATCAATGAGGGAATTAAGTTTCAAGAAGTGATGGTAATCGGGCCAAATGGCGAAAAAATGGGCTTAAAGAATATTAAAGATGCTCTTACACTTGCAAATTACGCTGGTTTGGATTTAGTTTTAATGAATGGTAATGGGGTACCACCTGTTACAAAGATAATGGATTATAACAAATACCGTTATGAAAAACAAAAGAAATTAAAAGAAAGCCAAAAGAAAGCAAGAGAAGCAAATAAAGAGATGAAAGAATATCGTCTTTCAGTTACCATTGATGTTGGAGACTTTGAAACAAGAAGAAAAAATGCACAAGAATATCTTGAAAAAGGACATAAAATCAGAGCATTTATCCGTTTTAAAGGTCGTCAAATGGCAAGACCAGAACTAGGTAAGGAAGTATTACTTAGATTTGCAGAAGCTTTAAGTGAAGTATCAATAGTTGAGACTGAACCAAAAGTAGATGGAAGACAAATAGCGATGATTTTAGCACCAAAAAAAGGAGAAGGTAAGAAATAATGGCAAAATGTAAACAAAAAACACATAAGTCAAGTAGTAAAGTGTTTAATAAGAAAAAAAATGGTTCTCTAACTTATATGAAGTCAGGAAGTAACCATAAAACTGGAAAAGATACAGCAAAAGCAGTAAGACAAAGACGTAATAAAGGTACGTTAGCAAAAGGAGATAGTAGCAGATTAAAATCTGTTATCTAATCATGGAGGTGAAATAATATGGCAAGAGTTAAAGGTGGAAATGTTTCAAAAAACAGAAGAAGAAAAGTTTTAAAAGAAGCAAAAGGTTACTTTGGAAGTAAACACAGATTATATAAGACTGCACAAGAACAAGTTTTTCATAGTGGAGCTTATGCATATAGAGACAGAAGACAAAATAAAAGAAATTTCAGAAAATTATGGATTACAAGAATCAATGCTGCATGTAGAGAAAATGAAATCAGTTATTCTAAATTTATAAATGGTTTAGCTAAATCAGGTATTGAAATCAACAGAAAAATGTTATCAGAAATGGCAATTGATGATCCTAAATCATTTACAGCATTAGTTGAAACTGCAAAAAAAGCTTTAAATGGTGAAGTTGTATCTACTAAAAAAGAAGTAAAAACAGAAAAAGTTGAAAAGAAAGAAACAAAAAAGACTGAAAAAGAAGATTTAAGTACAAAGACTTTAGCAGAATTAAAAGCACTTGCTAAAGAAAAAGGAGTAAAAGGTTACTCTACAATGAAAAAAGATGAATTACTTGCATCTTTAAAATAAATAGTGCTTGCAAAAGAGTGAGTTTTAAATTATAATATAAGAAGAAGTTTATTCTTGGTTTTGATATCTCCAAATCATTACTATGATTAAACCAATTATGAAAGTGGGAGGAAAAATATTATGGCATTAATGAAAGAAGAAAAAGCAAAAATAATTAAAGAATTTGCTAAATCAAAAAACGATTGTGGTTCAACTGAAGTACAAATCGCAATTCTTACAAATGAAATCAATAACTTAACTGAACATTTAAAAGAACATAAGCATGACTATCATTCAAAAAGAGGTCTACTTATGAAAGTTGGTCGTCGTAAAAAATTACTAGACTACTTAAAGAAAAATGATGTAGTAAGTTATAGAGAAGTAATTAAAAAATTAAATTTAAGAAAATAATTAAAAGGGCACTTGTTTTTAGTGTCTTTTTGTTTTAGAAAGGATGTATATGAAAAAAGTATTTAAATTAGATTTTGATGGAAGAGAGCTAGTAGTAGAAGCTGGAGAACTAGCAAAACAAACAAACGGAGCAGTACTTGTAAGATATGGAGACACTGCAGTATTATCTGTTTGTGTAATGGGAAAAACACCAGTATCACAAGATTTCTTTCCACTTCAAGTTTTATATCAAGAAAGATTATATTCCGTAGGTAAAATTCCTGGTGGATTTATTAAAAGAGAAGGTCGTCCAAGTGATGCTGCAACACTAGCTGCTAGATTAATTGATAGACCTATTAGACCTATGTTTGATGAAAACTTAAGAAATGAAATTCAAGTAATTAACACAATATTATCTGTTGATCAAGATAATTCACCAGAAATGACTGCATTATTTGGTTCATCACTTTGTTTAGGTATATCAAATATTCCATTTGATGGACCTGTAGCAGGAGTTATAGTTGGTTTAGTTGATGGTAAGTTTGTTATTAATCCAACTGCAGAACAAAATGAAATAAGTGAACTTCACCTAACAGTAGCAGGAACTAAGGATGCAATATGTATGGTTGAAGCTGGCTCTAAAGAAGTAAGTGAAGAATTAATGCTTGATGCATTAATGTTTGCTCATGAAAATATAAAGAAGTTATGTGAATTTGAACAAAGTATTATTGATGAAATTGGGGTAGAAAAAGTTGAACTACCTAAGGCAGAAATTGATTCTGAAATTGAATCAGCTGTAAGAGACTATGCAACAGCTGATATGCTTGCCGCTATTCAAATTAAAGATAAGTTAGAAAAATATGCTAAAATTGATGAAGTTAAAGAAAATACTATGGCTCATTTTGATAAAATTTATGCTGAAGATGAAGATAAAGCAAATAAACTTGCTCAAGTAAGTAAAGTACTTCATTTAATTGAAGGCGGAGAAGTAAGACGTTTAATTACTGATGAACATATTAGACCAGATGGTAGAAGAATGGATGAAATTAGACCACTTTATGCTGGTGTTGATTTACTTGCAAGAACTCATGGTTCAGCCCTTTTCTCAAGAGGAGAAACCCAAGTTTTAGCAACAACTACTCTAGGTGCTCTAGGTGAACATCAAATTCTTGATGGACTTGGAATTGAAGACACAAAAAGATTCATGCTTCATTATAACTTCCCACAATTCTCAGTTGGTGAAGTAGGAAGATATGGTTCTCCAGGAAGAAGAGAAATTGGCCATGGTGCTTTAGGTGAAAGAGCATTAGCTCAAGTAATTCCATCTGAAGAAGAATTCCCATACACAATTCGTGTTGTTAGTGAGGTTCTAGAAAGTAATGGTTCATCTAGTCAAGCAACAATTTGTTCAGGATGTTTAAGCTTAATGGCAGCAGGTGTTCCAATTAAAGCTCCAGTAGCAGGTATAGCAATGGGACTTATCACTAGTCCAGATGGAAGCAAATATACAATTCTCACTGATATTCAAGGACTTGAAGATCATATGGGAGATATGGACTTTAAAGTAGCAGGTACACGCGAAGGAATCACAGCACTTCAAATGGATATTAAAATAAAAGGTGTAACAAAAGAAATTTTAGGTGAAGCACTTGCTCAAGCTAAAAAAGCTCGTATGGA
Source organism: Clostridium sp. CAG:609 (assembly GCA_000438075.1). Lineage (GTDB taxonomy): Bacteria > Bacillota_I > Bacilli_A > RF39 > UBA660 > Onthocola_B. The sequence goes on along the minus strand of FR903543.1, from coordinate 46,676 downwards.
AATCCTAGATGTTATGGAAAGTGCTATTCCAGAACCACGTAAAGAAGTAAGTAAATATGCACCAAAGATTGAAACATTTAATGTTGACCCAGAAAAGATAAGAGATATCATTGGTAAGGGTGGAGAAATGATTACTAAAATTATTCTTGAAGCATCAAATGTAGCAACAGTAAATGATAAAGATGCTGTTAAAGTTGATCTTGAAGATGATGGTAGAGTAATAATTTATCACACAGATAAAGATATAATCGCTAAGACTAAACAAATGATACTTGATGTAATTCGTGAAGTTGAAGAAGGAAAAACTTATACTGGAAAAATAACAAAAGTTGAAGATTTTGGTTGTTTTGTAGAACTTTGGCCTGGATGTGAAGGATTAGTACACGTATCTCAACTTGCCTGGGAAAGAGTAGAAAAGCCAAGTGATATGTTCAGCGTTGGTGATGAAATCATGGTTAAATCTCTAGGTTATGATAATCGTGGAAGATTAAATCTTTCTCGTAAAGAATGTTTACCAAAACCAGAAAAGAAAGAAAAACCAAAGAATAAAGAATAATACATAAAGTTAAAAGAGACTACATTTTTTGTAGTCTCTTTTACTTTATCTTACTTAAATCTTGCTTAAATCTTACTTAAAAGTTATCTTTTTCTTACTAGTTTTACTTCACTTGATTTTAAAAATTCATTAATTCTTTTCATATTTATTTTTCTAACACTTTCAATTGAATTACTTGAAAAATAATAAAATCCTGGATCAATTAAATATATTGAACCATTATAAATATAATTATCAGAGTTTTTATATATATCATTTATAACTAATTTATGCATACTTATTACATCAATATCTTTATATAAATTGGTTACTAACTCTGTATAGTTTTGTAAATTATTTAAATTAATATTTCTATCTATATAAGGAGTAGTGTAACCTTCAAAGAAACCTTTTTCATTATACACAAGTCTTCTTGGAAGTAATATATATTTAGTATTTATCTTACTCATTTTTAAAGCTTCATCTTCATCCATTAATGCATCATACCCATTAAAGGTATAAAAGATTTTAACTGCTTCATTACTATCTTTATTATAATAGACTTTTCCTTCTGTACCACTTCCAAGTAATATTTCAGGAATAAATTCTTCTTTTTCTTTACCAATATAAAACATAATACCTCCCAAGTAAAAAATATTATAAACTAAGGGCTTACTTAAGTCAACTTCATTTATCAATTATTGTTTTCATACAATATATTGCAATTATAGTTAATGTTTGATATACTTTATTTGGATTAGAAGTATATAAGATTGTTAAAACGTTAGAAAGGAGGAAACATGTATAAGAAAAACATATTAATAAATATAATATTATCATTTATATTTTTAATATCACTTTTAATATCATTTAATAATACAAAAAACAATTTTGAACAGGAAAGAAATAATTCCCAAAGAACATATAATTATTGTTTAGAAAATAAAGATAAAGATTTTTGCCAAAAAATAATTGATAATTATAATAAAAATGACATTCCTGATGCCGTTACATTTTATCAAATAATGATAACTAATCAAAAATCTAATTGGTTAAATTATACACTTATAATAATTATTTCCATAACTAGTACATATACATTATGTAAAATGTTTAAAAGTCAAAATGTTATCAATATAATAAATCGGGAAAATTACAATAAATTTAAAATAAAAAACCTATTAAAAAGCTATTTATCAAGTTTAGTAATCATTATTCCAATTATTATAATATGGATAATTATATTAAAAAATACATTTAATCAAAATTATAACTATGCAGTTAATTATTTTCCAATTTTTTGGCATGTAAAATATAATATATATTTTTATATATTAATATCAATAATGTCTATAATTTTATTTTTACTAACATTTACAAATATATCATTGATTATACTAAGAAAAAATCAAAATATTGCACTAATAGCAATTGAATCCTTTCTAATATTTATAGCCATTGACATAATTATTGAAGTCTTATTTGGTTGGTTACTAAGTAATATTTTATTTAATGTTTTTAATTCAAACCTAAATATTGTAAACATATTAAGCCTTGGTTATGCAAACAATTTCAAAGAAATGATTATGCTTCCCATGATATTATATGTAATAACATTGATAATACTAATATTTAAATACATTAATAAAGAAAAATTTATAATAGATATTGAAAAAAACTAAGGAGGAAAATCATGAAAATAACAATTAATAATTTAACTAAAAAATTTAAAGACGAAATAGTACTAAATAACATAAACATGACATTAGAAAGTGGAAATATATATGGTATTATTGGACAAAATGGAAGTGGTAAAAGTGTCTTATTAAAAATAATATGTGCTTTTTACATACCTTCTCAAGGAGAAGTTTTAATAGATAACATTAATTATTGTAATGGTAAAAATTTTCCTAAAAATCTTCGAGCATTAATAGAGAAAAATGCATTTTTACCAGATATATCAGGTTTTAATAATTTAAAATTATTAGCAAAAATAGAAAATAAAATTACAGATGAAGAAATAAATGAATCACTAAAAATAGTAAATTTATATGAAGAAAAAGATAAAATGTTTAGCAAATATTCAATGGGAATGAAACAAAAACTGGGTATAGCAAGCGCCCTTATGGAAGACCCTGAAATAATAATATTAGATGAGCCATTTAACGGAATAGATGAAGAAAGCAAGGAAAAAATAACAAATGAATTAATAAAAATTAAAAATAACAAAATAATTATAATAACATCTCATATAAAAGCCGAAATTACATCATTATGTGATCATGTATTTGAAATGAAAAACGGAAAAATAATCAATGAAAAATAAACTATATTTTTTGTTATTATTATTTGGAATGCTAGTATTTGTTTTAACATACGGAGGACCTCAAAGCAATTTTTGGAATACATTAATTTTATCAATTTCTTTTAAGCCATTAATAATGATATTGTTATTGATTATTATTTTAGATAATATAAACACCATCAAAAGTATAAATAATAATTATTTAGTTTTATGCCGTTTTAAAAATTTAAAAGAATATTATAATAAAATATTAAAAACAATAATAAAAAACAATACAATTATAATAATTATATTTATAATTTTATCTATATCATTTTCGCTATTATCATCTTTAAGTGATTTTGAAATTATATCTAACACTTTAATAATTACAATAATATATTATTATTTAAAACTATTTATATTAATAAATTTATTAAGTATTATTTCAACTAACATATGTCTTTTATTTAATTATAATGCTACAATCATATTTACAATAATTCTAATACTTTCAACATTAATTAATAATTACACCGATAATAAAATAATTTCAAGTATTATAGATTATCCAATACTTTTTATAAACTATTTAAGGGTTTTGAATTATAAACCGCCAATACATGATATATTATCATTTATGTTATACATATCTCTATTAATATTAATAGAAATAATTTTGAAATATCAATTTATCAATAAAAGAAAGGATATAATCTAATGCAGTGGGAAATACTAAAACAGTCATTAAAACAATCAATTAAATATATATTATTATTCATAAGTATATTAACAATTACTTATATAATATTTTTTATAATCAATAAATATCCAATATCATATTATAGTTATATATTGGGAAATTTAAACTTAAATAATCATTATTCCGTCTTACTTTTTTTATTTAATATTTCATTTATTATATTTCTATCAATTAAATATATTTTATTTGATATTAAAGAAATTCCATACAATATCATTCAAAGAGAAAGTAACAAATCATGGATCTCTAAAAAAATAATATTCTTAATTATTCTAACTATATTAACAAAATTATTTATATATTTGTACTTTTTTATAATTAACAAAATTTCTAGTAATAACATATACTTGCCAATAAACTATTATATTTATGACATATACTTAAATATTATAATATCATTTGTTGCTTTAAATTTATTAATAGTTTCTAATAAAATACCTTTATTATCAATAATATTTTCTCTAATTTTATTAATTAATAATGAGTATTTATTTTCAGTATTAACTTTTTTAATAAGTACAATTTTAGTTATCATGTTTTATTACTATAAAAAGAAATGATATTATAAAAGATGTCGTACTTCTTTTATAAATTTAGACTTTTTAAATAATGGTACTAATATATAGACATAGTTTTTTGTTCTTGTTAGTGCTATATAAAATAATCTTCGCTCTTCTGCATAAATATATGACTTATCTGATGGATGTAATTCTTCGATTAGTTTTGAATTAATTAATTTATTTGGAAATCCATAAATATTATCAACCATATTAATTAAAATTACATTATCTGCTTCAAGTCCTTTTGATGAATGAACACTCATAAATTCAGGTATATTCTCTTTACTAAATTTTTTTATATCAAAATTATTTCTACCAAGTACAAGTAGGTTATTGTTATTTAATTCTTTATATAACTTCTTAAATGCTTTATAAGGATTTATATAGTAAATAAACTTAATTGGTTTATCAATATGTTTATTACTTATTAACTCTTTTCTTAATTGTTTATTATTTTTCATAACAAAAGAAGTACTTGCATTAATTAATTCTTGACTATTTCTATATGTATATTTTAACTTCATTACTTTAGCATCATTGATGTATTCCCTAAATTTTAAAAATAAATTAATATCACTTCCTGAAAAATGATATATTGATTGATAGTCATCCCCGACACAAAAAAGGGTAGCATTGTTTATAACTCTGATTTTGTTTATTAAATTAAATCTAATCAAAGATGTATCTTGAAACTCATCAATTATGATATGTTTGTATTTTGATTTTTTAGAAATTATTTTTGTTGCTTCAAGTATTAAATCATCAAAATCAAAACCATTAAAACTCTTTAGTTCTTGGTTATACTTACAAAATATTATATACATATATTTACTAATAAAGTTATCTATATTAAAAAGCTTCTTTATATCTTCTTTTGTTAAATTATTTGATTTATATAACTTTATTAAGTTACAAATTAGTTTAATAAATTCTTTATATGCATATGTTTTTAAAAATTCTTGGTAGTTGTAGTAACCAAAATACTTAATAATTTCTTGTGTTAATGATGTATCTGTTAAAGTTATAAAAAATTCATTAGCTAAAAAGAGTAGATAATCTTCACTTACTAATTTATAGTTTATGTTGTATTCATCAAGTATTTCCATAGCTAGTTTGTGAAAAGTTTTAATATTTATTTGGTATTTACATCTTTTCTTTAAATCATCAACACTCTTATTAGTAAAAGAAATAACAAGTATTTCGTCTACTTTAAAAATATTACTTTCAATTAAGTACTCAATTCTTTTTAAAATCGTGGTAGTTTTACCAGATCCAGCCCCAGCAATAAGTAAAGTATTGCCAATATTATGTACAGCCTCGAGCTGATATTTATCTAAATTCATTAAAATAAGTCTTGCAAATCTATTTTATCATATTGCAAAAACTTTGGGAATACTTTATAATAAATCTACGAGGTAAAATATTATGAAATTTGAAACAGTAATGGAAATAGATTTAAAAAAATTAAAATATAACACAGAATTATTATGTAAAAGCTATGGTGATTATGAATATAAAATCGTAGATTTAAAAGATAATGCTCATGGACTTGGTTTAAAAATAATTAATGAAATGAACAAATATGGTATTAATTATTGTCTAGTTGGTTCCCTAAAAGATGCATTAGAAATAAGAAAGATAAATAAAGATATTGATATACTTGTAAATTATTATGTTACAAAAGAAGAAATCTATGATTGTATCAATAATAATGTTACAATAACTATTCAAAGTGATGAATACTTAGATGAAATATTAAGTGTTGAACATAAAGATAATTTAAATGTTCAAATACTTATTGATAATGGATCAAATTTACTTGGAATTAAAACTAGTAATGAATTAGATAAAATAATAGATAAAATAAATAATGTTAAAAATATAACTTTAACAGGAATTTATACAGATATAACAACTCTTGGGGTAATTGATGAAAACTATTATAAGGAAGTAAATAACTTTTATAAGATTGCTAAAAAGTATTTAAATAAAGATTTAATGATTCATTTTAATGAACCAATAATGTACCACACTAAATTAAAATATGTAAATGGTATTAGATTTGATTTATCAATTCTAGGTATTGAAGAAAATATAGCAGATGATTTTTTTACAAACAGAAAGATTAAAGCAGTTGAAAAAAAGTATGGTTGCCTAGAGTTTCCAGAAGTTGATCTACAACTTGTATTTAATATAACTAGTGAAGTTATGAATATATCTAAAGTACCAAAGGGAACAATGGTTGGAAGAAACTACATGGCAAAAGAAGATGTTCTAGTAGCAACACTTCCAATAGGGCATAAAGACGGTATCACAAAAGCAATAAAATTTGTGGGTATCAATGGTTTTAAAAGAGAAATATTAACTGATGATATAGATAAAATTATTGTAGCAATAGATGAATCTATTAAATTAAAAGATAAAGTATACATCATAAATGAAGAAAGAGATGTCTATTCAATATTAAAAGAACTTCATACCAATAGATATTATTTAATGAGTATTTTAAATAGAAATTTAACTAGAGTATATATAAATCAAGAAGAAAATATAGCATCAATCCTGTAAAATAGGTATTTTTGCTTGCATTAAAGAGTATTTTGTGGTAGAATTAATTTGACCCAAAAAAGGTATATAATCCGCTGTTTTTAATAAGATTATAGGTAAAATTAATAAGGAGGTAAGAAGATGGCAAATTTAGTAGACAAAATTGCTGAAAAACATATTCGTAAAGATGTTCCTGAATTCAGAGTTGGGGATACAGTTAGAGTTGATGTTTGGGTAAAAGAAGGTAAGAAGGAAAGAATCCAATCTTTTGAAGGCTTAGTAATAGCAAAAAGAGGTGGAGGAGTTTCTGAAACATTCACAGTACGTAAGAAAAGTGGTACTGTAGGCGTAAACAGAATATTCCCAGTTAATGCTCCTACAATTGATAAAATTGTTGTAGTTAAAAAAGGTAAAGTTCGTCGTGCTAAACTTAACTTTATCAAAGGAATGCGTAAAGAATATAAAGTTAAAGAAAGAAACTAAAATCTTTCTTTTTTTTAACTTTACAGATAAACAATTGTATGTTATAATATGTCTTGTCAGGGAAAAATATAATTTATGGAGGCATGTTATGAAAGAAAAAATAAAAGAAATAAGTCCATATGTGTTAATAGTTGTAGTAATAGTAGTAATTAGAATATTTATAGCAACACCAGTTAAAGTAGATGGTGATAGTATGTATAATACTTTAAATGATAATGATATCGTTCTTTTATCTAAGTTATCAAGTATAGATAGATTTGATATTATAGTATTAAAAGAAAATGATAACAATGCAACAATTATTAAAAGAGTAATTGGAATGCCTGGTGATAAAGTAAAAATAAGAAATAATAAAATATATATAAATAATAAAATAATAGAAGATGAATATGCATACGGAGAAACAAGTGATTATGATGAAATTACTTTAGGTGATGATGAATATTTTGTTTTGGGGGATAATCGCTTAATAAGTAAAGATTCAAGATACTTTGGAGCGATTAAAAAAAGTGATATAAAGGGAAAAGCAGTATTTAGATTATTTCCATTCACTAGATTTGGTTCAATATAAAATATATTTATGGGGGTAAATAAAATGAGAGTTGTAAAATATGAGGAACTTAAAAAAATTGGTAATGATATTGATAAAATATTTAAGGAAGTTACTGAAAATGACAATCTTACTTTAGATGAATTAAATAAGTTATCAATAGAAAATGATAAGCTTAATTTTAGCTTAACAGATTATAATACAAAACTAAGTTATGAACTAATAGATTTAAAAAACAATTTAAAAGATAAATTTAAAGCATATAGATTACTTATGATTTTAACAATGTTTATATTAGGTATATTTATTTGTGGTATGTCTGCAGTTACAGCTTTTGCACTAATAATTCTTGGTTGTTTAACATTTAGAGCAAACCACAACATGAAAAAAATAAATGAATACCTTGATGTATTAATAAAAGATATTGATAATGTAAAAAAAATTACCAATAGATTATCAATAACATTAGATAATAATGAATTGCAAATATTTAAAAAACAAAAGGCAATATATTTTGAAAATATCAAAGAAATAAAAAATAATAAAGAAGATATTGATAAGTTAGAAAAAGCAAACGACTTAATTCAAATGTATATTTTATTTGATACTTTACCAACTGATGTAGATGAAGAAATAAAGAATATTGCCAAAAGAGTACTACAACTTGATTTAAATAAAAATGAAGATTCACTAGAATATCTTCTTAACTGTGCAAAAGAAAAAGTTGAAAGTGAAGTATTAAATTTAAATAGAAAATTATAATATATGTTGTTCTTCTTTATTTTTCTATAATTAAGTAAAATAAGGAAGAAGAATAAAAAGTATAAAAGAAGCTTATAAAAACACTGAAGTATATACATGTTCAAATTAGATGATTAATTTCATCTTTTTTTCTTGAAAAATTCACCAATTAATTGTAGAATAAATATATGAAAGAAGGAAATGAATATGAATGAAGATATAAAAATAGAACCTATATCAGAAGAATTTGTGGATTTTGAAACATTTAGTAAATCAGATTTCAGAGTAGTAAAAATTAAAGATTGTGTGGCAGTTCCTAAAAGTACAAAATTATTACAATTCACTCTTGATGATGGAACAGAAAATGAAAGAACCATATTAAGTGGAATACATGCATACTATGAACCTGAAGATTTAATTGGTAAAAATGTCATAGCAATACTAAATTTACCACCAAGAAAAATGATGGGAATTGATTCATGTGGAATGCTTTTATCAGCAGTATATAACGTAGGTGAAGAAGAAAAACTACACTTAATGATTGTTGATGAAAATATCCCAGCTGGAGCAAAGTTATATTAATATGGAAAAAGTATTTAACAAATTAGTAAGGGACAATATCCCTGAAATTATAAAACAAAACAAAGAAGTTCCCACAACTAGAGTTTTAAATGATGAAGAATATAAAGAAGAATTATTAAAGAAATTATTCGAAGAATGTATGGAAGTAAAAAAGGCACAAACAATTGATGAAATAACAGAAGAACTAGCAGATGTCTATGAAGTTTTATTGGCAATTGCAAAATTAAATGGAAAAACCATAGCGGACATTGAAACTGTATCAACCTTAAAACGAGAAAAACGGGGAAGTTTTGATAAAAGAATATTTTTAGAAAAGACATCAAGCAAGATTGATAAATAGGTAAAAAGATTTTTTTGCCTGTTTTTTAATTTTTAAGATAAAACTTATTTAAAAATAATGATAATTATGATAGAATAAGGAGTAAAAAGAAAATGCTATTTAAAAAAAGGAGGCAATACCCATGATAAAAAATTATAAAGTAATAACTCTATGTGGTTCAACAAGATTTAAAGATGAGTTTATGAAAGTTCAAAAAGATTTAACTCTAAAAGGAAACATTGTTATATCAGTTGGTCTATTTGGTCATTCAGGTGATGATGAAGTCTGAGAAAATATGGATGAAGGAACACTTACTAAAACAAAAGAAATGTTAGATGATATGCATAAAAGAAAGATTGATATGGCAGATGAAATATTTGTTATTAATGTTGGTGGTTATATCGGAGACTCAACAAAGACTGAAATAGAATATGCAACAAAGACAGGTAAAAAGGTAAATTATTTAGAATAAAAAAACAAAAGAAAGGAGAATAACAAATGAACAATAAAAACTTACAAATAACTAATCATGATTTTTTAATATATAAAGATTCGAGCAATAATGTTAAGGTTAGTGTAATGTTAATAAATAACGACTTATGGAAAACTTTTATATGAAGCAATAAAAAAGGAGGTAGTAATGAAGAAAATCAAAGATAGATATACAAATAATATTTTTGAAAATATTAAATATATAGATGAATATGGAAATGAATATTGGTATGCACGCGAATTACAAAAAGTTTTAGAATATAAAGATTGGAGAAATTTTCAAAAAGTAATAGATAAAGCAGTTTTAGCTGCAAATAATAGCGTTTCAAGCGAAGAAGATTGGGTTGTTGAGATCAACAAGCCAATAAGAACTGGTAAAGGAAAAAAAGAGATTATTAAAGATTATAAACTATCAAGATACATATGTTATTTGATAGTACAAAATGCGGATCCAGGCAAAGAAGTTGTTGCTTTAGGACAAACCTATTTTGCTATACAAACAAGAAAACAAGAAATAACTGAACAGGAATATGATTCATTATCAGATGATGAAAAAAGATTTTATCAAAGAAAGTTAACGAGACAAGGTAATTATACTTTGCAAAGAGTTGCTTCTGCATCGGGCGTTAAAAATATGGCTGAGTTTCATAATGCTGGATATAAAGGATTATATAATGGTGAAACAGCTGATGATATTTTTAAAAGAAAAAAATTACGCTATAGAGAAGATATTTTAGATAATATGAATGAAGATGAATTAGTTGCTAATTTATTTAGAATAAATCAAACAAAGCAAAAACTTTTAAAAGATAATGTACAAGGTGAGAAAGAAGCAAAAGATGTACATTATGAGGTAGGAAAAAAAGTTAGAAAGGCAATTGCAGATATTGGTGGAACGATGACAGAAGAAATGCCAACACCTAAAAAGAGTTTAAAAGAACTTGAAAAAGAAAGAAAAAAATTAGAAATAAAAGAGCAAAAGAAACTTGAAAAAATAAAATAAAATAGAAAGAAGTGATAAATAATGGATATGTACCAAAAAAGAAAAATTAGAGCAGAAAAGAAAAATAACAATCAAGAAGAAAAGTTAACAAAAGTCGGAATTAACTGGTAAAGAACGACTTATATAAACCCTCTTAAAAACCTTTACATAATTTTTAATAAAAATTATGTAACTACGATTTATTGAAAACTAATATTTCAGTCAAAGGAGATGATAACAATGGCAAAAGATTTATTGATTAGAAGTAGTACTGAAGAATTTATAACATTTAAACTTCAAGAAAAAGACAAAGGCATACAAGTTAGATATGAAAATGAAACTTTATGGATGACTCAAAAAGCTATGGCGGAATTATTTAATGTAGAACAACCGGCAATAGCAAAGCATTTAATTAATATTTATAATGAAAAAGAGTTAGATAAAGATTCAACATATTCCAAAATGGAATTAGTTCAAAAAGAGGGACATAGAAGTGTTAAGAGAAGTGTTGAATTTTACAATTTAGATGCAATAATATCAGTTGGATATAGAATAAATTCATTAAGAGCGACACAATTTAGAAGATGGGCAACAAATATACTTAAAACATTTACAATTCAAGGATATGTATTAGATAAAGAAAGAATGAAAAATGGTTCATTTATTGATAAAGATTATTTTGAAAAGTTATTAGAAGAAATCCGAGAAATTAGACTATCTGAAAGAAGATTTTATCAAAAAGTAACCGATATTTATGCTACAAGTATAGATTATGATCCTAAATCTCCTATATCAATCGATTTCTTTAAAATGGTTCAAAATAAAATGCACTTTGCTGTATCAAAACAAACGGCAGCAGAACTTATATATAATAGAGTTAATTCAGAAAAAGAACATATGGGTTTGACTTCATGGAAAAATAGTCCTAATGGTAAAATTATGGAATCAGATGTAATAATTGCTAAAAATTATTTAAAAAAAGAAGAATTAAAAGATTTAGAAGGAATTGTTAGTGCATTTTTAGAAATTGCTGAAAATAGGGCGAGAAGACATATTCCAATGACGATGGAAGACTGGTCATCTAGAATAGATAAGTTTTTGCTTGCAGATGATAGGGATATATTAAAAGACGCTGGAAAAATATCACATGAAATAGCTTGCGATAAAGCATTAACAGAATTTGAAAAATATAGAATAAAACAAGATAAATTATATAAATCTGATTTTGATTTATTAATAGAAGAAACAAATAAATGATGAAATGAAAGCATCATTAAAAATAAATAAAATGGTTGCAGGTAATCTCTGGGTTAAAGAAAATATAAAAGAATTAGAAAAATTAAATTATTATAAAAAATAGTTATATAAAAGTGTAAAAAAGTTTTTACTAAAAAGGAAGTGATAAATAATGGATATGTACCAAAAAAGAAAAGAAAGAAAAAAAGCAAAGAGTAGTGAAAGTGTAGCTGAAAATACTAGTTCAATCAACTGGTATCCAGGACACATGGCTAAAACAAAAAGAGAAATCAAAGAAAGAATAAATTTAATTGATTTAATCTATGAAGTAATAGATGCAAGAATGCCATTATCTTCAAAAATGAAGGGTATGGATGAAATAATCAAGGATAAACCTTGTATCCTAGTTATGACTAAAAAAGATTTATGTGATATCGAAGAAACAAATAAATGGGTTTTAGAATATGAAAAACTAGGTTATAAAACTATCTTAGTTGATTTAACAAATAATGAAGACTATAAAAAATTAATTAAATTAACAAATGAAGTAACTAAACCAATTCAAGAAAAAAGAACATCAAAAGGATTAAAAAATAAAGAAATTAAAATCGGAGTAATAGGTACACCGAATGTTGGTAAAAGTACACTTATAAATAAACTTGCAGGTAAAAAGGTTGCAACAACTGGAAATAAACCGGGTGTAACAAAACAAATTAATTGGTTAAAAACAAATCAAGGATATCTTCTTTTAGATACCCCAGGTATTCTATGGCCAAAAATCGAAGATAATGCCGAAGCACTAAACTTAGCAAGTGTTGCAACAATAAAAACTGAAATATTAAATATGACTGATATCGGAGCATACCTAATTTCTGTACTTAATACTTACTATCCTAAAAAGATAAGTGAAAAATATGGTATCCCAGAACCCCAAGATATGAGTGAAACTTTTGAGTATCTTGCCAGAAAATTTAATTTTTATGACAAATATGATGAAATTGACTATGAAAAAGTATGCCAAAAGGTGTATAATGATTTAGTGAGTGGCTCAATTAAGGGGGTAACATTCGATAGATGGAAAAAGTAGATTTATTAAAATATGAACATGAATTATATGAACAAGGATATAACTTAATTGCTGGATGTGATGAAGCAGGAAGAGGACCTTTATGTGGACCAGTTGTTGCAGCAGCAGTAATACTTCCAAAAGATTATAAATTGGAAGGCTTAAATGATTCCAAACAATTAAGTGAAAAGAAACGTGATAAATTTTTTGAAATAATAAAAAAAGATGCCATAAGTTATGGAATATCAATAATTGATGCTAAAACAATTGATGAAGTAAATATATATGAAGCAAGTAGAATGGCTATGTTAGATGCAATAAGTAAATTAAGTGTTAAACCAGACTTTGTCATAACAGATGCTATGCCTTTAAATAAAGAAAATTCAATGCCAATAATTCATGGTGATGCCTTATCAATAACAATCGCCGCAGCTAGTGTTTTAGCAAAAGTAACAAGAGATCAAATCATGTATGAACTTGATAAAAAATATCCAGAGTACGAATTTAAAAGCCACAAAGGATATCCTACCAAAAAACATTTAGAAATAATTAAAAAATATGGTATACTAGATTTCTACAGGAAAACATATAAACCTGTTAAAGCAGTATTAGAGGTGAAGCAAGATGAAGAATTTATTAAAGAATAATTTAATTAAAAATTATTTAATATTATTAATGTTTTTTACTATTTTAGAAATTACATTTAGATTAATAAGTGGGTTAAATGTATTTAGTTATGCTTTATTAAGAATATTTATTGGATTAAATTTTATAAGTTTATTTATAAGTTTTATTCTTTCTTGGTTTAATAAGCACATTAGTAAAGCTCTTACATTACTTATAGCATTTGCAGTAAATATCTATGCATTTGTTGAACTTGGTTTTAATAATTTTATCGGAGTATATGTATCAGTTAACACATCAAGTCAACTTGGTGCAGTAACATCATATATCAAAGACTTTTTAAAATCATTTTTACCAAAGTTTTATTTAATGTTTATTCCCTTTATATTATTAATGTTATATTATATATTCTTAGATAAATACACAGAAAAGAAAATTGAAAAAAGATTTCCATTAAAAACAAATATTGTATTTGAACCAGGTATTAGAACAATTACAACAATTTTAATATTGGTAGTAATATCTCTTTGTTATAACTATACATTAACAGCAAACTTTATGCAAAATAAATTACAAACTGTTAGTAACAAAGACTTATTTAGTTATCCAAGTGTACCAAGTATTGTGGTAAATCAGTTTGGTATCTTAGGTTTCGGAGTACTAGACATTAAATCAAAAGGAACTGTAGTATCCGAAGATGTATCTTTTGCCCTTAATACGGACACAACTAAAAAAAGTGATAATGAAGTTGATGATACATTATGGAATGAATTAATAAATAATGAAACTGATATAATAAATAACAATATAAATAAATACCTAATTAGTAATAATACTAAAAAAAGTAATGAAAAAACAGGTATATTCGAAGGCAAAAACTTAATAGTTATCATGATGGAAAGTACTAATGATATCATTATAAATAAAGATTTATATCCAAACTTTTATAAATTATATACCGGTGGTATTGTATTTGAAAATAATTATAGCCCAAGAAATAGTTGTGCAACTGGAAATAATGAATTTAGTGGAATGACTGGACTTTACACAATCCAAAATAATTGTACTGCCAACGTTTATAAAGATAATACATACTTTACATCAATATTTAATCTATTTAATAGAGCTGGTTATAAAACAAGTAGTATGCATGATTATACTGAACACTATTATGCAAGAAGCATAATACATAAAAACTTAGGTAGCGGTATATACTATGGTGTAGAATCTCTAGGTATTCCTTATTATAGTGAGTATCGAAATTGGGCAAGTGATGAAGATTTCATGGAAAAAGCAATGGATATTACTCTAAGTGATAATAGTGATGAACCATTTATGTTATGGTTAACTACTGTATCTGCTCATCAACCTTATGGTGTATCAAGTGTTGAAGGTGATAAATACTTGGATTTAACCGAAAATACAGATTATCCAATTGATTTGCGTAGATACATGTCAAAATTAAAAACATTTGATAATAGTCTAGGAATCTTACTTTCTCGTCTTGAAGAATCAGGTAAACTAGATGATACAGTTATAGCTTTATATGGAGACCACTATCCATATGGCTTAAAAAACGATACAATAAGCAATGTTCTTACATATGACTTAGAAGATTATGAAGTCGAAAGAACACCAATGGTTATTTACAATAGTAAAATTAATCATGAAGTTGTAGAAAAATACAGTTCTTATATAAATTTAACTCCGACGCTAGCAAATATGTTCAACTTAGATTATGATGCTAGATATTATATGGGAGCTGATGTCTTTAGCAAAAATTACTTAGATTTAGTAGTCTTCGCTGATGGTTCTTGGAAAAATAAAGATGCTTATTATAATGCAAGTGATGCAACAATCAAGTATACAAGTGATAAAACATATAATGTAGATAAAGTACTTGAAATAAATAATATAGTAACTGGAAGAATGCAAGTAAGTGCATCAATTATAAGAAATAATTATTTTAATTATCTTGAAACAAACCTAAAAGAATTAGAAGCTGCTAAACAAAATTGGGAGGAAAATGAATGAAAAACTTAGTAATAGTGGAATCACCTGCTAAATGTAAAACAATTGAAAAATACTTAGGAAGTGATTACAAAGTAGTATCAAGTAAAGGTCACATCAGAGACTTAGCAACAACTGGTAAATATGGGCTAGGTATAGATGTAGAAAATGACTTTACACCAAATTATCAAATAATCAAAGGTAAAAACAAAGAAGTAAAAGACTTGAAAAAAGATGTCAAAGATGCCGAAGTAGTATATCTTGCAACAGACCCAGACCGTGAAGGAGAAACAATATCATGGCATATCTATGATGAAATCAAAATACCAGAAAACAAATACAAAAGGGTAGTATTTAATGAAATAACTAAAGACGTAGTAATAAATGCAATTAATAATCCAGGTAAAATAGATATGAATTTAGTTAGATCTGGTGAAACAAGAAGATTCTTAGATCGAATCATTGGTTTTAGATTAAGTAAATTAATGCAAAGAAAAACAGGTGGTAAATCTGCAGGTCGTGTTCAAAGTGTTGCTTTAAAACTAATCGTAGATAGAGAAAGAGAAATTCAAGCTTTTGTGCCTCGTGAATACTGGACAATCGAAGCAGATTTTAAAGATTTTAAAGCATCCCTAGACAAATATCATGGCAAAGATGTAGAAATACCAAATGAAGTTGCAGCAGATGAAATATTATCTAAACTTTCTAAATCATTTAAAATAGAAAGTGTCGAAGAAAAAGAAAAAAATAAAAGTGCTCGTGAAGTATTTAAAACAAGTACACTACAACAAGCTGCATCAAATAAAATAGGTTTTGCTCCATCAAAAACAATGAAAATAGCTCAAGAATTATATGAAGGTAAAAATGTCGGAAGTGAAACAGTTGGGCTAATTACTTATATGCGTACCGATAGTATTCGTGTAAGTGACTCATTTGTTAAAGAAACGTTTGGTTTCATCAAAGCTAAATTCGGAGAAAACTATATTGGTTATGTTAAAAAGGGTAAGAAAAATGAAAATATTCAAGATGCTCACGAAGGTATTAGACCAACAAGTATCAATAGAACACCAGAAAGTATCAAAGAATATTTAACACCAGATGAATATAAACTATATAAATTAATTTATACACGTGCTCTAGCATCCCTAATGGCAGATGCAAAAACTCTAGCTACCACAGTAACATTAGAAAACAATGGTTACACATTCAAAGCAACAGGTAGCGTATTAACATTTGATGGTTATTTAAAAGTATATCATGAATATGAAGATAGCGAAGATGTAATATTACCAGACTTAAAAAATTATAAATCAGGTTGCATCACTGCAGATGATATAACTAAAACTCAACATTTTACTAAACCAGCACCAAGATACACTGAAAGTAGCTTAATCAAAGAGATGGAAAGTCTAGGTATAGGTCGTCCATCAACATATGCAAGTATCGTTGCAACAATCAAAGACCGTGGTTATGTAGTTTTAAAAGACAAAAAGTTTGAACCAACAGAAATTGGTATTGAAACAACTGATAAATTACAAGAATTCTTTAGTGGCATAGTTAATGTTGAATACACAGCAAATATGGAACGTGACTTAGATGAAATCGCCGAAGATAAAAAAGATTATAAAAAGGTATTACATGAATTCTATGATGAATTTGAACCACTCGTAGAAAAAGCATTCCATGAGATGGAGAAAAAAGGACCTGAAGAAACCGGTGAAGTATGTCCAGAATGTGGAAGTCCTCTTGTAATTAGAAAGGGAAAATACGGAGAATTTGTTGCATGCAGTAATTATCCAACATGTAAATATATAAAAAAGGATAAAAAAGAAGTAAAAGAAATTTGCAAATGTCCTAAATGTGAAAAAGGTTATATTGTTGAAAGAAAAACTAAAAAAGGTAAAATATTTTATGGATGTAACAACTATCCAAAATGTGATTATGCTCTGTGGTATCGTCCAACAGGTAACATCTGCAAATCATGTGGTGAATTACTCGTAGATAAAAATGGCGAAGAAACATGCTTAAAATGTGAAGAAGATAAGTAAGTAAGCTTGTCTTCTTTTTCAAATTATTATATAATTATTAATGAAAGATGGTGAAATTATGAAAGAAAAAAATATCGTTTTTATGGGTACGCCAGATTTTGCAGTACCTATTTTAAAATATTTAATTGATACAACAAATGTCGTAATGGTGGTAACTCAACCCGATAAAATAACAGGTAGGAAAAAAGAACTAGTACCAAGTCCAGTAAAAGTATTAGCAAGATTTTATAACATACCTGTATTTCAACCAACAAAACTAAGACTAGATTATGAACCATTAAAAAATCTTGATATTGATTTAATAGTTACATGTGCATATGGACAAATATTATCAAAAGATGTCTTAGATATACCTAAACTTGGATGTGTTAATGTTCATGCATCAATTCTTCCAAACTATCGTGGTTCAGCACCGATTCAATGGGCATTATTTAATAATGAAAAGAAGACTGGTATAACTATTTATTACATGGATGAAAAAATGGATTCCGGTGACATAATAAAAATAAATGAAATACCAATAACTAATGATGATAATGTTGGAACTCTTCATGATAAGTTATCAGCTTTAGGTGTTACAACACTAAAAGAAGTATTACCAAAAATACTTGATGGTACTGCTAAATCTTATAAACAACCAAATACATTTACTTTAGCACCAATGATTAAAAGAAGTGATGAAAGATTAAACTTTAATGAGGAAGGCAATAAAATAATTGGCAAAATCAAAGGTTTAAATCCATGGCCTCTTGCAAATATTGTGATAAATAATACTGAAATAAAAGTACTTGATGCAACATTTGTAAAAAAAGATACTAAAGATACAAGCAAAATTGTAGTACTAGATAAAAATAATTTGGGTATCAGTTGCAGAGATGGAATAATTTATTTGGGTCTTGTTAAACCAAGTGGTAAAAAGAACATGGATATCAAAAGCTTCATCAATGGTAATAAAACACTAAATATAGGAATGGTGATAAATGATGAAAACTGAAAATAAAAATGCAATACAACTTCTTATCTGGATATTTTTTATAGTTATAATATTTGTAATGTTTAAAATAACAAATAAAACTGATAAAAAGGAAGAAAAAGAAGAAAACACCCCAGTATTTGTAAATTATAAAGATATGGAGATTAATCTATTAAATAGTGGTTATGATTATAAATACACAATTATTAGTGATACACAAAAAGAAATATATGAAGGAACTATGTGTAATGATATAGATATTGGTTATAAAGAAACTATTGATAGTATTACTAAATATAAAATAAAAGATGGTAAAATAACTAAAGTTTTATTAGATAACGAAGAAGAAATACCAAGTATATACGACGATTCAGAAGATTTTTTAAACTTAAATACATTATTTACTAATCTAAAAGAATATCCATATAATATCGAAAAAAATAATAATGAAAGAACAATATCATATAAAAAGGATGGTTATCAAGTTCTAGTAAAAACGAATTTAGAATATATAACAAACATAACCATTACAACAACAACTAATAACTATAATTTAGAATTTACAAATGTTGGAAAGTGTGTTAAGATAGATTCTAACAAATAATTTACGGGGGATAATATGAATAAAAAATGGCTTAAATTTGGGATAACTAATTTTGTAACCTTACTGAGAGTAATTGGCATATTTGCATTACTCCCAATATTTAAAATATATGGTGGTTTTGCAACATTTCTTCTTTCAACGGGTTGTTTTGCAACAGATTTTATTGATGGTCTAATGGCTAGAAAACTAAAATCATCAACATTCTTTGGAAGTTTGTTTGATGCCTTGAGTGATAAATTCTTTTTAGTGGTAAACATGATTTTACTTGCAAGTATTACCCCGATAGCAATTATACCAATTATCCTTGAGTTATCAATTGCCGGAGTAAGTGCAATAAAATATAATGAAGGTTTAAATGTTCAATCAAATATATTTGGTAAACTTAAAATGTGGGTCGCAGGTATAACAATATCTTTATCATACTTACTTGTTGATAAAACATTTTTAAATTATCTCGGAGCAGATTTAGCTAACAAAATAAGTAATATTAATGAAAATCATTTATTTGGTACATTAATTATGCCATTAGTTCTAAGTGAAATAATTACATTAACTAGTTATATTTATTCATACAACAAAGAAAAAGAAGAAGCATCAAAAGAAATTCCTAAAGAAACACATGAAGATGAAAAAATCGAAGAAGAAATAAATAATGCATCATTCAAAGAAATATTATTTGAACATGATTATTATGAAAAATATAAGGATTATGGTAATTTAAAATTAGTAAGAAGCTTATCAAAGAAAAATAAACGGAGGTAAAATGAATAACATATTTGGAATTACTAGAAAAAATCTCGAAGATTATTTTCTAAGTATAAATGAAAAAAAGTTTAAAGCAACACAAATTTTTGAATGGTTATATGTTCATAAAAAATGGAATCCAACTGAATTTAGTAATATCAAAAAAGATATGCAAGAAAAACTGAGTCATGACTTTTCTTTTGATTTTATCAAAATAGAATTAGTACAAGAAGGAGATTTAGTTAAAAAGTTTTTATTTAGATTGCTAGATGGTGAAAAAATTGAAGCAGTGTTAATGGAACATGATTATGGCTTATCAGTTTGTGTATCAAGTCAAGTTGGTTGCAACATGGGATGTCGTTTTTGTGAATCAGGACGTCTTAAAAAGGTAAGAAACTTAGAAACATATGAGATTGTAGAACAAATTCTTCTTATTGAAGAGTACATTAATAAAAGAATAGATAGTGTTGTATTAATGGGAATTGGTGAACCATTTGATAACTATGATAACATTATTAAATTTATTGAAATAATTAACGATGCCAAAGGTCTAGCTATCGGAGCAAGACATATTACAATATCAACTTGTGGATTAGTTCCAAAAATTAAAGAATTTAGTGAACTTCCGTGGCAAGTTAACTTAGCATTATCACTTCATGGAGCAACAAATGAAGTAAGAAACAAGATTATGCCAATCAATAAAGCTTATGATGTTGACACAGTTATACAAACAATTAAGGACTATATTGCAAAAACTAATAGACGAGTAACCATAGAATATGTTATGCTTAATATGGTAAATGATAAATTAGAGGATGCCGAGGCTTTAGTAAAACTCCTTAAAGGTATGAATGTATATGTTAATTTAATACCATATAATGAAACTAATAATATTGATTTTACCAAAAGTAGTAAAGAAAGAATAGATAAATTTTACAAGTATTTGAAAGATTCAGGAATAAATGTAACTATTAGACGTGAATTTGGTGGAAAAATCAAAGCAGCATGTGGACAGTTAAGAAGCGAGAGTGATTAAATCATGAAAACATTTTATTTAACCGATACCGGTAGAGTAAGAGAACACAATGAAGATAGTGTTACTATTTTAAAAAATATAAATGGTGAATACTTATGTGTTGTAGCAGATGGAATGGGAGGACACCGAAAAGGTGAAGTTGCAAGTGCCTTGACAGTAACTCACTTAGGAAAAAGATTTCAAGAAAGTGCTTCAGTTGGTACTAAAATTGATGCTGTAAATTGGTTATCAGATAACATCAATGAAATAAATAAAGAAATATTTAAATATGGTGAAGAAAATGAAAACTCAAAAGGTCTTGGTACTACAGTAGTAGCAGCCATAGTAACTAAAGAATTTCTAATATTTGCCAATATCGGAGATTCATCTGGTTATGTTATGAAAAATAAAAAACTACATAAAGTAACTAAACCACATACTTTAGTAAACTTTCTAGTAGATACCGGAGATATAACCCTAGAAGAAGCAAAGAATCATCCGAAGAAAAATGTTTTAATGAAAGCCCTTGGGGTTACAGAAAAATGCGAACCTGATATATTTGATGTTGATAATGGAAGTAGTGAAGTATTCTTATGTAGTGATGGACTTACGGGAATGCTTAGTGATGAACAAATAGAAAAAGTATTATTAGAACCAGAATTAACAGCAGAAGAAAAAGTTGTAAAATTAATTAAAAAATGTAATGCAAGAGGTGGAACAGATAATGTTTCTATTGCTTACTTAGTTCGAGAAAGTGGTGATTTTGCATGATAATGAAGGGGCAAAAAATTAGTGATAGATACCAAATAATTAAATCAATCGGTGAAGGTGGAATGGCTAATGTTTATTTAGCGTATGACACAATTCTAGATAGAAATGTAGCAGTTAAAGTACTTCGTGGTGATTTAGCAAATGACGAAAAATTTGTACGTCGTTTTCAAAGAGAAGCTTTATCTGCAAGTAGTTTATCTAATCCAAACATCGTCGAAGTTTATGATGTCGGAGAAGATAATGGTGAATACTATATTGTCATGGAATATGTCGAGGGAAAACATTTAAAAGCCTTGCTTAAAAAACGTGGTAAATTAACAGTACCCGAAGTTGTTGATATAACACTTCAAATAACTAATGGTCTAAGTGTTGCTCATGATTCATATATCATTCATAGAGATATAAAACCTCAAAATATATTGATATTAGAAAATGGATTAATAAAAATAACAGACTTTGGTATAGCGGTAGCAATGAATGCAACACAGCTTACTCAAACAAATTCAGTAATGGGAAGTGTTCATTATCTTCCACCAGAACAAGCAAGTGGAAAAGGTGCAACACTTCAAAGTGATATTTACTCAATTGGTATTTTAATGTATGAACTCTTAACGGGTAAACTTCCGTTCCGCGGAGATAATGCTGTTGAAATAGCACTTAAGCATTTAAAAGAACCAATGCCAAGTATCAAAGATGAAATACCAGATATACCCCAAAGTGTTGAAAATATCATATTAAAAGCAACAGCTAAGAATCCTAAAAACAGGTACCTAGATGCTCGTGAAATGCATGAAGATTTAAAAACATGTCTTGATGAATCTCGTGCAAATGAATTGAAAATAACATTTAAGTATCCTGAAAATGATTATGATGGAGAAAAATTAGTAAAAAATGTTAAGAAAGAAAATAAAAATGTTGTAAAAACTAAAGAAGAAGGTGAAGTAACCATGGCAAAAAAGAAAAAAACAGAAGATTCTCAAAATAAATTATTAATAATTCTTGCAAGTATATTCGTAGGTCTCGTAGTAATGATTACAACAGTGTTTGTTTTAATACCTAAGATTACTCAAGCAAAACAAGTGGCAATACCAGATGTAGCAAATTATTCTGTAACTGATGCAATTAAAAAGCTGCAAGATGCAGGTTTTATTGTATCTGATGAACAAAGAGAAGAAGCAAATGAAACTGTATCTGAAGGTAAAGTATCAAGAACATCTCCCGCTGCAGGAAGTATTAGAAAAGAAGGAACAGAAATAATTCTTTATAAATCACTCGGAGATGTAAAAATAACTATCGAAGATTATACAGGTAAAAATGCATCAGAAATAAAAGGTAAACTTGAAGCATTAAAAATACAAGTAATAATAACTAAAAAAGATGTAGATTTATCTGAAACTAATGATTATAAAGAAAATATCATAATTGATCAATCAATCAAAGAGGGAGAAAAAATCAGTGAAGGTGACACAATAACATTATATATACCAAAACTTGATAATAAATATCCAGACTTTGTTAATGAAAATTACAGTATCGAAGAAGTAGAAAGTTTCTGTGATGAATACGGAGTAATACTTACAAAAACAGAAGTTGAAACAAGTGAATATGAAGCTGGTAAAATAATTTATCAAAGTAGAGCTGCTGGTTCAACCGTAGTAAGTGGAGCAAGATTAACAGTAAAAGTTGCCAAATCCCCATCATCAAATGTTATAGACCCAGATAATGGAGACTTAGAATAATGAATGGAATAATAACAAAACAAATATCAAATCAATATACAGTAAATATAAAGGGAAAAGAATATGTGTGCTCTGCTAGGGGAAAGTTTAGAAATCTAAATCTTTCCCCTTTAGTGGGTGATAAGGTTAAAGTTGATGTTGAAAAATTACTAATCGAAGAAATATTACCAAGAACAAATACCTTAGATAGACCAAGTGTAAGTAATGTAGATATAGCACTAATTGTAACAAGTGTTA
Source organism: Clostridium sp. CAG:609 (assembly GCA_000438075.1). Classification (GTDB taxonomy): domain Bacteria; phylum Bacillota_I; class Bacilli_A; order RF39; family UBA660; genus Onthocola_B. Next base: position 22,771 of record FR903543.1, on the reverse strand, counting down.
AAAAACCAGATTTATCTCTTAGTCTTCTTGATAAAGAAATAAGTGTTATCTTAAGTAATAATATAACACCAGTTATATGTCTAACCAAATTAGATTTATTAAATAAAAAAGAATATACTGATATAAAGATATTAAAAAAGTATTATGAGAATATCGGTATAATAGTATTAACTAATAAAAATTTATTTAAATTAAAAAGAGTATTAAAAAATAAGACCATTGTCTTAACAGGTCAAACTGGAGCAGGTAAATCAACTCTTTTAAATAAGTTAAATAAAAAATTAAATATTGAAACTAAACCAATCAGTGAAGCTTTAAACCGCGGAGTTCACACAACTAGACATACAGAAATATACCAAATAAAAAATATATATTTCGTAGATACCCCAGGTTTTTCTTCTCTTGATTTAAAAAATATAACTAAAGAAGAATTAAAAAATACATTTAAAGAGTTTTCTAATTATGAATGTAGTTTCAAAGATTGTATGCATATAAAAGAAAAGGGTTGTAAAGTATTGGAAGCAGTATCTAAATGTAAAATACTTCCATCAAGATACATAAATTACACCAGATTTTTAAAGGAGTGCCATGAAAATAACAGTAAGCTATATAAGTAGTATTTATGATACAAAAAAAACTATCGATAAAATAAATGAAACATCCGCGGATGCAATTCATGCTGATTTAATGGATGGCTTCTATTGTGGAACCAAAAACTTTGATATAAATTATTTACCCACTTATTTTAGTGATAATAAAAAAGATATTGAACTACATTTAATGCTTAATAATCCAAGTAGTTATCTAGATAAATTAATCTCTTTAAAACCAAGTATAATTTATATTCATCCAAGTACTCAAGAAAGTATAATTAATTTCTTTTTAAAACTAGATGAGTTAAATATCAAAAAAGGTATAGCTATTAATCCAGATGAAGATATATCTTTATATGAACATTACTTTAAATATATAGATAGAATTCTTTTAATGAGTGTATATCCTGGAAAAGGTGGACAAAAATTTTTATCAAGTACAATACCTAGATTAAATGAATTAATGAATTATAAAAACAAATATAATTTTGAAATATACCTAGATGGTGGAATAAATAATAAAGTAATTAAAGATGTTAACTTTGTTGATGGTGTTGTATCTGGTTCATATATTTGTCAAAGTAAGGATTATGAAAAACAAATAAAATCTCTAAGAAATTAGAGGTTTTTTAAAAAATTATGTTATAATAATTTAGGAAAAGGTGATACCATGTATGCAAAAGTAATAATTGAATATAGTGTAAAAAAATTAGATAAAGAATTTATTTATATGATACCAGAATATTTAAAAGATAAATTAAAAATAGGTATGAAAGTATCTGTTTCTTTTGGTAATAAAGAAGTAATTGGTTTTGTAACAGATATTGTATCAGAAATTGATACCGAAGAATATGAAATAAAGTATATAACAGATATTGTGGATGAAAATCTTGTATTAAATGAAGAATTAATGACCCTTGGTAAGTATTTAAAAGATCAAACATTGTGTTCTTTAATTACGGCATATCAAACAATGTTACCATCAAGTCTAAAGGTTAAAAAAAATACTCATAATTATGATTTATATATTGAATATCTAAAATTAATTGATGAAGATAAAGCAAATAAATATAAATTTAATAACCCACGTAAAAAAAGACAAATTAATTTAATTGAGGAATTATTAAAAAATAAAACTGTTAATAAAAAAGGTATAATTAAAAGTGTGTATGAACCTCTTATTAATGAAGGAATAATTTCTATTTTAAAAGAAAAAAAATATCGCATCAATAAAACAAGTGATAACGTAAATAAAGTATTAACACCAAAACAAGATGCAGTAAAAAAACAAATCGAAGCATCACTTGGTCACTATGAAACATTTTTATTACATGGCGTAACTGGTTCGGGTAAAACAGAAATATATATTAAATTAATTGATACTATTATTAAAAATGGTAAAACAGCAATTGTGTTAGTTCCTGAAATAAGCCTAACTACTCAGATATCCAAAAGATTTTATGAAACATTTGGTAGTGATGTTGCGATACTTCATAGTTCTTTATCTGAAGGTGAAAAATATGATGAGTACATAAAAATAGCAAATGGATTAGTTCATGTAGTGGTAGGTACAAGAAGTGCAATATTTGCACCATTAAAAAACTTAGGTATTATAATTATAGATGAAGAAGATGCTCAAAGTTATAAACAAGATAATAATCCAAGATATCATGCTAGAAATATAGCTAAATTTAGAGCAGAATATAATCATATACCTCTTGTACTTGCATCAGCTACACCATCTTTAGAATCAAAAGCTAGAGCAGATAAACATGTTTATACACTTTTAACGCTTAATGAAAGAGTGGGTAAAAGTATTCTTCCTAAAATAACTGTTGTTAATATGGAAGAAGAAATGAAAAAAAGAAACATGATTTTTAGTGATTTACTTGCTTTAAAAATAAATGAAAAATTAGAAAAACAAGAACAAATAATTCTTCTTCTTAATCGTCGTGGTTTTTCAACGTATATTACATGTAGTAATTGTGGTTATACTTATAAATGTCCAAATTGTGATATAACACTAACCTTTCATAAAACAAGTAATAGCCTTACATGTCATTATTGTGGATATAAAACTAAAAAAGAAGATAGATGTCCAAAATGCGGGGAAGAATCTCTAAATTACTATGGTCTTGGAACAGAAAAACTTGAAGAAAATATTAAGTTGAAATTTCCAAGTGCCAGAGTTTTAAGAATGGATCAAGATACAACTAGAAATAAAGGTTCTCATGAAAAAATAATTGAAAAATTTAAAAATCATGAATTTGATATATTACTTGGGACTCAAATGATTAGTAAAGGTCTAGATTTTCCTTTAGTTACTTTGGTTGGAATCATTAATGCTGATAGTTCTCTAAATATTCCTAATTTTAGATCAAGTGAAAATACATTCTCATTATTATGCCAAGTTGCGGGAAGAAGTGGAAGAAGTGATAAAAATGGTGAAGTAATAATTCAAACATTTAATCCAGATAACTATGTTATAAATTGTGTTAAAGAAAATAACTATAACAAGTTCTACTTATATGAAATGAATTTTAGAAAAAAACTAAAGTATCCACCATATTTTTATTTAGTTAGTCTAAAAGTAATAGGGACTAATTATGAAACAACTATTGAAAATAGTAAAAAGGTAAAAAAATATTTAGATAATAATTTAAGTAATGAATTTATTATACTGGGACCAACTATGGCAAATGTCTTTAAATTTAATAATGAATATCGTATGCAAATAATTATCAAATATAAAAAAGAAGATAACTTACTTAAAGTTCTAAGAGAATTAGATAATATATTTATAATGAATAAAGATACAAGATTAGAAATAGATTTTGAGCCATTAAATATATGATTGACAAAAAATAAAACATATTATAAAATTAATGTAGAAATAGGAGGTAAATATGAAAGATCTTAGTCGCATTTTATGGGGAATTGTTTTAGTTTTATTAGGTATTATCTGGGGACTTAATGCAACTGGTGTAACAAACATTGATATTTTCTTTGATGGATGGTGGACATTATTTATTATTGTGCCAAGTGCTATATCGCTGGTTAATCCTAAAAATAATGGAAAAGTATCATCTGTGATATGTTTAGTGATTGGTATTTTTCTTCTTTTAGGTAGTTTAGATGTATTTGATTTTGATATTCTATGGGAAATTTTGTTACCAGCTATAGTAGTTATCATAGGTCTTTCTTTAATATTTGGAAATAAGATTAAAGCGGATGTTAAAGAAAAAATAGATAATACTGATTTTTCAAATGTTGAAGTAATAACAGCTACATTCGGAGAACAAAATATTAATAAAGCGGGAGAAAAGTTTGAAAAAGCTAATTTAGATGCTGTTTTTGGTTCTATCAAATTAGACTTAAGAGATGCTGATTTAAAAAATGAAACTTATATTAAAGCAAGTGCTATCTTTGCAGGTATAACAATTCTCGTTCCAAAAGATGTAGAAGTAAAGATTAAGTCTACACCAATATTCGGGGGAGTTACAAGTGAAGGCTTAGAAGAAAAAACAAATAAGAATGCGAAGAAAACAATTTATGTAGATGGTTTTGCCTTATTCGGAGGCATTGAAATAAAATGAATGAAACAACTCATAGACTAATTAAAGCTTTTGCAATATGTTTAGCAATATTTATAATTGTAAGCATAATAAATACTATAGTTTATTTTGCATCAAATATATTTTCAGTTAATAATGATATAAATATGAATGAAAACTATTCCAGTGAAATAAAGAATATTAAAATTGATATGGGAACATCTAACTTAATTATTAAAAAAGGAGATACATTAAATGTAATTGCAGATAATGTAAGTAAAAGATTTAAAGTAAATGAAGAAAGTGATACTTTAACTATTAAAGAAAAAAGTGTAAATGTTTTTAGAAACAAAAGCATTAGTAAAGTAATAATTACTATTCCAAATAATTTAAAAGATTTAAGTATTGATTTTGGTGCTGGAAAACTTGAAATTAGTGACATAAACATAAGTAGATTTAACTTAGATCAAGGCGCAGGTAAATCAATTATCAATAATTTAATTTCTGGTAAAACAGATATTGATGGTGGAGCAGGTGAGCTTAATATTAAAAGTTCAGTACTAGAAGATTTGGATTTAGACATGGGAGCTGGAAAATTTTATTTTAGCGGTAGTTTACATGGTAATAATAAAATAGAACAAGGTATTGGGGAATTAATACTTGATTTAAATGGTAATGATTATACTATTAAAGCAAGTAAAGGTCTTGGGAGCATAACTATTAATGGAGAAGACTATTCAAAAAATACAACAGTGGGTGAAGGAATAAATGACATCGAGATAGATGGTGGTATTGGAAGTATTATAGTTAATACAAATAAGTAAAGCTAAATTTAGTTTTACTTTTTTTTAAATATTTGTTAAAATTGTTGTGAGGAAGTGTAATTTATGAATAGATGGATAAAAAGTTTATTAGTAACGGGGATTAGTTTTTTATTGTGTTTAATATTTTTTTCTTTATTATCAAATTTTAATATTGATAATAAAATGCATGAAAATTTGAATATGCTTGCGTTAGTTCTTTCTATATCTATTTCTTTAATAACAGTAAACACAATATCCAAAAAAAGAGAAAAAAATATTAAAGATAATAGTGAAAAAATAAAACAAATTGAAGAACTTAATAAAAATTTTAAAAAAATAATATGTAAAAAACGTGATATTATACAAAGAGAGTATTCTAGAAAAAGTTTAGATAGAGTTAATGGTAATGATATCATTAAATATCATATTGAAAATAATATTAAAGGGCTTAGAACAGATATTGAAAATTCAATATACAATATATCTTTACTTGATGAGTATGAGAAGAATGTAGCGAAAATATTAGAGCAAGAGTCAGTAAATAATACAAATTATTCTGATAAAAAATACAAAAGAATAGAAAAAATTGTGCTGAAAAAAGTAATTTATACTAAAAAAGATTTTTTAATAAAAATTTGTTTAGATGCATATTATAAAAGTAATGGCGGTAATGTTCATGAAAGAAGAACCGGATTTAGAAATTATTACGAATTATTAGAACTTTATAAAGAATGGGAAAATGGTAAAAAATATGAAGTTACTAAAAGACAAGAAAGAAAAATAATGAATGATGATATAAGATATAATGTTTTAAAAAGAGATAATTTTACATGTCAAAAATGTGGAATAACATCGAAGGATGGTGCAAAACTTGAGGTTGATCATATTATTCCAGTATCCAAAGGTGGAAAGACTGTCATGAGTAATTTACAAACTTTATGTGATAGATGTAATAGTGGAAAAAGCGATAAAACTAAAGAAGATTTTGAAACTGATGATATTTGTCCAAGATGTGGAGGAACATTGGTTAAAAGAAGTGGAAAATATGGTACTTTCATGGGATGCAGTAACTATCCAAAATGTAGATATATTAAAAAATAGTTTAGAAGTAATGTAAAGTTACTTCTTTTTAGTTGCAATAATTCTATAATAAAAGTATAATGAATATATGAACAGATATTCATATAAGGAGATAGTATGGAAGATATTAAAATAATTAATGAATTAAGTGAGTTCTTTAAAGTATTTAGTGATACAACAAGACTTAGAATACTTGAAGTATTACTTGAAAAAGAAACCTATGTTGGTGATATATCAAATAAAATAAAAGTAAGTCCTTCCGCAGTATCACATCAACTAAGTTACTTAAGAAGTACTAATTTAGTTAAAACAAGAAAAGAAGGGCAAATAATATATTATAGCATCGCAGATAATCACATCAAAGTAATAATAAAATATGGTCTTGAACATATCAAGGAAGGAATAAAACTATGAAAAAGATAAAATTTAATGAAGATTTAATACGTATATTAATAAGTGCTATACTTCTTATAATAAGTATATTTTTAAAAAACTTTAAAACAGCATATTTAATTGTAATCGTAGTAAGTTATGTTTTAGTATCAAAAGAAGTATATGAAAATGCTTTAAAAAACATTAAAAAGAAAGAAATATTTGATGAAAACTTACTTATGATTATTGCAACACTCGGAGCCTTTTATATAAAAGAATATCCCGAAGCAGTACTTGTAATGTTATTATTTTCACTCGGAGAGTATCTAAGTAGTCAAGCTGTTGATAATTCTAAAAAAGCTATTATTGAATTAATGGACTTAAGAAGTGATAAAACAAGACTTAAAAATGGAGAATTAGTAAGTACTAAAAAAGTTAAATTAAATGATATAATAATTGTTAACCCAGGTGAAAAAATACCTTTAGATGGAATAATTATAAATGGTGCAAGTCACTTAGATACTAAAAATTTAACTGGTGAATCAAAACCTTTAAGTGTTAAAAAAGGTGATACTGTTTTAAGTGGTACAATTAATATAGAAAGTATATTAGAAATAAATTCAACATCAACATATAAAACTAGTACAGCAAGTAAAATAATTGATATTATGGAACATGCTGATGAAAAGAAAGCTAAAACAGAAAAGTTTATAACTAAGTTTTCTAAAATATATACACCAATTGTGGTTTTATTATCAATACTAATTGTAGTAATACCAACTATTCTAGGATGTGACTTTAATACCTGGTTATATCGTGCTTTAGAAATGCTTGTTATATCATGTCCATGTGCATTAGTTATATCAGTGCCCCTTAGTTATTTTGCAGGAATTGGTCGAGCTAGCAAAGATGGAATACTTATAAAGGGAAGTAATGAACTAGATAATTTAAGTAATATAAAAACTATATTATTTGATAAAACAGGAACACTTACAAAAGGAGTATTTGAAGTAACAAAGATAAATGGTAATATAAATGAAGTATTAAAGATAGCAGCTAATGCTGAAGCTCATTCTAATCATCCAATTGGTAAATCAATAGTTAGTGCATATAATAAGACTTTAGATATGAAAATAACAGATTATAAAGAAATAGCAGGTCTTGGAATAAGTTGTAAGTTAAATAAAGAAAAAGTACTCGTAGGTAAAATAGACTTACTTTTAGAAAATAATATAGATGTTGATAAAATAGATTCAGTTGGAACAGTTATTTATGTTGCTAAAAATAATGAATGTATTGGAAGTATCATAATTAGTGATAAAATAAAAGATAATGCCAAAGAAACTTTAGAAGATTTAAGAGGTGAACTTGTTGAAAATCTAGTAGTATTATCCGGAGATAAAGATGAAGTGGTGGAAGACTTAGCAAAAACTTTAAATCTTGATGCATATCATGCTGAATTATTACCTGAAGATAAAATTAAATTACTTGAAGAATATCAAATATTTGGTCAAACTGCATTTGTAGGTGATGGAATAAATGATGCTCCGGTAATTAAGTTATCAGACATTGGTATAGCAATGGGAAAAATAGGTAGTGATGCAACAGTTGATGCAAGTGATATTGTTTTAATGAATGATGATTTAAGTAGTATAACAAAAGCAATTAGAATAAGTAAATTAACTAAAAGAGTAATTTTAAGTAATATAATATTTGCCATAAGCTTTAAATTATTAATGTTAGTTTTAGCAATAATAGGAATAACACCGATATACTTAGCAGTTTTTGCAGATGTCGGAGTAACTTTATTATCAGTATTAAATAGCTTAAGAATCTTTAAAAAAGATCTATAATTAAGAAAAATTAAAGAAAATGACATAAATATTATAAAAAATGTCATTTTTTTGTTTACAAGTCCCAATTTATATAGTATAATTTTATTACGTCGTTGAGATGTGGTGAGAAAAAATTAACAAGAAATTTCATTAAAACTATTGCAAATATTTAAAAAATAGTGTAAAATGAAAAAGGTTTCTGTTAGTGGGCTTGTAGCTCAGCTGGTTAGAGCGCACGCCTGATAAGCGTGAGGTCGGAGGTTCAAGTCCCCCCAAGCCCACCATTGAAAATGGCCCGTTGGTGAAGCGGTCTAACACATATGCCTTTCACGCATACATACATGGGTTCAAATCCCGTACGGGTCACCATTTAGAAAGCAAACTCCGAAATATCGGAGTTTTTTTGTATAAATGTTAAATTTTTTTCATATACTATAATTGAAAAATAATATATTTTATGGTATATTACATAAATCAAAAAGAAGTGCCCAGTGCCGAATAAACTATGGAGACGGTGAACCCGTATCAGCATACTAGATATGTTATACATAGTCGGAGGGCATTCTTTTTTTTATAAATTAAAAAACAGATACTAAAATTGATACCTGTGTCTTGTTCTACTTAAGAAACCATAGTCTCCCCATCTTGTTTCACTTAAGGAGCCAAAGTTAAAGAATATATAAATATGGTACTTTAATAAAAATACCATGCAAAGCATTTTTGCATTGCTATTAGATTTTACAATAATATAATATTTTAGTCAATATTTGTAAGAAATCTAAAGTATCAGATATGCTTAAAAATCAACAAATATGAATGAAAAA
>FR903543.1:0-13617 GCA_000438075.1 Clostridium sp. CAG:609 | reverse complement strand
ATCAATAAATATGAATAAAAAATCAATAAATATGAATAAAAAATCAACAAATATAATTCAAATGCTTGCAAAAAGAAAGTAGATGTGGTATAAATTAGATACAGGAAATTATTCCTGAAAAGCATAAATTTGCTATAAAAACAAAATTTGTGCATAATATTATAAATATTTGTAATATTATTAAATGAGTAACAGAGGGTGTAAATTTTCTTCTTACACTACGCTCGGTGACGAGTTGGAGTAAGCTTTAGCTGAAAGTATGCATGTAGGGACTGGGAGACCTACCTTTACTCGAGCCTATATTCATTAGAGTATAGGCTTTATTTTTTAGAATATTAATTATAGGTTTAGGAGTTGGTTTTGATGGCAGGTAAAAAATATAAAAATAAAACAGTTGGTAAAATAGATAGTAAATTTTGTACAAAGAATGGGATAAGTAGATATTCTAATTTTAAAATTGAACAATCTTTAGGTTTAATTTATCACGTGTAAAAACATTTAAATGATTTTATAAGTGTTGATAGTTTTAATAAAACGTTAACTGAAATACCAATGATTATTTCTAAACCATATTTCATGTATTATGATAAAGTGAAAAATTCAATAAGATATTATAAGAGAGTGAAAGAATTTGTGTGTGTTGTTGTTAATATCAATGAAACAAGTGCTTTTGTTTCTACTATATATCCCGTAAGAAAAGCTACTGTTGATAAATTGAAAAATAAAAAAATGTAACAAAAAAACTTCCCATTTCTAGGAAATTTAAATAACTAAATGGCGGAGTAGAGAGGATTTGAACCTCCGCGCCAGCATTCGCCGACCTAAATCCTTAGCAGGGATCCCTCTTCAGCCTCTTGAGTACTACTCCACAAGCTACTTCTATATTTTATTATAAAAGTAGCGACTTGTCAATCAATTTAAGCATATATTTCTAATATTATCGATTAAATCTTGCATAACTGTCAAATAATCATCGGTATTATCACTATCTACGTTAATCATTGACTTAACATCTATAGCTTTTGCCTTATAATCATTTATTATAGAATTTATATTATCAGTGTAATTATTATCAAGTACCAATATTGTATTATAATTTTCTTTTTTGAAATTATTTCTTATTGAATTAAGAGTTCCTTCGGTCAAAGTTTCTTCATCTAAAGATACAACATTAAAATCATAATTTTCTAAAAACTTAAACACATTATCACTTACTACAATTGTATTTGTTCCTTTTTCTTTAGCTTCTTTACCAATTGATCTTAACTCAGCATCTTTTAGTGAAAGTATTTCTGCTAAATCTTCATATTTTTGATCAACATAATTTACAATAATTTTACTATCTAAATATTCTTTTAAATAATCCTTAATATTTTTAGCAAGCATCAAATAGTTATTCGGACTCATCCATAATTCTTTAACCCCATATGTATAAGATAAACCATTTGATACATCAATTATAAGTAAGTTTTTATTTTTATTAATTAAATTCTTTGTAATAGTTTTTTCATTACTTAATCCATTATAGATAAATAAATCAGCTTTAGCATACTTCTTTATTTGTTTACTAGTTAACTCATAACTTACAACATCAGCACCACTTGGATAAATACTTTCAATTGTTGCATAATCTTTATACAAAAACTCAGTTAAATACTTAATCGGATAAATCGTCGTATAAATTGTTGCACTCTCTAAATTATCTTTCTTTAAATTACAACCCGTCAAAAACATCAAGGGTATCAACATAAGTATTATTTTTTTTAATTTCATTATTTTCCTTCTTTCTTTAATGGATCAAATCCACATTTTCCAAAAGGGTTACATCTAAGAATTCTTTTAATTCCCAAGTATAATCCTTTAAATAACCCATAGGTTTCTAAAGCCTGTACCATATACTCACTACAAGTAGGTTTATATCTACACATAAAGTGAGCATGCATGGGTGTAACTTGATAAGCACGTATTAAATAAATAATAATTTTTTTAATAAATACCACCCTTAAAAATTGTATCAAATATTTCTTTGTTTGTAAATGTTTTCAAATAAGAAAAAATTTGTTATAATGTTAAGAGGAAGGATTTGATAACATGGAATTTCTAAAAAAATTAGGTGTTGAAGTAAAAAATAAGGATATGTTACTTACTGCATTAACTCATACAAGTTATTCAAATGAACATAATACTGATAACTACGAAAGATTAGAGTATCTAGGTGATGCCATACTTGAAGCAGTAACAAGTGAATATTTTTATTTAAACACAAATTATCCAGAAGGAGAAATGACAAAACTAAGGGCAAACTATGTCTGCGAAAAAGCACTAGCTACTTATGCCAAAAGCTTAGGTATAGATAAATACATTAGATTAGGTCATGGTCAAATGCATAATTTAAATGATACAATTATAGCAGATGTATTTGAAGCCATAACAGCATGTATCTATCTAGACCAAGGTTATGAAGTAGCTAAAAAATACTTAGATGATATCATTATCCCTTATATAAATAAAAATAGTGACTTCAATACTGATTATAAAACGAAACTTCAAGAAGCAGTTCAAACAAGTAGAAAATCACTTGAATATGTTTTAATAAATGAATATGGTGAAGCTCATGATAAAACATTTGAAATGGTGGTAAAAATTGATAATATAATATATGGAAAAGGAAAAGGCAAAAGCAAAAAAGAAGCAGAACAAAATGCAGCTTTAGATGCTTTAAAGAAAAGTGCGGTGAAATAGATGTATTTAAAAAGTATTAGAGCACAAGGCTTCAAGTCTTTTGCAGATAAATTAGATTTAGAAATAAATCCAGGTATAACAGGAATAGTTGGACCAAATGGATCAGGTAAAAGTAATATTGTTGATGCAGTAAGATGGGTTTTAGGTGAACAATCTGTTAAATCTTTACGTGGTCAAAATAATATGACTGATTGTATTTTTAGTGGAAGTGAATCAAGAGAAGCTCAAAAAAGAGCAATGGTTGCATTAGTTTTTGATAATAAAGACCATTATCTTCATAGTGATTTTAATGAAGTTGAAATAAAAAGAATAGTTTATGCAACCGGAGAAAATGAATATTATATAAATAATGCTCGTGTTAGATTAAAAGATTTCACAGATCTTTTTATAGATTCTGGTGCAGGTGTTAATGCATTTAATATAATAAGTCAAGGTAATGTAACAGATATAGTTAATTCAAAATCAAGTGATCGAAGAATTATATTTGAAAGTGCAGCAGGTGTTTTAAAATATAAAAAACGTAAAGAAGAAAGTCTAAAAAAGTTAGAAAAAACTGAAGAAAACTTAACAAGAATAAAACTAATTATTGATGAATTATCTAAAACTGTAGAACCTTTAAAAGAACAATCTATCGTTGCTAAAAAATACTTATCTATAAAAGGTGAGTTAGAAAGTATAGATATTGCTTTAATTGCTAAAGATATTACTGATTTAAATTTAGAATATAGTAAAATTACTGAAGAAATAAAAAGTCTAAAAGAAAAGTTAGTGACTCTAAAAGATGATGGAAAAAGTGTTGAACTTGAAAAATTAAAACTAAAAAATATTGAACTTGAAGATGCTGTAAATAAAAAAAGAGAAGAACTTCTTAAGATAACGGAACAAATCAGTGATTTAAATGGTGAAAAGAAACTTACTATTGAAAGACAAAAATATGAAAGTAATCAAACAATCATTGATAATAACTTAATGAAGTTAAAAGAACAAGAATTATCACTAAATAAAAATATAACAATATTAACTCGTGAAGTTGAAGATATTGAAAAAAGTATCGCAGATGAAAGAAAAAAAGGTGAAGATGTTAAAAATGAATTACTTGTTTTAAAGGTTAAAAAAAGTACAAGTACTAATGCACTACTTGAACAAAATAAGAAAAAGTTCTTACTTGAAAATAAAATAGAAATATTAGAAAATAACATTTTAAGTGCAGAATCAGCTCCCCAATCAGTAAGAAATATATTAAATAATCCAAGATTATATGGAATACATAATACCATTGGAAAACTTATTGATATACCAGATAATTATATGATTGCAACAGATATAGCACTAGGTGCAGCTAGTAACTATCTTGTTGTGGAAAATGAGAACAGTGCCATAAATGCAATAGATTTTCTAAAAGAAAGAAAATTAGGTCGTGCAACATTTTTCCCACTTAATGTTATAAAAGGACGTTTAGCATCTAGTGAAATAATAAATGATATAAAAAATATAAATGGTTATATTGGTATTCTAAGTGATTTAGTAAATTATGATGCTAAATACAAAAATATCATTGAAAATCAACTTGGTCAAGTAATACTTGTTGATAATGAAAGAACTCTAAATATCGTAGGTAAATTAATAAACTATAAATACAAAGTTGTATCCCTAGATGGAGAAATTCTTCATATCGGAGGTTCAATCACCGGTGGAACAAGTAAGAAAAATACCATGTTAAATGAAAAAAATGAATTAAATAAATTAAAATCTGATTTACAAAAATTAGAAATAAATATTAAAGATTTATCAAGTGAAGTAACAAGTCTTAATGATAAAGAAGAAGAACTAACAGAAAGAGAAACAGTATTAAATAAATATGTAATATTACTAAATGATGAATTATTTAATAAAAAGACTAACCTAAGTAGAGTTACTGAAGAATATAAAAATGTAACTAGTGAACTCGAGGGTATCAATGATTTAAAATCAAATAAATTAGATGAACACTTAATAGAATTAATGAATGAAATAAATAAATTAAGTGAAAATAAAGAATTAATTGAAAAAGATATTAAGAGTATTACTAAAGAAAAAAATAATTTAAATGATGAAATAGCAATTATTGATCATGAACTAAGGGACTCAAATAATAGTTATAATGCTATAAATAGTGAACTTAAAAACAAAGAAGTATCAAGTGGAAAACTTGAAGTAAAACTAGATAACTTACTTGATTCATTAAATAATGAATATAACTTAACATATGAAGCAGCTCAAGTAAAATATAATCTAGAAATGGATCCTGATATAGCAAGAAGTCATTGCCAAAATCTTAAAAAAGAATTAAATAGCTTAGGTAATGTTAACACTGGTTCTATTGATGAATATGAAAGACTTTCTAAAAGATATGAATTTTTAACTAGTCAAAAGTTTGATTTAGAAAGTGCATCAACTGAATTAAAAGGTATCATTAATGAAATGGATGATATTATGGTAGAAAAATTTGCTAAATCATTTGAAAGTATAAAGAAAGAATTTAGTAAAATATTTAAAATGATGTTTAAAGGTGGAAAAGGAGAACTACAGTTGAGTAATCCAGATGATTTGCTTAATACAGGTATAGATATTATAGCTATTCCACCAGGAAAGAAAATTAATTCACCAGTATCATTATCTGGTGGAGAAAAAGCTCTAACTGCAATATGTTTATTATTTGCAATGCTTGAAGTAAAACCATCACCATTTGTAATACTAGATGAAGCAGAAGCTGCTCTAGATGAAGTAAATGTTGATATGTTTGGTAAATACTTAAGTGAAGAAAAATCAAGAAGTCAATTTATTGTTATAACCCATAAAAAGAGAATGATGGAATATGCAGATTCATTATATGGTATAACAATGCAAGAATCTGGTGTAAGTAAAATAGTTAGTGCTAAATTAGAAAATTAATGTAAAGTTTTAAAAAAATATTTATATTATTTATTAATTATGATAAAATTATTTTAAGGAGGATGTTTATGAAATGGTGGATAATATTAATCATAGTTTTAGTTTTATTAGTTCTTTGGGTAATTAATACATATAATAAATTAATTGCATTAAGAAATAGAGTAAAAGATCAATGGGCACAAATCGATGTTCAATTAAAAAGAAGATTTGATTTAATACCAAACTTAGTTGAAACTGTCAAAGGTTATACTAAACATGAATCTGAAACATTAGAAGCTGTTATTAAAGCTCGTAATACTTATGTTACTGCAGGAACCCCTGAAGCACAAATGAAAGCTGATGGAGAATTAACTCAAGCAATATCTAAGTTATTTGCATTAACTGAGTCTTATCCAGATTTAAAAGCAAATACTAATTTTCAACATTTACAAGAAGAACTAACTCAAACTGAAAGTAAAATTGCTTCAGCTCGACAATTCTATAATGATACAGTAATGCTTTATAATAATAAAGTATCTATGGTACCAAGTAATATCATAGCAAGTTTATTTAAATTTAATAAAGAAGCATTCTTTGAAGCGAATGAAACAGAACGACAAAATGTTTCAGTTAAATTCTAAGACGTTCTAAACGTCTTTTTTTAAAAAGAAGGTGAGTTAAATGAAAAAAATATTTATAGCATTATTATGTTTTTTAACATTTCCGTTATTTGCAAGTGCTGCAAATTATGATATAAAACATTATTATATTAATGCCACACTAGAAGATAATGGAGATATGTCTGTAGAAGAATTAATTGTAATGAAAGGTACATTTAATGGTTATGAAGTAGGTATAGAATATAACACTAATGATTCTTATAGTGCAAGTTCTATGGAAGATATAAAAATATTTGGAAATACAAACATAGATGAAGAAGATATAGATATTAAAAATTGGAAATTTGTATATCCAGAATTTAATAAAGTTAGTTATGCAAATAATGGAGATATATTAAAATATATAGAAACAATAGGAATAAATGAAAAAAAATATAGAATGTATTATAGTACAAATAATAATACAACAGCATTCTTATTTAAATATGTTTTAAAAGATGTAGCAATATCACATAATGATTGTATAGAATATTATTGGAACTTTTTTGGTGATCAATTTAATGACCGTATATATGACTTAAAAATAAGAATTAATTATCCAACAAATTTAAATAAAGAAGATTTCCATTGGTGGTTTCATGGTGATTTAACAGGTAGTTCATCTATAGATAATATAAGTGATAATTATACAACAATTATAGCATCACTAGATTATTTAAGACCAAATTCCCCAGTAGATTTTAGAACACTAGTACCAAAAGAAGCATTTAATTACACAGCATTTAAAAAGTTTAATAATGAAAATGTATTAGAAGAAATAATAAATCATGAAGATGATATTGTAAGACAAGATTTAGAAAATATAAGAAGAGAAAGACTAATATTTAATACATTTGAAACAATAAGTAAGATTTATGTAATAGCATTATTACTAGTATGGATATATGTTTATTTTAAATATGATAAAGAAAGAAAACCAGAATTTAATCATAAATATAATAGAGACTTCATAGATGATTATAATGTTGAAGTAATAGATTATTTAATGAATTATAATATAACACCTAATGCAATGAGTGCATCAATTATGAACTTAATTTACAAGAAAAACGTTGAAGCACAAAAAGATCCATCGGATGATAAAAACTATATATTTACTTTAAAAACCAGAGATAATTTAAATAATACAGAAAACATTTTGGTAGATTTTTTATTTAGTAAAGTTGGATGTAACGATACATTTACAACAAAAGAATTAAAAAAATATGCATCAAGTACTAAAACTTGTGATACATTTATGAATAGTTATACTAAATGGAAAAACAAAGTAATGGAAGATGGTAAAAAAGAAAAATTCTTTGATAATCTAAAAGGTAAATATGTATGGGGAATAATAATGTTAATAATAGCAATTTTAATAGATTTTGCTGGTTCATTTACATTCCATGTTGATTTTTCATTATTACATTTATTAATTCCATTAGCACTTATTTTTCTAATTTATACATGTTTTATAAAAAGAAAAAGTAAAAAAGGTATTGAACACTATGCTAAATGGAAAGCATTTAAAAACTTCTTAAATGACTTTGGTTCATTTAGCACTAAAGAATTACCTGAAGTAATACTTTGGGAAAGATACTTAGTATATGCAACAATATTTGGTTTAGCTAAAAAGGTTCAAAAAGATATGAATGTAAAAATAAAAGAAATAGATGTTTCAAATATGAATAATAATACATATATATTTATTAATAATTACAATTTTTCATCAATATTAAATGATTCCGTTAATCAAGCATATAATGGAGCACAAAGAGCAATAACAAGAGAATCAACAAGTTCATCAGGTGGTTCATTTGGTGGACATGGTGGAGGTTTCTCATCAGGTGGAGGATTTGGTGGCGGAGGTCGTTCCGGCGGAGGATTCTAATAAGCTTAACACGATTTATTATAAATCGTGTTATTTTCAATACTTAAACTTGTTAAAATATTAAAAATATGATATCATTAAAAAGTAAGGTAGTGATAAACATGGAAAAGAAAAAAACTTTTATCATCATAGCAGTAGCATTATTAGTGTTATCTATTGGAATAACTTTTGCATATTTTATTGCAAAAACAGGACCTGGATCATCAGCAAATGCAAATGTAACAACAGGTACTGTAGATGATTTAAAATTTAATGTAAGCAAAGAAAACATATCACTAAACATAAATCAATTTAATTTTGCATCTGGATCTGGAAATATTACAGATACAGTTACTGCTACAGCTAGTTTAAAAGCTAACAGTACTAAAAATACAGCTACATATAACTATTATGTCTACTTTCAAATTGAAAGTAATAATTATGCTTATACTACAACTGACAAAAAGCCAGAAATAGTACTTTCCATTACTGGACCAAATGGAGAAATAACTAGTGTTGATGGATTAACATATGTCTCTGCAACAAATGCAGATGGCACTATAGTAAAGGGTTTTGATATAACAGAACAAAAATCATCTGTTATAAAAGTGGCAGACTCTTATGAAATAAGTAGTTCATCTAGCACAAATTATACAACCCAAGATTGGACATTTACTGTTACATTTATTAATTTAGATACAAATCAAGCAGATAATGAAGGCAAAAATTTAACTGGTAAAGTCTTAATTCAATCAAATAAATTAATTGATAGCGTTTCAGACGTTGCTAAAAGTGGAGATAATTTAGTAACAGCTATACAAAACTTAAGTACAAAAAGTAAACCATCATATACAGGATTATATCATCATGATTCAAACTTAACAAATGGAGCAGGAGATAATTCATATAGATTTGCAGGAGCAAACCCAAATAATTATGTATGCTTTGGTTCAGATGAAACTACATGCCCAACTGAAAATCTATATAGAATAATAGGTGTAATAGATGGAAAAGTAAAATTAATTCATGCATATGGAGCAACAACAGATATGCTTGGAACAGATGAAGGCTATGTAAAAACATATCAAGAAGAATGGGCAGACTTTACAGCAAATTACAAAGGAAACGGAGACTTAACAAAAATAGGAACATACGAATGGAATAAAACAAGTGATAATACATGGAGTACAAGTACAACTAATACAACAAATTTAAATACAAATTACTTAACATACCTAGATGGCAAAAATACAAAATGGAAGAATATGATAGCAGATACAACATGGTATGTGGGTGGAATGACTGGAGATAATGGAGTGTTATCAAATGCAAAAACAGCATATAACTATGAAGTTGGAGCAAATAAGGATGCTACAACAACAGTAACCTCAAAAATAGGGCTTATGTATCTAAGTGACTATTATTATGGAGCAACTCCAGATTATTGGACATTACCAGGATTTGATAACAATGGTTCATGGAATAGTGATCATACAGTATGGTCAGGATCAGGAAATGATTATAGTAAAGCTTATAATAATAATTGGATGAGTACAGGCTTAATCGAATGGACTATTTCGCGTGATTCTGATATTTCAAACCTTGCGTTCTATGTGGGTGATGTTGGCGATGTTGGTGTTGGCAATTCGCGTGGGTATGCGGTTCGCCCATCTTTCAGTCTTTCATCTTCGATAAAATTTACATCGGGTGAAGGCACAGCCGTAAACCCGATCCGAATAAAAATATGAGCCCATTAACTTAACTGTGTCTTTTTAAGAAATATATGTATAAATTAATAAATAATTTATCAGTAAATGAAGTATACAAAGTAATAAAATGTATACTTTTTTAATTAGTTAAAAATAATTAGCACTTGCACTTGACAAGTGCTAATTTATGATATATAATATAGTTGTTCAAGTTAAGAAAGGAATGATTTTATGAACTTTGAAAATAATGATGAATTAAAAGATGTTTTAAATAAATATGGTAGAGATATAACTAAGAATGTTTTAGATAATAAAGTTGATCCTGTTATAGGTAGAGATGAAGAAATAAGGAATGTTGTTAGGATATTATCTCGTAAAAGTAAAAATAATCCCGTTTTAATCGGAGAACCCGGGGTAGGTAAAACTGCTATAGTAGAAGGACTTGCCCAAAGAATTATAAAAGGAGATATACCAAGCTCATTAAAAAATAAGACAATCTGGGAACTTGACTTAGGTGCCTTAGTAGCTGGTGCTAAATATCGTGGTGAATTTGAAGAAAGATTAAAAGCAGTCTTAAAGAAAATAAAAGATTCTGATGGTAACATCATAATGTTTATTGATGAAATTCACATGATAGTAGGTTCTGGTACAGATGGTGCAATGGATGTATCAAATATGTTAAAACCAATGCTTGCACGTGGAGAGATTCATGTAATCGGAGCAACAACTCTAAATGAATATCGTAAGTATATTGAAAAAGATGGAGCTCTAGAAAGAAGATTCCAAAAAGTATTAGTTAGTGAACCAAATGTAATGGATACAATAACTATATTACGTGGATTAAAAGAGAGATTTGAAATATTCCATGGAGTAACAATTAAAGATAGTGCCTTAGTTTCTGCAGCAACTCTATCTGATAGATACATTACAGATAGATTCTTACCAGATAAAGCAATTGACTTAGTTGATGAAGCATGTGCAACAATAAAGATGCAACTTGAATCAATGCCAGTTGAACTAGATGAACTTACTAGAAAAATAATGAGTTTAGAAATAGAAAGACAAGCATTAAAGAAAGAAAAAGATGAAATAAGTAAGAAAAGAATTAATGAAATAGATGAATCCTTAGTAGACTTAAAAGCAAAAGAAAAAGATTTAAGAACTAAATGGGATAGTGAAAAACAAGCTAAAGCTGAAATAAATAAGAAAAAGGAAGAACTTGAACAAGCACGTTTTGAATTATCTCAAGCAGAAAATAATTATGATCTAGAAAAAAGTGCAATGCTTCGTCATGGCAAGATTCCTGCACTAGAACAAGAACTTAAAAAACTACAAGAAGAAAATAAAAATGGTTTATTATCAGATGTTGTTAATGAAGAAAGTATAGCTAATATAATTTCTAGATGGACACATATCCCAGTATCTAAATTAGTTAATAGTGAAAAAGATAAATTATTACATCTTTATGATAGATTAAAGATGCGTGTTATTGGACAAGACAATGCACTAAAACTTGTAAGTGAAGCAATCATTAGGGCAAGAAGTGGAATTAAAGACCCTAATAAACCAATTGGTTCATTTATATTCCTAGGACCAACTGGTGTAGGTAAAACTGAAGTAGCAAGAAGTCTTGCATATGAACTATTTGATGATGAAAGACATATGATAAGAATAGATTGTTCTGAATATATGGAAAGCTTTAATGTTTCTCGTCTAGTTGGAGCACCTCCAGGATATGTAGGTTATGATGAAGGCGGAGAATTAACTGAAGCAGTAAGAAGAAATCCATATAGCATTGTACTATTTGATGAAATAGAAAAAGCTCATAAAGATGTGTTTAATATATTACTTCAAATACTAGATGATGGAAGACTTACTGATAGCCAAGGACGTGTAGTGGATTTTAAAAATACAATTATAATAATGACAAGTAACTTAGGTAGTGAATACATATTAGATGATGAGAAAAATGCAAATGAACTTGTTATGAATGAGTTAAAGAATACATTTAGACCAGAACTAATAAACAGAATTGATGAAATAATTATCTTTAATTCATTAAAGAAAGATAATATCGGTGATATTGTTGATAAAATAATTCGTGAATTAAATAATAGATTATCACAAAGTTACTTACATGTTGAAATTACAGATAGTGCTAAAAATAAAATTGTTGATGAAGCATATGATCCAAGATATGGTGCTCGTCCAATAAAAAGATATATTACTAAGAATGTTGAAAACCTAATAGCTCATAAGTTAATTGATGAAAATATGGAAGTTGGAACAACTTTAGTAGTAGATTTAAAGAATAATGAATTTGTCATAAAATAATAATGGGTGCATGAAATTCTCATGCACCTATTTTGTTTTTATGATATTATTATTGTGGGCGATTAACTGTTGAATTTGAAAAATTAAATAAAACAATATCATATCTAGAATAATTTATGAAAAATTATAAGTTTGATAGTAATATCAAAGACTTTTTTAAAAGGGGGATGGTATAAACTTTGCGGTCACAATTTGTGACCGCAAAATAGAAAATATATATAAATGAAAAAAAATATTTAAAACAATATAATAATGTAAAATTCATTGATAATAACACATTCCATGACAGATTTATTATAGTGGATGAAAAAACTATATACATTTCAGGCGCATCATTCAAAGACTTAGAAAAGTAATGTTTCTGTATTAGTAAAATAGAAGATGAAGAAATACTAAAGAGTATTTTGAAAAAAATATATCCAACATAATAATATGTGTCAACAAAAAAAGGTTGACACATATATTTTAATATGATAAAATAAAATCAGTTAATTTAAAGGAGGAGAGAATATGGCTGTTAAATTAAGATTAAAAAGAATGGGAGGAAAACAAAAACCTTTCTATCGTATCGTTGCTGCTGATTCAAGATTCCCAAGAGATGGAAGATTCATTGAAACAGTTGGAACATATAATCCAATCGCAAAACCTGCAGAAGTTAAAATTGACAAAGAACTTGCTATTAAATGGTTAAGTAATGGTGCACAACCTACTGATACAGTTAAAGCATTATTCAAAAAAGAAGGAATTTTAAAAGAATTTGCAGATGCTAAAAAGGGTAAATAATTATGGATATAGTAAAGTATACAGAATTTTTAGTTTCATCTTTAGTAGATGATCCAGAAATGGTTAAAGTTGAAATGTTTGATGAAGATGAAAATACTAAAATTATTGAAGTAATGGTACCTGAAAATCAAATGAAATATGTAATTGGTAAATCTGGAAAAAATGCCCATGCATTAAGAACGTTAATTAATGCTTTTGCTTATATTCATAAAATGAATAGAGTAAAAATTAATATATCTGCATTTTAATGAATTATTATTGTTCAGATTCATTTAGATTAAGTCAAAGTGATGCTAATGAAAAAGTTGCTTCATACCTAAGCAAAGTTATTGATGCTGTAAATATTAGAATAGAAAATTTTGAAAAAGATAATCATATTTATGATACAGTATCATATCATGGCAAAGATATTGAAAGACTAAGAAGAATAACAAATAGAAATTACTTTGAAATTCTAAAGTTAGCATTACATTCAGAGGGTTTACCAATAAATTATGTTAAGAAAGTTGAAAGAAACGGAGAAATATCTTATTTATGTTTCTTTGAATTAATTGAAAAAAAAGGAAGATAAATTTTTAAAAAATTATGAAGTGATAAAGTAAAAGTAGAC
>FR903542.1 GCA_000438075.1 Clostridium sp. CAG:609 | reverse complement strand
AAAAAGGTAATAATGGAAGGAAATGTATCTGATAAATGTTATGTTTTTTTTGATAAATATAATCCTATTAAAATAAATAGTTATACAATTACCCCTAATGGAAAGAAGATAACAATAAGTATTAGTGCAACAAGTGGAACAGGAACTATTACTAAATATTTTTATTCAAAAGATGATGGAGCATCATATGTAGAAAGTACAAGTAATACATATACATTTACAAATTTAGCAAAAGGAACATATAAAATAAAAGCTTATGTATTGGATTCCAACAACAAAATAAGTGAAGTTATATCTAAGAATATAGAAATAACTAGTATGAATTTAAGTGAATATGTTATGTCTCAATATACAGGTACTCAAGGAAAAAATAATATTTATTATCATGATGCAAATCTTACAAATGGAGCAGGAGATAATTCATACAGATATGCAGGTTATAATCCAAATAATTATGTATGTTTTGGTTCAGATGAAGCTACATGTCCAAAAGATAATTTATATAGAATTATTGGTTTATTCGGAGATAATATAAAATTAGTTAAAAATGATTATGCTGGAAGTGATTTGCTTGGAACAAATGTTAATTATGGGGGGCAAGCAACAACTGAAGAAGAAGTAGATTATAATGGCAGTAAAAAACCTTTGGAAAAATACAGTTTTGGTTCTAATAATACTTGGTCATCATCAAAACTAAATACAATTAATCTAAACACAAACTTCATTAATAATATTGGAAATAAATGGTCTAATATGATTATAAGTGCTGTTTGGAAAGTAGGTGGTAATACTTCAACCAATATTTTAAATAATTCGGTAAGAACAGTATTTACTAATGAAATTAAAAATCCTGTCAATAATACTTATACCGCTAAAATTGGTCTTATGTATGTTAGTGATTTTGGTTATGCTAGTGTTGCTTCTAGATGGACAACAATGATGGAAGAATCCAGTTCCGGTCATGCTAATATCGATAATTATCTATTCTTAAGATTTAATGACTGGACTATTACTCCAAATTCTGGTAACTCTAACAATGTATATTCCATTGAAAGTGAAGGCATTGTGACAACTGCTAGTGTAAATGTAGCATATGGAATTAGACCTGCATTTTATTTAAAAGATTCAGTTATGTATGTAAGTGGAACAGGAACAATTTCAGACCCAATTAGAGTAAATTGAGGCACAATAAGAAAAGAAAATAATAACTTGCATAAATTTAAAAATTCTAAAGTTATTAAAAATTATGTAGAAATTATAGAAGATAATGGCGGAGAGTATCAAACATCAACATAAAGTCATATAAAATTAATAAAAAGTGTTAAAAGTAACTTGCTTATTGTATAAAATATGGTATAATAGGTTAGAAAAACGAATTACTATGCCATGGATATGGTATGGCGGAAGGAGAGAATATATGAAAGCAAATATCCATCCAGAAGTTAAAGATGCTACTGTAACTTGTGCTTGTGGTGCTACATTCAAAACTAAATCAGTTAAAGAAAAAATTGATGTAGAAATTTGTAGTGAATGTCATCCATTCTATACAGGAACACAAGGAAAAGCTAAGAAGACTGGAAACATTGAAAAATTCAATAAAAAATTTGGTTTAGATAAAGAACAAAACTAATGCATTTGTTCTTTTTTCTTGACCACTGCAAAATTGCAGAGACTATTATTTGATGGTATAGACTTTAGTTATGTTTTTTGGTAAAATGTTTATAAGGAGATGATTATTATAAAAATATTTTTAGGATTTGACCATCAAGGAGTTAAAGTAAAAGATGAAATAATAAACTATTTAATAGAAAATGGGTTTAATGTATCCGTATGTCCATTTGAAAATGATGAAACAGATGATTATCCAGATTTTGCAAAATGGGTATGTGAAAATGTTTTAAATGAAAAAGGATTAGGAATCCTTGTATGTGGTTCTGGTATAGGAATGTCTATATGTGCTAACAAAGTAAAAGGAATATATTGTGCCAGAGTAGTAGATGGAAACGATGCCTTTACTGCTAAAAATCATAATGGAGCCAATGTAATAGCCTTTAGCTCAAACATTAACATAAGTGAAATCCACAATATAATTGACAATTTTGTAATGACTAAAGAACCAACCGAAGAAAGACATTTAAGAAGAATAGAAAAAATAAAAGAAATGGAAAATAACTATGCAAATTAAATTAATATTATATATCTTTTTTACTTTTCTTAGTTTATTTGGTTTCTCAGGAATAAACTATGATGGTTTTATTAAAAAAGGAAAAGCAATCGAAGCTAAAGTACTTGTAATGGTCTTAAGTTTTGGTTTTGGTTATTTACTAACAAACTTTGTCATAGATTTTATAAATCTATAATATAATGTATCATGAAAAATAAACATTTAATAATAATCATAGTTATATTATTTGTTATATCAATTATAAGTAGTCCAAAAAAGACTACTTCTTTTAATAATGTAAAAAAACCTATTAAAGAAGAAATAGTATTAAATGTGTTAGATAAAAAAACTAATGAAATAATTAAAATTAATTTAGAAGATTATGTAATCGGCGTAGTATCTGGTGAAATGCCTGCATCATTTTCCGAAGAAGCCTTAAAAGCCCAAGCAATAGCATCAAGAACCTATGCTATATTTAAATTAAATAATAATAATGGTAAATCATATGACTTAGTAACAGATATAACAAACCAAGTATATTTAAATAGTGATGAACAACAAAATCTATGGAAAGAAAACTATGAAAAGTATCATGATAAAATAAGTAAATGTGTTAAAGATACCGAAGGATTAGTTATGAAATATAATGATGAAGTAATAGCTAGTTATTATTTTGCTTATTCAAATGGAAAAACCGAAGATGTAGAATATGTTTTCAAAGATAATAAAGATTATTTAAAAAGTGTTGAATCAACCGAAGGAATAAATATAACTAACGAAGTAACTATGTCAAAAGAAGAATTTTGTTCTAAACTAAATATTGAATGTGGTGATATTAAAATTACTAACAAGTTATTAACAACATCCAATCGTGTAGATAAAATTGATATCAATAATAAAACTTTTAATGGAACAGAAATTAGAAAATTACTTAATTTAAAATCCACTGACTTTGATATTAAATATGATAATAATATTGTTATAACCACCAAAGGATATGGTCATGGCGTAGGAATGAGCCAATACGGAGCAAACTATCTAGCCAAAAATGGTAAAACATATGAAGAAATACTAAAATATTATTATCAAAATATAAATATCTCCAAAATAAATGTATAAAACAAAATAAATGTAACCATACTTTAATTAGGATGGTGAAATATGAAAAGCAAAAAATTAAGAAGTTTTGTATTACCAACAGTATACATAATGGTAATAAGTGTATTATTTATAAGTATATCATTTTTAGCAAACAACTTAAGCCACAACATTGAATATGGTAATATGTCCGTTAGCACATTAGATGATAATACTACCCCTGTAATAAAAAATGAAGAAAACACATTACAAAGTATTATTGAAAAACCATATGTCAGCAGCAATGTATCAATTTCAAAATCATTTTATGATATGACTGATGATGCTAAAAAACAAGAAGATTCTTTAGTATACTACCAAAACACTTATTTACAAAATAGTGGTGTACTTTACGAATCAACTGATCCGTTTGACATTAAAGCATCATACGATGGCAAGGTAACTAATGTTTCCCAAGATGACATTCTAGGAAACTACATCGAAATTACCCACAACGAAAACCTAAAAACAGTATATTATAGTTTAAGTGAAGTAACTGTAAAAAAAGATGACGTTGTTTTAAGTGGTGATGTAATAGGTAAAAGTGGAACAAACAAATTAAATAATGATTCAAAAAACTCTTTATTATTTGAAGTATATCATAATGGTGTAGCAATAGATCCAGAAGATTTTTACAACATGAACATTGATGATTTAAAATAACATAAAACTTACCTCTTAATAATATACTTTATTAAGGGGTTGTTTGGTTAATGAATAAGGATATTAAAAAAAGAGTATTAAGTGAAGCGAGTCACATTTTAAATACAAAGGAAACAATAAGAAAGACTGCAGACAGATTCAATGTTTCAAAAAGTACTGTGCACACAGATCTATCTGAACGACTAAGTGAAATTGATAAAAATCTAAAAAAAGAAATCGATGACATATTTTTATATCACGATAAAGTAAAACATATCCGTGGTGGTGAAGTAACAAAACAAAAATACAAAAGGAATAATTTATGAAAACAAATAACATAGTATATTTAACTGATGAATATATATATTTAAAGAATAAAAAGAAAAAAGACATAATAAGGTATAAAATAAATGATGGAATAATTTCCGGCGGAAAAATATCAAACATCAAAAATTTTATCAAAACATATGAAAAGTTATTAAATGAATTCCATTTAAATAACTCTTTATTCGGTGATGCAATAAAAATTATAGTATTACCATCATACCTGCCATCAGAAATAAACATGTTAAAAAACATATTCATGGTATTTAACTATCGCAAGATAATTATTGAAAAAGAATTAAAGTATTTTAAATTATCAAATAACAATGCTTACATAAATGTTTATAATAATTATATATCTATTTCCTACTTAGATGAATTTAAAAAAATAAACAACTTATATTTTGAACCAAAATTATTTAAAAATGAACAAGATTTAATAAAATATTTTAAATATATTCTAAATTCAAAAGAAATATACTTACTTGGTAACGGCAATTTATTAAACACAATATTTAGTGATTTAGAAAATAAAACCGGCTTAAAAACATACCTATATTCCAATCATGAAACCTATATTTTAGACAAATCAAAATAGCAATGTCAATTTTTGTCGAACGATTTATGTTGCATTATTCTTCCATATGTGTTAAAGTTTAAATGTAGGAAGGAGTGAGTATAATGATGCAAGGCAAAGTAAAGTGGTTTAACAATGATAAAGGTTATGGCTTTATTGAATATGATAAACTTTCTGATATCTTTGTACATTATTCTGCAATAATAAAAGATGGCTACAAAACATTAAACGAAGGTGCTATAGTTGATTTTAAATTAATTGAAACTTCAAAAGGTTTACAAGCAATTGATGTTGTAGAACAAGAAATGACTACTATTAAGTAGTTTTTTTTCTTTTTTTGTGGTATTATAATTATAGGAAGGTGATAATTTTGAAAATAAGTATTCGTGGTGATAAATTAACAGTCACTAAATCAATGAAAGAATACATAACAGAAAAGTTAGGAAAGCTAGATAAGTATTTTGAAAGTCCTAAGGATACTGAGTGTAAGGTCTTAATTAAGGTAAAAAACCAAGATCAAAGTATTGAAGTTACAGTACCAACTAGTAAATTTACTTTAAGAGCTGAAGAAAGACATCCTGACCTTTATGCAGCAACGGACTTAGTTATTGACAAACTAGAAGGTCAAATAAGAAAAAACAAGGCCAGACTAGGAAAGAAATATCGCGATGTTCCTAAATTTGAAATGAGTTTTGATTTTGATGTTTCAGATGAAGAAGAAAATGATGAAAAAATCGTAAAAAGAAAAGAAATGGAAATGAAACCAATGGATGAAGAAGAAGCTTTAATCCAAATTGAACTTTTAAATCATGATTTCTTTGTATTTAAAAACATCGATGAAGATTGTGTATCCGTTTTATACAAAAGAAAAGACGGAAGCTATGGTATAATAAACGTTAAATAACCAAAGTACTAAATGAAATATTATTTCATTTAGTCTTTTTTTGTAAAAATTTTGTCGAATTATGTCTATACAAAAGTATTGACAATATACTTGGTATATGCTATTCTAAATTTTATCAGGGAGGCAGTACCATGATAAAAAGAAAAACATAAAAAACAAGTAGGGTCGGCAGGATCCGAATCTGGTCTGTGGAGGGAGAAATCCCCGCGAAGCAGAAAAACTCTGCCGTGAGGCAGCGTAACAACATAAAAAGTCTTTTTCTTTTTACCTAGTTATGGTATAATACATCTTAGGGAGAAATGATAAAATGAATTTTTTAAAAAAATTATTAGATAGTGAATATAAAGAATTATGTCGCTTTGAAAAATTAGCTCAAGAAATAGAAAAGCTTGAACCAGAGATGCAATCTCTAAAAGATGAAGATTTTAAAGATAAGACTTTAGAATTTAAGGCCATGTTAGAAGAAGGAAAAACTCTTGAAGATATAGTTGTTCCCGCATTTGCACTTGCTCGTGAAGCAGCTTATCGTGCAATCGGCGAAAAGCCTTTCCATGTTCAAATACTCGGAGGCTTAGCAATCCATTATGGAAATATCGCTGAAATGAAAACTGGTGAAGGAAAGACTTTAACAACTATCCTACCAGCATATTTAAATGCACTAAGCGGTAAAGGTGTTCATGTAGTAACAACTAACGAATATCTATCAAGTCGTAACGCAGAATGGATGCGTCCAATTTATGATTTATTGGGTGTATCTGTAGGAATTAATCTAAGAGAACTATCACCAAAAGAAAAACAAGAAGCATACAACGCAGATATAACTTATTCAACAAATAATGAAGTTGGATTTGATTACTTGCGTGATAACATGGTGGTAAGACGCGAAGATAGAGTTCAACGTGGACTTAACTTTTGTATCATCGATGAAGTTGACTCAATTTTAATCGACGAAGCAAGGACACCTTTAATCATAAGTGGAGGACAATTCAACACAAATAGTTTATACATCGAAGCTGACAGAGTTGCAAAGAGACTAAAAGAAGAAGACGATTACACGATTGATTTAAAAACCAAGAGTGTATCACTAACAGCAGATGGTAGTAAAAAGGTTGAAAAGCTTCTAAACATAACAAATCTTTATGATTTAGATAACACAAACCTAGTGCATCACATCAACCAAGCTCTAAAAGCAAATTATGGTTTTAAAAAGGACATCGATTATGTAGTGGACAATGATGCAATTATAATCGTTGACCCATTCACAGGTCGTCTAATGCACGGAAGACAATACTCTGAAGGATTACATCAAGCCATCGAAGCAAAAGAAGGTGTAACAATCAACACCGAAACTAAAACAATGGCAACGATTACCTTCCAAAATTTATTTAGAATGTATAACAAATTATCAGGCATGACTGGTACTGCCAAAACTGAGGAAGAAGAATTTAGAAATATCTATAACATGTACGTTATTAGAATACCTACAAATAAACCTGTAATCCGTGAAGACCTACCTGATTTAGTATATTCTGGTGAAAATGGAAAATACAAAGCTATAATTAATGTGATTAAAGAAATACATGCAAAGCATCAACCGATTCTAATAGGTACAATTTCCGTAGAATCAAATGAAAAATTAAGCAAATTATTAACAAAAAATGGTTTAAAACATGAAGTATTAAATGCTAAAAACCACGAAAGAGAAGCTGAAATCATCGCTCATGCTGGTGAAAAAGATGCTATCACTCTAGCTACAAACATGGCTGGACGTGGAACAGATATCAAACTTGGTGAAGGTGTTCGTGAAATCGGTGGCCTATATGTCATAGGTACTGAAAGACATGAATCCCGTCGTATCGATAACCAATTACGTGGTCGTTCTGGACGTCAAGGAGACCCCGGAACAAGTCAATTCTTCGTATCTTTCGAAGATGACTTAATGCGTAGATTCGGTACAGAAAAAATTAAAAATATGTTAATCAGCATGGGTATCGACGATGATCAAGCTATCCGTTCAAAAGCTCTAACCCGTAGTATTGAATCGGCTCAAAAGAAAGTTGAAGGAAATAACTTCGATTACAGAAAGAGTCTTCTTGACTACGACAACGTTTTAAATGAACAAAGAGAAATAATATATGCAAAAAGAAATGAAATACTTGATAACGAAAGTATCCATGATAAAATTATTGAAACATTCAAAAACACAATTACAAATTTAGTTGACAGCCATATTCCACCAGAAAACATGCTAACAGAAAATGACCTAGCAGAAATTGCTGAATATGTAAACACAAACTTCTTAAAGAACCAAGATTTAAATCCAAAGGCTCTCGAAGGGATGAAAGAACAAGAAGTAATTGATTACCTAAGTGAACAAGTTATCAAAGACTATGAAAAGAAAATGATTTCTTCACCACTTATGAATGATTTTGAAAAAGCAATTTCTCTTCGTGTAATTGATACAAGTTGGGTTGACCACATGAGTGCAATGGAACACTTAAAAGAAGGTGTTGGCCTTCGTGGTTACGGACAATCAAACCCAGTTCAAGTCTACACAATGGAAGGATTTGAAATGTTTGATAATCTATTAAACAAAATTGACAATGATATCGCATTATTTTTGCTAAAAGCAGAAGTTCGTCAAAATATCGAAAGAAAACAAACCCTAAAGGGCACAGCAAATGACGGAAAAGAAAAACTTAAAAAAGAACCAAAAAGAGTTAGTCACAAAATAGGACGTAACGACCCATGCATTTGCGGCAGTGGCAAAAAATACAAAAATTGCTGTGGAAAGTAAATAAATTTAATAAAAATCAAAGGTGTAGACAATATAATTAGGTTACACCTTTTAATTTAAAAATAAGGAGGTTTTAATGGAAGAAAAAAATAATATAGTAATTTATCAATCAGAAGATGGTAAAACAAAAATAGATGTAAAACTAGAAGAGGAAACAGTATGGTTATCTCAACAACAAATGGCAGAATTATTTAATACATCAAGATCAAATATTATTGAACATATAAATAATATTTATGCAGAGGAAGAACTAAGTAAGAATTCAACCTGTCAGAATTTCCGACAAGTTCGAAAAGAAGGAAATAGAAACGTTTCAAGAGAAATTCCATTTTACAATTTAGACATGATAATTTCCTTAGGTTATAGAATAAAATCTAAAATTGCTACGAACTTTAGAAAATGGGCAACAGAAAGATTAAAAGAGTATATGATAAAAGGATTTGCTTTGGACGATGAAAGACTTAAAGGAACCGGTGGTGGAAATTATTGGAAGGAATTATTAGCAAGAATTAAAGATATAAGATCATCAGAGAAAATGTTATATAGACAAGTTCTTGATTTATACGCAACGGCAGTAGATTATAACCCAAAAGATAGTAAATCGATTGATTTTTTTAAAATTGTTCAGAACAAACTTCACTATGCAACACATGGACATACAGCTTCAGAAGTTATATATGAAAGAGCGGATTCTAACAAACCATTTATGGGGCTAACAACATTTAGTGGCGATTTACCAATAATGAGTGATGTTGTTATAGCGAAAAATTACTTGTCTGAAGAAGAATTAAAAATACTAAATAATTTAGTGTCAGGATATTTCGACTTTGCAGAAATTCAAGCCATTAGACATAATCCAATGTACATGTTAGATTATATAAAACAACTAGATTTAATTCTATCCAGCACTGGCGAAAAAATACTTGTTGGATCAGGTACTATAAGTCACCAAAAAGCAATTGAAAAAGCCAAGGAAGAGTATAGAAAATATCAAGTAAAAACAATTAGCCCATTAGAAAAAGAATATTTAGAATCTTTAAAGAAAATAAGCAACCAAATCGAAGAAAAAATAAAAACAGAATAGATAGTAATATTGTTATGTGATAAGGAAAGAAGTGATTAAAATGAAAAAAGAAAGAGAAAAATTTTTATCATCAATATATATAATTATCAAAAATGAAAACGGAGAAATTCTTTTACAAAGAAGACAAGGAACAAAACTATGGCCTGGATTTTTAGCACTGCCAGCTGGTCACATAGATGAAGGCGAAAATGCATATGAAGCATTAATACGTGAAGCAAAAGAAGAACTAAACATAACAATCGATCCAAAATATATAGTTGATACATTCGTAGTTAACAGAAAAAACAAATCATTACCACCATACTATGATGTGTACTTTGAAATAAATAAATATGATGGCAAAATAACTATCAATGAACCAGAAAAATGTAGTGAATTAACCTGGGTAGATATCAACAACTTACCAACAGACATGATAACTTTTGAAAAAGAAGCAATAAATAATAATTTAAAAGGTATAAAATTTAGTGTAACCTATGCAGATAATGAAGAGAAAATAAATATAACTAATTAAATAATGGTAGAACTTGGCTCAAAAAGTTCCAAGTTCAAAATAAGGAGGTTAAAAATGAAAATCATATTAGGTTCTAAAAATCCATCAAAAGCAAATGCAATAAAATTAGCAATGGAATCTATCGGATATAATGATATAAAAATAACACCAATAGATGTTCCATCCCAAGTTAGTTCAAAACCAATTAATGAAGACACTCTAATCGGAGCTCAAAATAGAAATAAAAATTTATATAAATACTGTCAAGAAAACAACATTGATTTTGACTTATTAATAAGCATCGAAGGTGGTTATGAACAAGTTAATAACATATATTTTATTGTAACTTATGCTTCAATCATAGATAATAAAAATAATGAATTTATTGGAAAATCTCAAGGATTACAAATTTCTAAGGCAATGTTTGACTGGGTAAGTAATGGCAACTCATTAAATAAAGTAATTGAATTAATCATAGAAAATAGTGAAAACAAAAAATCAAATGGTATATCAGGTTATTTAACAAATGGATTTTATAAAAGAGACATATTCGATAGCAGTGCCATCATAAGTGCATTACAATCATATATAAATTACAATCAAAGTTATCAACAATTAGCAAGAAGATTAACAAAATAAAAAAGCATACCCCAGGGCAAAGGAATTCTAAGTATACAATCGTATACCTACTCTCATTCGAGAACCCATCTTTAATCCTTCACAGGTAAGCACTACAACAATAATATAACAAATATTATAATGGTTGTATATGATATGTGTTTGCAAAAAAATATACTAACAAAATAATAATTATCGGAGGTTTTGGAAATGAAACTAACAAATGAAAAAGAAGTAACGCGAATAATAATAGATTTAATTAATAAATTACATCCAGTTAAAACACCACGAATAGATTTAAATATCCCCAGTTTCAAAAGACCAGCAACAGACATAATAATAAATTTGGTGGAAGAAGAAAACTTGCCATACACATTTATAAACATACTTGATGGAACCCAAAGTTTCAAAGAAAGCATAGAAAAAGGAAAAATATTAATATCAAATTATCTAGATAATAACACTCTAAAAGAATTAATGGACTTCTTATTTTTGAATTTTCCTATTATATACAACTTTAATGTAAATGAAAATTCCATATCTTTAGACTTTTCTTTTTCTAAAAATAATGACTTTTTAAAAAAATCGGGAATTTCTTTAGAAAATATAAATTTAGAAATAAATATCTCTGATTTAAAATTAAATCACAAGATAAAAAATTATCTATTATTTATATTGAACACATATCACAAAGAATTAAACCAAACATCATTTTGGCAAGAAAATATGCAAAAATATAAGGAAAAGTTAATATTTGAAATGGAATATAAATACATAATGGATTTTCTATCTTATTTAAACGAAGATGAAATAAGAAAATTACTAGGCAATATCAATAATGAAAGATTCATAGAAATAATAAATAACATAAATTCAAAAGAAACAAAATTAGAAAGATTATTACCTTAAAGTGTTGATAACTACATAGTTATTAACATTTTTTAAATTCACAAAAAAATTAATCTTCAAATTGCTTGACAACGAATACATATTTTTCTATAATAGTGCATACACGTTAAGAAGGAGAGATATAAAAATGAAAACAGAAAAAAATATTAAATTAAAAATAATAAACACATATAGCAAAGGATTTGATTCAGTTAAAACTGAAGAAACAAGCCCATTAGTTATGAATCTTCCTGAAGATAAGTACACTGAACTAATTAATGGAAACCTAAAATTTGAAGTTTATGAAACAAACGAAGAACTTGATCAATATTTATTCAACATCTATGTTGGAGAAGTATACACATTCGGACAAATGAGAAAAATGTATCCAAAATTTACATTTTCTGAAGGAATGAGTTGGTTAGAACTATCAGTTATTAATGATGAAACTCCATGTATATTCTATAAAGACGTTTACAAAAAATATGTGCTTCTTGCTAAATTAAATCCAGAAGATTTGGTTGTAAAAGACAACTTAGAATTACAAAATCTAATAGAAAGTTTAGTGATGGAACTAGAAAATCCAGCACAAAAAATGTCAAGAAAACTAAATATTTAATAAACTTAATCAAAAAGCTTTTAGTTCTGCCTCATCCATGATATAATTAGTACGTTAAAAAAATATTCAGAGGTGGAAAATGGAAAGCAGTAAAAAATATTACAAAGATTTAAATATAATCCGATTAGTAGCGTGCATCGCAGTACTATTTTATCACCTTGGTCTATTAAAAGGTGGGTATTTAGCTGTATGCACTTTCTTTGTATTAACTGGTTATTTATCCGTAGTATCATCATTTAAAAAGAAAGCCTTTTCAATAAAAGAATACTACAAAAATAGATTAATTAAAGTATATATTCCGTTAGTGATTGTAGTATTCATAACAATCGGAGTAACATCATTTTTTAAAAATGTTTATTGGATAAGCCTTAAAAATGAAACTACATCAGTACTACTGGGATACAACAACTTTTGGCAGATCAGTGCTAACTTAGATTACTTTGCAAGACATGTTGATTCACCATTCATGCACCTATGGTACATTGGAATTCTTCTTCAATTTGAATTAATATTCCCATTCCTATTTAAATTACTAAAAAAATCTGGTGAAAAAATAGATAAAATAATGCCTTGTATAATTCCGTTAGTGTTTGCCACTGCAAGCATCATCTACTTTTTAATAGCATCTCATTCATCAAATATCATGAATGCATACTATAACACATTTGCAAGATGTTTCTCGATATTCTTCGGAGTATCACTAGGATTTATTCATTCATATTATAAACCATTAATACCAGAAAAAATAAAGAAAGGAGGATTATCGAAAGTATTATTCTATATTTATCTTGGTATTTCCCTAATCTTATTTATATTTGTAAAATCAACATCAAATCTTTTTACAATAAGCATGATTTTAGTAACTCTTATCTCATGTCGTCTTATAGATTATGGAACCACTAACAAGACTGAGTTAAATATTTTTGATAAAATTGTAAAAAAAGTATCAGATATTAGTTATGAAATATATTTAATTCAATATCCGGTAATTTACTTATCACAATATATTAACATTAATCATCACTTGAAAACGCCTTTGATAATTATAGTTACAATAATACTTTCATATATATTAAATATGGCTACAAGAAAAAGAAAAAAAATTAAAGTTACTGGTATCATTTTATTAATTGTCATCATCGGAGCATCGACATTTGGAGGTTACAAATACATAACAGTAAAAAATCATCAAAAGGAAATGAAAGAACTCGAAGCAGAACTCGCAGAAAATGCAAAAATTATGGAAGAAAAACAAAAGGAGTACCAACAAATAAAACAACAAGAAGAAAATGACTGGACAAAAGAATTAAAAAAGTTAGAATCTGAAGCAAACTATGAAGAACTAACCAAGGCTTTACCAGTAACATTCATCGGTGACTCAGTAATGCTCGGAGCAATGAACAATTTACATGA
This sequence comes from Clostridium sp. CAG:609, assembly GCA_000438075.1. GTDB lineage: Bacteria > Bacillota_I > Bacilli_A > RF39 > UBA660 > Onthocola_B. The sequence goes on along the minus strand of FR903542.1, from coordinate 21,546 downwards.
AACTTTCCCAAATAGTTATTTTGATTCAAAAGAATCACGTTCAACATACGTAGGTTACCAAATAATCAGTGAATTAAAAGAAAATAACAAACTTGGTGACCCAGTAGTTATCCATCTTGGAACAAATGGTGATTGTAAAAACGGTTGCAAAGAAAAAATAATGGATCTTTTAACAGATCGAACAGTTTTCTGGATAAATACAACAAATATGCCAAGTGTTAATGAAAGCCTAAATGAGTTATCAACAAAATATCCTAACCTTCACATCATTGATTGGTACACATTATCACAAGGACAAAAAGATTGGTTCTATTCAGATGGTATTCATCTTCCTCCAAAAGGTAGAAAGGAATATACAAATATTGTTTATAATGCAATCTATAATGTATACAAAGATAATTTTAAAACTAAAAAAGATGAATTAATCAAAGAACATAAAGAAGAGTTAAAAAATAAAACCATGTTCTATGGTAATGATATTTTATTCTATAACTTCGAAGCAATTCAAACAAACTTCTCTGATGCAAAATTTGAAGTTAAAAAAGAATTTAGTTATTTAGATTTAAAAGCATCAATTGAAAAAGCCATCGCAGAAGATATGTTATCTAAAAAAATAGTAATAGCTTTTGATAATTCAACAATTATATCAACAAAAGAATATCAAGAATTAATTGAACTATGTAAAGATAGTAAACTATATATTGTATCAAGTGGAAAACCATTAGATAGCTTATCAAAATATGATAATGTTGAAGTAATAAATTTCTATAGTAAAATTCAAAAAAATAAAAATTATTTAATGGCAGATGGAATTCATTTAACAGAAAAAGGTAATGAAGCTCTACTAAAATTATTAGATAAAAAATTAAATTAGACTTATTAACAAATAGGTCTTTTTTATTAAATAAATTTTCAAACAAATGTATTGGCAATATTTCAAACGTATGTTACAATAAAAACGCTTTTAAAAAATTACTTGTTAAACAAGTTGATATATATTATAATAAACAAAAAGGAAGGAGTGTTATCCATGAAAATAGATAATTTGTGCATGTCATTTGGTACCCAAGTGATTTTTGATAATGCTTCATTCCAAGTTAATAACAATGATAAAGTTGGTATAATTGGAGTAAATGGAGCAGGTAAATCAACATTATTAAATATATTATTAGGTAATTTAACTCCGGATAGTGGAACTATTAAATTAGATACCAAAATAAAAATTGGATACTTGCCTCAAGTTATAATGGATGATGTAGAAGATAAAGAAGAAACTGTATTTGATTATCTTCTTGATGGAAGACCAATAAAAAATTTAAAAAAAGAACTCGAAGATTTATACCAAACAATAGCAACTATAGATAATGATTATGAATTAAAAAAATATTATAAAAAAATAAATAGAGTAAGTGAAATGCTGGAATATTATGATGAATACAACGCGGAATCAATACTTCTTAAAATAATAAGTGGTATGAACATAAATGATGAATTATTAGACTTAAAACTAAAAGACATTTCTGGGGGGCAAAAATCAAAAATAGCATTTGCTAGATTATTATATAGTAACCCCGAAATATTGTTATTAGATGAACCAACCAATCATTTAGATTTAGATACAAAAGATTATATTATAGATTATTTAAAAAAATATCATGGAATCATCTTAGTTATTTCCCATGATACAGAATTCTTAAATGAAGTTACCAACAAAACATTATATGTCGATAAAATAAAACATGATACCACAATTTACAATGGTAACTATGAAAAATACCAAAAAATAAAACAAGAAAGAGATTTAGCAAAGAAAAGGTTATATGATCGCCAAATAAAGGAAGAAGAAAAATTAAAAAATATAATTGTAAAATATATTGGTGGTAATGAAAAAAAGGCGAACATTGCAAAAGATAGAATTAAAAAATTGGAAAGATTACAAAAAGAAAAAGTAACTTTAGAAAAAAGTAATAATTACACAAGATTCAACATTCAAATAAATAGACCAAGTTATAGCATTCCGTTAAAATGCAATAATCTAACATTTGGTTATGACGAAGATAATTTATTATATCAAAACTTAAACTTTGATTTATCACGTGGAGAAAAACTCTTAGTAGTAGGTGAAAATGGCATTGGTAAAACAACTCTCTTAAGATTAATAATGGATTACTTAAAACCTATCGAGGGTAACATAGAAATAACAGACAAAACAGATATATCATATTATGCTCAAGAACATGAAATATTAGATACCAACAAAACTATACTTGATAATTTTAAAAATTTTGGTTTAGCAGATTATGAAATTAGAAGAATACTTGGTAGTTTTTTATTCTCCGGAGACGATATATACAAAAACATTTCAGTATTATCACCAGGTGAAAGAAGTCGTGTAGCTTTAGCAAAAATTTCTTTAAGTGGAGCAAATACATTATTACTTGATGAACCAACCAATCATCTAGATCCAATGACTCAAGCAATAATTGCAGATACTTTCAAAACATATGAAGGAACAATGTTGATAGTTTCCCACAACTTAGATTTTGTTGACAACTTAGGAATAAATAGAATGTTGCTATTACCCAGTGGCAGAATAACTTATTATGATAGAGACATAGTTATGCATTATGAATTAGATGCAGAAGATATTTTATAAAACTATTTAAATAAATGAAACTTTATGTTATTATTAATATAAGGAGATGATGTTTGTGGAAAAAAAAGAAACAATTCTAAAAATAAGTATTATCGTAGTGCTTATCATCAGTGTAATAGCACTAGCAGTAAAAAAAGAAAACAAGAAACCAATCAAAGAAACTGAAGGTGTAACAGTTATACCAACGATGTATGATGAAATAACCAAAGACACAGCATGGAGTCCAACATTTCAATTGGTTTGGAATGACTTAAAAAATGAAGTTGTAAAGCAAGATATAACGTTCAAAACTAAAAACAAAGCGGTAGAAAATCTTAACAAGGAGTACTTCACTGAAGATATGATATCGGGTGATTATTATTACAAAAATTATGGACTTAAAACTTTGGAACTAAAAGAAGAAATTGAAAAAGGTATCAAAGAAAAATTTAATCAAGAAAGCGATATCTTAAATGATTTTAGTTGGAATGAAGAAGATTTAAATAATAATGAATCAAACACAAAAAGATATTTCTTCTATTCAATGTTATATCGTGAATTTGAATATAAATACAAATTTAAAACACTAGATAACGCATCATTTAGTGATAAAGAAAATATTAGATATTTTGGCATAAATACAAAATCTGGTGAAAAAGTAAGAAGTCAAATAAGAGTATTATTTTATAACAATTCAGATGAATTTGCAGTATCAGTTGCAACAAAAAATAATGATGAAGTAATATTTTATAAAAATCCAAACGGAGATACATTTGCAACAATATATGAAAATTTATTGAAAAATAAAGAAGAATATTCCGGAGATGAAAAACTTTCAAATGAAGATACGTTCAAAGCTCCATATATTGATTTAAAAGTAAAACAAGAATATAAAGAACTAGAAAATAAAAAGTTTTTAGCAAAAGATGGCGATGAATGTGAAATATATCAAGCACTTCAAAGTATTGAATTTAGATTAGATGAAACTGGTGGAAAAGTAAAAAGCGAAGCAGCAATGGATATGACAAAAACAGTGAGTAGTGGACCAGATGATGTAAGATACTTCAACGTTGATGATACTTTTGCATTATTTATCAAAGAAGAAAACAAAGATGTTCCATACTTTGCCTTAAAAGTTGATGATATAACAAAATATCAACAATAGAGATTTAAAATAAAAAATAATTATGATATAATCTTTTATAAGGAGATGAAATAAATGAAAATACCTTTTAAAAGAGGAAATATACTACTTCCTAAAAATACGGATATGACAAAATGGAGTGTAGTAGCTTGTGACCAATATACAAGTGAACCAGAATATTGGGCTGATGTTAAAAAAATCGTCGGAGAAAATCCATCAACATTGAAATTAACATTACCAGAAATATATCTTGAAGAAGAAAATATTCAAGAAAGAATTAATAACATTAACGAAAATATGAAAGAATTAATGGATGAAAATTTCTTTAATGAATATAAAGATATCATGATATATTTACAAAGAACTCAAAAGGATGGAAAAATCCGCGAAGGTTTAATGGGAATCGTTGACCTTGAAGGTTATAACTATGAAGTTGGAAGTCAAACCCCAATCAGAGCAACAGAAAAAACAGTTATAGAAAGAATACCGCCACGTGTTAAAATTAGACAAAACGCAACTTTAGAACTTCCTCATATTATGATTTTAATTGATGATTACAAAAAAGACATTATTGAATCACTAAAAACAAAAGTAAACGAAAATGATGTAGTTTATGATTTTGACTTAATGAAAGATGGTGGACATATCAAAGGATATTTACTTAATAATGGCACAATGGATGAAGTTGATAGAAAGTTAGAACTTCTAGCAGATGAAGATTCATTTGAAAAGAAGTATGATGTTAAAAATAAAGGTGTTTTATTATTTGCCATGGGAGATGGAAATCATTCACTTGCAACAGCAAAAGCTTGTTATGAAAACTTAAAGAAAACAATGAGTGAAGAAGAATACTTAAATAACCCAGCTCGTTATGCTTTAGTGGAACTTGTAAATTTACATAGTGATGCATTAGAATTTGAAGCAATCAACAGAGTTGTTTTTGATACAAATCCAGAAAATTTAATAAAAAAATTAAAAGAATATTATATTATTAACAAAGAAGGAAACGGCGAAAAATTTGAAATAATAACAAAAGATATAGATGAAATTTGGTATATTGAAAATCCAAAATCAAATATTTCTGTTGGTTCAATTCAAATATTTTTAGATGAATATCTAAAAGAAAATGCTGGAAAAATAGATTATATTCATGGTGAAGAAGTAACTAAAGAATTAACTCGTAAAAATGATAATAATGTAGGTTTTATATTTGATGCTATGCCTAAGAGTGAATTGTTTAAAACAGTAATTCTTGATGGTTCACTTCCAAGAAAAACTTTCTCAATGGGTCATTCATATGACAAGAGATATTACCTTGAAGCAAGAAAAATTAAATAATATTTTAAAGATATGGAATAATTCTGTATCTTTTTTCTATAATAAAAATTAAATAAAAAAACACTTGATTAACATACGTATATATATTATAATTTATTTACTGGCAAAAAAAGTGAGTGTTTTTGATTTTCAAAAGAAAGGAAGAACTATGCAAAAAGAAGAATTGTTAACAAAATTATCAGAGTATAATAAAACTTTGAATGATCTTGGGAGGTATCTTTGACTTAGAAGAAAAGAAAAATAGAATCAAAGAACTAGAAGAAGAACAAACAAAAGAAAATTTTTGGCAAAATGTTGATAGAGCAAACGAAGTTAATAAGGAATTATCAAACTTAAAAAAAGAATTAAATCTATATAGTGATTTAAATAAACAAATTAATGAAGGTTTAGAATTATTAAATAGTGATGTTGATAACGATATTATTTTGTTGATAAGCGAAGAGTTATCAACACTAAGCAGTAAAATAAATGACTTAGAAACAGCTGTTACTCTAAACGGGGAATTTGATTCATTAAATGTATATTTAGAAATTCATCCCGGAGCTGGAGGAACTGAATCATGTGACTGGGCAAGCATGCTTGAAAGGATGTATCAAAGATTTTGCGAAAAATACAACTATAAGTGGGAAATAATTGATGAACAAAATGGTGAAGAGGCTGGTATAAAAAGCGTTACCTTAAAAATTAGTGGCGATTATGCGTATGGTTATTTAAAAAATGAAACTGGTGTTCATCGTTTAGTTAGAATATCTCCATTTGATGCCGGAGCAAGAAGACATACATCATTTGCATCAGTAAGTATTATGCCAGAGATAAAAAAAGAAATAAACATTGAAATAAAAGAAAGTGATTTGAAAATAGATGTATATCATTCAAGTGGAGCTGGAGGTCAATCTGTAAATACAAGTAATTCCGCAGTAAGAATAACTCATATACCAACTAAAACCGTAGTTACTTGTCAAAATGAACGAAGTCAATTAAATAACAAAGAACAAGCCATGAAAATGTTAAAAAATAAGTTATACATGATTGAACTAGAAAAAGAAAGACAAAAAACAAATGAATTAAAGGGTGAATCATCAAGTATCAATTTTGGAAGCCAAATAAGAAGTTATATTTTAGAACCTTATAAAATGGTTAAAGATCATCGTACTAATTATCAAAATAATGAACCAGAAAAGATATTGGATGGCAATATTATGGATATGTTGGTGTATAATCTAAAGGAGCTAAAATGAATATAGAACTAGAATTTTTAAAAGAAAATATTAATAAAGATGACATAGTTGTAGTAGCTTGCAGTGGTGGACCAGATTCAATGTGCTTATTAAGCTTAGTAAATGAATTAAAAAATGAACTAAATTTAAAAATTATAGTTGCTCATGTAAATCATAAATTAAGAATTGAAAGCGAAGAAGAAAAAGAAATGGTAGAAAACTATTCAAAAGAAAATAACTTAATATTTGAATTGCTTGAAATAACTAAATATAGCAACAATAAATTTAGTGAAGAAGATGCTCGCAAAAGAAGATATGATTTCTTTAATAAATTAATAAAAAAGTATAATGCAAATGTTTTATTAACTGCACATCATGGTGATGATTTAATTGAAACAATTCAAATGCGTTTAACTCGTGGAAGTAATTTAAGTGGTTACATAGGAATTAAAATGATTAATGAAAACAATAACTATAAAATTCTAAGACCATTGTTAAGTACCACAAAAGAAAACATTCTAAACTACTTAAATGATAAAAATATTCCATATCGCATTGATAAAACTAATGAAGAATTAAAACACACTAGAAATAAATACCGCCATTATATATTGCCGTTTTTAAAAAAAGAGAATAAAAAGGTGCACGAAAAATATTTAAAATTTTCAAAAGAATTAATAGAATATGATAATTTTGTTAATACTTATATTAGAAATAATAATTTTATTGTTGATAACAAAATAATTATCAACAAAATAAAGGGCGAAAGTGATTTTATCAAAAGAAAAGCTCTAGAATTACTTATTAAAGAAATTCAAAAAGATGATATATTTGACATATCTGATGAACAAATGAAAAATCTAATGAAGTTATACTCATTAGATAACAAAGAAATAGATTTAAACAACAACTATCAAGGAATAAATAGTTATGGAAAAATTTTGATTTTAAAGAAAAATAGTGAAATATTAAATAAAGTTTTAATAGATAAAGATATGAAATTATCAGATTATTACTTTTATTATAATGATGAGACTAAAAAAGATAATACAAATTCATGTATATTATTAAATAGTAATGAAATAAAACTTCCTTTATATATAAGGTCATTTGATAATGGCGATAGAATAGTTGTTAAGAATTTAAATGGTAGTAAAAAAGTAAGTGATATTTTTATAGATAATAAGGTTCCGAAACATAAAAGAAGCACTTATCCCATCCTAGTTGATGCAAATAATACCATTTTATGGGTACCAAATCTAAAAAAATCACAATTTTCTAAAGACTTTTCTGAAAAATATGATATAATAATTAAATGTGAGGCAAGGTGAATCGTATAAATGAATACAAAAATGAAAAAAAATAATAATTTTAAAAATTTATTACCCTATGTAGTTCTAATGGCAGTAATTGCTTTTGTACTACTTGCACTAAATATGCAAGGAACAACAATTAAAGAACTAAAAACAGGGGAATTAATCTCAGAATTAAAAGAAAATAACGTAACAGAAGTAACAGTTACTCCTCAAAGTAACAAAAGTATATATGTTATTGAAGGTAGATTAGAAGGATATAAAAAATCTGAAAAATTTACATCAAGAGTTGTAGCAAGTGAACTAGACACAGTTCTTGAACTTATTAATGAAAATAATGTAAAAGAATATGATACAAATCCAGATCCAGGTGAAAACATAATTCTATATTTAGCAGTTAATGTATTACCTTTATTATTAATGGTAGTAATAATGTATATTTTATTTACAAAATTAGCTAATTCCAATAAGAACTCAATGGATTTTGGTAGAAGTAAAGCTAGATTAAGCAATGATTCTGATAAGAAGAGCTTCAAAGATGTAGCTGGATTAAAAGAAGAAAAAGAAGAAGTTGAAGAATTAATTGATTTTCTAAAGAACCCTAAAAAGTTTGAAAAAATGGGAGCAAGAATTCCTAAAGGAGTTTTATTAGTAGGTCCTCCAGGAACAGGTAAAACTTTACTTGCTAAAGCTATTGCGGGTGAAGCTAATGTACCATTCTTCTTTATAAGTGGTTCAGATTTCGTTGAATTATTTGTAGGTGTCGGAGCGTCACGTGTTCGTGATATGTTCAAAGAAGCAAAAAGAAATGCTCCATGTTTAATATTCATAGATGAAATTGATGCTGTAGGTCGTCAAAGAGGAACAGGTCTTGGCGGTGGACATGATGAAAGAGAACAAACACTTAACCAATTATTAACTGAAATGGATGGTTTCGGTGAAAATGAAGGTATTATCATTATTGCAGCCACAAATAGACCAGATGTTCTAGACCCAGCTCTACTTCGTCCAGGTCGTTTCGATAGACAAGTAACAGTAAGTCTACCAGATGCTAATGAACGTGAACAAATCTTAAAAGTTCATGCTAAAAATAAAACATTAGGAAAAGATGTTAACTTAACAAATTTATCTTTACGTACACCAGGTTTCTCTGGAGCAGATCTAGAAAACCTACTTAACGAAGCTGCACTTCTTACTGTTCGCCGTAACAAACATGCCATAACAATGGATGAAATTGATGAAGCAACAGATAGAGTTTTACTCGGACCAGCTAAAACAACAAGAAAAATTACAGATAAAGAAAAGAAACTTGTTTCAATCCATGAAGCAGGACATGCTGTAATTGGTATAAAGTTAGAAGATGCTCAAGAAGTTCACAAAATTACAATTATACCTCGTGGTATGGCTGGTGGTTACACAATGATGCTTCCAAAAGAAGAAAAAATTGCCGTAATGACTAAAGATGAATTGTTAGCTCAAATCACTGGTTTACTAGGTGGTCGTGTAAGTGAAGAAATGTTCTTACATGAAATTTCAACCGGGGCAAGTGATGACTTCAAAAAAGCAACACGTATTGCAAGAAGTATGGTTACTGAATATGGAATGAGTGACTTAGGTCCAGTTCAATATGAAGAAAAGAGTGAAAATGTCTTCTTAGGAAGAGATTATGCTAAATCAAGAGATTTCTCAGATCAAGTAGCTTTAGAAATTGATGAACAAGTTCGTAAGATTATCGAAGATTGTTATGAAAAAGCTAAAAAGATTATTGGTGAAAACAAAGATTTAATTTTTGCTTTAAGTGATGCATTAATGCAATACGAAACAATTACTAAAGAACAAATTGAATCAATCGTGGAAACAGGAAAGATTAAACCAATCGAAGAAACCAAAGAAGAAAAACAAACAGAAGTTAAAGAAGAACCAAAGAAAAAAGTAAAGAAAAATAACGAAGAAAATAAATAATTGTTGCAAAGTTTATAAACTTGTGATAAATTAATAAAGAACGGATGTGTTAAAATATGTTAGAAAATATATTACTTGTAGTATCTGTATTATTAATTGCTATAGTCCTTTTACAAGGAAATAAAGCAAGTGATGCAGGTTCAATTATAACTGGTGGAAATGAAAATTTATTTGGACACCAAAAAGAAAGAGGATTAGAACTTGTTGTAACAAGATTAACAATGATTCTAGGAGTGCTTTTCTTTGTAATATCTTTAATATTATTCTTAAAGTAGTGGTTAATCCCACTATTTTTTGTTTTAAACTTATCACAAACCAAGATAAACACTTGGAAAAATAAGTGCTTTTGCTCTTCAACCATCAAAGATTATAACTTATATTAAATAAAGTTGAAACATACTTTATTTTTTTTTGTCAATAATGTATAATATTATTAATGATAGGAGATACATATGAAAAAAAATGGATTTACATTAATTGAAATACTAGTAGTTATAGCTCTTTTAGCAGCAGTTTCTGTAACTGTCGGAGTAAGTATGACAGGAATGACACAAAGAGAAAATGAAAAAAAGATAAAAGAGTATCAAACAACAATTGAAGATGCAGCGTGTGTATATGTTGAAGTTAAGAATATGACAACTGATACTACAGTATCTATTGGAACACTTCTAGATGAAGGATATTTAAGGAAAAACTTAACTAATCCAAGTACAAAAAAAAATATTGAAGAAGAAAGGACAAAAACAGTAACTATCAAATGGGTAAATAATGAAAAAAAATGTGAATTTAAGACTAGTTAAATTTATCCAAATATGATATACTTTATGTGTGATAAATATGAAAGATAAAAAGCGGGTTCAAACAATTTTATTAATTTTAATTGGGGTTATTGCGATTATACTAGCTATCGTTTTAATTTTTGGTGGCTTAAAAGATAAAAAAGTGAAAAAATATTACAATAAAGTTGAAAATGCAGCATGCAAATTAGCGGAAGATGAAAACTACAATGAAGTCTTGTGTGATGCATTTAAAAACTTATGTAAAATTGATTTTGAAAAGTTAATTAACCGAGAATATATCGATAGTAGTTTAATAAATCCATTAACCAAAAAGAAAATTAGTGAAGATACTAAAGGTTATGTACAAGTATCTTGGAAGGATGAAAAGATAGTTTGTACCTATAAAGAAGGTTAGATTGGATGAAAGAAAAAATTATTGAAGTTTTAAAAGAATGTACAAAAGCACAAACACTAAATGACATTAACAGAAAAATGCATATGAGTTCCATGAAAGAAATTGAAGAAATGGAAAGTGCATTAAATGAATTGGTAGAAGAAGGAATAGTGCATAAATCTAAAAAACATGAATACATTCTCATGGAAAATACAAAAGCCCTTAAAGTGGGTGTTTTACGCATCAATAAAAATGGTAATGGATTTGTAAGTGTAAAAGATGGAGAAGACGTTTTTGTTTATAAAACGGATTTAATGGGAGCGATAAACGGAGACTTTGTTGAAGTTGAAATTACATCTAAATTAGATGACCCGGATCCATCTGGAGTAATAAGACACATTTTAAAAAGAGATTTAAAATATGTTGTAGGTGAAATGGTAGTTATCAACAAAAAATTATCATTTAAACCAGATGATGAAAAATTAAATGTAGCATTTAGAATAACTAAAGAAAGTATGAAAGGGTGTGTTGAAGGACACAAAGTAGTAGTTACTATATTAAAAGAAATCAGAGATAGAGTATTCCTTGGTAAAGTGGAAAAAATAATTGGTCATAAAAATGATCCTGGGGTAGACATTTTATCAATCGCAGCTAAACATTCTATAGATCCAGTATTCAGTGATTCTGTAATCGAAGAATTAAAACATATACCAGATGAAGTAAGTGAAAAAGAACTTATCGGACGAAAAGATTTAACAAATGAAATGATATTTACAATAGATGGTAATGATACAAAAGATATCGATGATGCTATAAGCGTTAAGAAAAATGGAGAAAATTATGAACTGGGAGTTCATATTGCAGACGTATCAAATTATGTTAAAGTTGGAACGGAACTTTATGAAAGTGCATTTACTCGTGGAACATCAAGTTATCTAGCAGATACTGTAATACCAATGATACCACATCAATTGTCAAATGGTATTTGTTCTTTAAATCCTGAAGTTATTCGCTTAACTATAAGTTGTGTTATGCAAATTAATAACAAAGGAAAAGTCGTAGATTATGAAATTTTCCCATCATATATTAAATCAAGAAAACAAATGACATATGAAAATGTTAACAAAATTTTAGATGAAAATATTATACCAGAAGGTTATGAAGAATTTGCAGATACTTTAAAATTAATGCATGAACTAGCTAAGATTTTACGTGCTGAAAAAATAAGCCGTGGATATATTGACTTTGGAATTGATGAAGCTAAAGTAATTCAAGATGAAAAAGGTAAAGCAATTGATATTGTAAAAAGAGTTCAAGGAACTGGTGAAAAACTAATCGAAGATTTCATGATAGCAGCTAATGAAACTGTAGCTACCCACATAAGTAATATGGACCTTCCATTTATTTATCGTGTTCACGACTTACCAAACAGTGATAAAATCGAAGACTTTAGTAATCTATTAAAGCAACTTGGATATCATTTAAATGTCAACATGAATTCTTTGACACCAAAGACAATGCAACAAATTCTAAATGAACTAAGAGACAAAGATGAATTTATGATTTTATCTGATATGCTTTTAAGAAGTATGAAAAAAGCTATTTATAGTACCAACAACATTGGTCACTTTGGACTTGCAAGTAAAAACTATACTCATTTTACAAGCCCAATAAGAAGATTCCCAGACTTAACAGTTCATAGATTATTAAGAACATACCTATTTGAAAATAGAATAGATATGGAAACTATTAATTTTAATGCCAAATATCTAATTGATGTCGCAGAACATTCAAGTGAAACCGAAGTTAATGCTATCGAAGCAGAACGTGAAGTATTAGATATGAAAATGGCAGAATATATGGAAGATCATATCGGTGAAGAATATGATGGAATCATCAGTGGTGTAACGAACTTCGGCTTATTTATTGAACTTTCAAATTTAGTTGAAGGATTAGTTCACATAAGTACACTGCCAGGTTATTTTGAACATGTACCTGAATTGTTATCTTTAGTAAGCAGTGATAAAAAAACTAAATATCGTATCGGAGACAAAGTAAGAGTTAAAGTTATTAACGCTAATAAGGATCAAAAAATAATTGATTTTGAATTAGTAAAGGAAGATAAAGATGGAAATAAAAAATAAGAAAGCATACTTTAATTATTTCGTCGAAGATACTAAAGAAGCAGGAATTGTTCTTGTTGGAACAGAAATAAAATCTGTTAAAAAGGGTTCAGTTAATCTAACAGATAGTTATGTTAGAATCAAAAACAATGAAGCATATGTCATAAACATGTTCATTGATAAATATGATGAAGGTAGTATCTTTAATCATGAACCAACACGTGAAAGAAAACTATTACTTCACAAAAATGAAATAAAGAAATTACATGAATTAATAGTCCGTAATGGTTACACTTTAGTGCCTTTAAAAATATATTTAAAAAATGGTTATGCTAAAGTTGAAATAGGTATTTGTAAAGGTAAAAAGTTATATGATAAAAGAGAAACAATAAAAAAAAGGGATATTGAAAGAGAACAAAAATATCGGAGGTAGTAAATGAAAGCGTTAAAAATTAAAATTAGTAAGGATAAAAATAAGTTATTTATTGGAATTGGAATTGTTGTAATATTAATACTTGGAATAGTGGCTTTTATATTGTGTAAAGATAAAAAAGAAGATAAGTCTAAGGATAATGCTCCGGATGTAACTGTAAAAGATAATACAACACAAAAAAAATTAAAAATTGTTGATGAAAACAGTACATCTAGACCATATGCTGTAATGATTAATAATATTAATGTAGCAAGACCATTACAAAGTGGATTACAAGATGCATACATAATGTATGAAATAATTGTTGAAGGTGGAATTACAAGATACATGGCTTTATTCATGGATCAAAACACTGCTCGTATTGGTTCAATTCGAAGTGCAAGGCATTATTTTTTAGATTATGCATTAGAAAACGATGCAATTTATGTTCATCATGGACAAAGTCCTCAAGCACAAAATGATTTTAGTGCTCTTGGAATTGACAGAATTGTAGTTGATAATACAAAAACAGGATGGAGAGATAAATCTCTTAATGTAGCAAGTGAACATACACTATTTACTAGTATTGAAAAATTAAATAATGGTCTTGGTAAAAAAAGAACAACAAGAAAAGGTAATTTATTATTAAATTATAGTATTGATGAAATAAATTTAGCTGAAATGGAAGGAAGTTCTAAAGCTGATAATGTTTCAATCAGATATTCTAGTGGAATGGTATCAAGTTATACATATGATAGTAATCACCAATATTATTTAAGAAGCGTTAATGGTAAAGCTCACACAGATTATGTGACAAAAGAACAATATCATTTTAAAAATATAATTACGTATCAAGTAAAAAACTACACATTAAATGATGGTGAAAACAAAGGTCGTCAAAATATAGAAAATATTGGTTCAGGAACTGGCTACTATATAACAGATGGATATAGTATTCCAATTAAATGGAGTAAATCATCAAGAAGTGAAAAAACAAAATATTACTTCACAAATGGTGAAGAACTAAAAGTTAATGATGGAAACACATTTATTCAAATTCAACCAATCGGAGAAACATTAACCATAAATTAAGGAGGAAACATGACAAGTTTTATTGATTTTTTAACAGAACATTACTTAATATTTGATGTTATAACTATATTTTTAATATTTTCTTTAATTGGTTATTTTGTTAATCTAAAAAAAGAAAAAAAGAGTGATTTCAAACTTGATGAGAGCAATATGAATAATAACTATGTTAATACATCAAATAATTTTCAAATGAATATGTCAAATGAAAGTACTGTAAAAACAGGAATAAATCAAAATGTTTCACTGCAAGATTATGTAAATAAAACCGCAAATATAAAGAATAATGAAAATAACAACATGTAAATAAAGGGGTTACCCCTTTTTATTTGTTCTAAAATTTGATATAATAAATAAGTAGATTAAGGATGGTGTTTAAATGAATTTATCAACAATATGGGAAACATTTACAAAATTGCTTGATATATGTCTAGTATGGATAGCATTTTATTATATATTAAAAAATGTTAAAAATAATATAAAAATGGTCTTAATAGTAAAAGGTGTAATAATTATTTTACTAGTTAAGTTACTTAGTGATTGGTTAAATCTATATACAGTAGGTGTAATTCTTGAATATGCAATTCAGTGGGGACCACTTGCAATAATAGTAATATTCCAACCAGAAATAAGAAGCGTATTGGAATCTCTTGGTCGTACTCAACTTCTAGGTCGTCACAAAGTATTAACAGTTGATGAAAGAGAAAAAGTTGTATATGAAATAATGCGTGCTGTAGAATACCTAAAGAAAAATAGAATCGGTGCTCTAATAGTTATAGAAAGAGAAATATCTTTAGAAGAATATATTAAAAATGCAACAAAAGTATATGCTGATATATCTGATTCATTACTTGAAACAATATTCTTTCCAAATTCACCACTTCATGATGGCGGTGTAATTATTCAAGGAGACAGAATAACATGTGCGGGAGCAGTATTTAGAACAAGTATGAACCCAAATATTTCTAAAAGATTAGGTACAAGACACAGGGCTGCCTTAGGAATTGCTGAAGAAAGTGATGCAATAGCACTTATAGTCAGTGAAGAAACAGGTAGATTATCAATAGCAGTTGAAGGAAACCTACATTATAATCTAGATTCTGATCAATTTAGAATGATGTTAATTGATGAACTAAAACCTAAGATGGAAGTCTTCTTCGAAGCAGATGAAAGTGATGGTGAAGACGAATGATTTCAAGATTATGGAGAAAAATATACAATTTTATAGATAAATTTATCGTCGTACCAATAAGTAGATTTATCTATTATCTATCTAAAAAAACAAAAAAGAACCAAGGTAAATTAGATAAGTTATTAAATAAACCAAACTTTTTAATATATTTATCTTTAATTTTAGCAGTAGGTATGTTCTTGCTGATTGATTCAAAAGTTATAAATTTAGTTAAAACAGAAGCTGAAGAAATACCAAATATACCAGTTGTGGTTAAATACAATGAAGAAGCTTATGTAATCGAAGGGGTTCCTGAAACTGTAGATATAACCTTAACGGGTAGAAAAAGTGATATTTATTTAGCAAAACAATTAGGAGAATATGAAGTCGTACTTGATTTATCTGATTATAAACCAAGTGATAATCCTTACAAGGTATATTTTTCATATTCAAAACCAATAAAATCATTAACATATAAACTTGATCCATCATATGTTCAAGTAATGATTAAAAATAAAGAAAGTCAAGTTAAATCAATATCATATGACTTATTAAATATAAATGCTCTAGATAGCAAATTAAGTGTTAAATCTGTAACATTAAGTAAGTCAGAAGTCGTAGTAAAGGGTGGAAGTGATGCACTAAAAGAAATTGCATCAGTTAAAGCATTAATTGATTTAGCAAAAGAAAACTTCACTGAAGCAGGAAACTATGATATAGATAATGTTGAACTAGTGGCGTATGACTCAAAAGGTAATAAATTAACAAATATCGAAATTGTTCCTGGAACAATCAGTGCTACAGTAAAATTAGATAGTTACTCAAAAGCAGTACCTGTATCAATTGAAACAACCGGAGAATTAATCGCTGGTAAAGCCTTAGCATCTATCCTTATAAATGGAAGTGCAGATTATTCAATAACAATCTATGGTGATCAAGAAGAAATTGACAAGATTAATAGTGTTCCAGTTACAATAAATATTGATGGTCTAGGTAAGGAAGGAACTAAAAAATATAATGCTACGATTACTAAACCAAATGGTGTTAGAAAAATGAGTACTGAAAAAGTAACAATAACAGCAACATTCGGTGAAGAAGTACAACAAACTATAGATATAAGTAACAATATAACACCGACTAACTTAAGTGAAGGTCTAACAGCAAATCTAATTGATAATAAAGATATAACTGTTCAAGTTAAAGGTGTATCAAGTGCAATAGAAAAAGTTTTAAATGACAAAAAATATCAAGTAGCACCATATATTGACTTATCAGGATTAGGTGTTGGTGAACATGAAGTAGAAATTAAAATCAATAACACTAACCCACTAGTAACATATGTTGTATCAAGCAAAGTTAAGATAAAAATATCAGAAACATAGAAAAAGAATGACGAAGAGTCATTCTTTTTCCATGTTTTCAAGTTAATCATGAATATCTGTAAAGAATAATCCAATGTTGATAAGTCCGCAGATACCAACAATAATGTAGATAATTTTTTCTAATACTTTCATATTACCAAATAATTGTTGAACAATATTTATATCAAATAATCCATAAATACCCCAGACAATAGCACCAACAATGGTAAATACTAAAGCAGTTTTTTGTAATATAGCCATATTTTCACTCCTTTAATAATATTTTTACCAATAAAGTAAATAATATACATATTTTAAAATAGAAAAAATATATTTTATTAGAAAAGGGGATTTGGTAATGAAAAAGTATTTAATATTAATAATGATTATGTTATTAACATTAACAGGTTGTGGCAGCTATAAATTAGAAGATGCTGTTAATGACTTTACTAAAAAGGTTGAAAACAGTAAATCATACAAATTGAATGGAACAATGGAAATCAACAGTGGAGATGAAATATTTACATATAATATTGATGCTTATTATTTAAAAGATGATTATTATAAGGTTGTACTTGTAAATCAAACTAATAACCATGAACAAGTTATTTTAAAGAATAAGGAAGGATTATATGTTGTTACACCAAGTTTGAACAAAAGCTTTAAATTTGATAGCGTCTGGCCTGAAAATTCATCACAAGCATATTTACTTAAAAATTTAGTAAATGATTTAAAAAATGATAATGAAAAGGAATTTGAAAAATTAGAAAAAGGTTACATTTTAAAAAGTAAAGTAAATTATCCGAACAATGATGAGTTAAGTTATCAAAAGATGTATTTTGATAAGGATATGAATTTAGAAAAGGTTGAAGTATATACTTCAGATAATATAATAAAGATTAAAGTTATATTTAAAGATATTAATTTAAAAGCTAAATTAAAAGAAGATGACTTCGTTTTAGATGATTTAGTAAAGAATAGTGAAGATAATAAAGATAACAATAATGTTGAAAATAAAGATATAAATAATGATAATAAAGCAAAAGATGAAAATAAAGAAACTAATAATAAAGATTGTATGAATGAAACATGCAAAGAGGATAATAAAACATGCAAAGATAATAAATGTGATGAAAAAACTGGAGCATTAGATGGTATTATTTATCCATTATATCTTCCAACAAATACTCATTTAAAGAGTTCAGAAACAGTTGAAACATCAAATGGAGATAGAGTTATACTTACATTTGCTGGTGATAAAAACTTTGTTATTGTAGAAGAAGTAGCTAAAAGTGCATCTGATTTTGAAATAATACCAGTTTTCGGAGATCCACTTATGCTTGATAAAACAATCGCTGCCTTAAGTTCAAATTCTATAAGCTGGAACAGTGAAAACATCAGTTACTATCTTGTTAGTAGTGACTTATCAACAAATGAATTAGTAAGTGTTGCAAAATCACTAGGAAATTCTAAAACAGTTATATCAACCAAATAAGGATAGAGAAATCTATTCTTTTTTAGTGTTAATACCTTGCAAAAATGTTATATATTATGTATAATTAAATCATGGAGGGTCAAGTATGGCAAAGAAAAAAGTTAAATTAAATGATAAGGTTAACACCAAAAATAAGAAAGGAATCAATATTGATAAATATGAAACTGATGAAGCAAAAGAAGTAAAAAGATTTGTCTTTATATTATTAGGTATAATAATTGTAGTTCTAGCTTGTTATGGAATCACTAAAGTTGTAAAAGATAAAAAAACTATTGATAATGAAGAAACTGTAACTGCAGGTGTAATAGATTATGATAAAGTAAGTGTTGGCACTATTCTAAATAGAAATATCAATGAATACTATGTAATTGTATATAATCAAAAAAATGAAAATGCAATGTATTATTCTGCAATAGTAACAAAATATTTAAAAAATGATAAAGCTAAAAAAGTATTCTTCTGTGATTTAGATAATGAATTAAATGCAAAATTCTACTCTAAAGACAAAGAAAGTAATCCAAAAGCAAAAAATGCCTCTGAGTTTTCATTCAAAGATTTAACACTAATCAAAGTAAAAAATGGTAAAGTTGACAAATATATTGAAGACCTTGACACAATTAAAGCAGAATTAAGCATATAGAAAAGTTTTTAACTTTTCTTTTTTTTATAATAATGATAAAATAATGATAGGTGATAGTAAAAATGAAAAAAGGTAAAGGTTTTAATTTAATGAGTGTAGTTGTCATAATTTGCATTACATCTTTAATATCTGCAATAACAGCAGGAATAATTGTTACTAATAATTATGATTTATCATATAAAGGTTTATCAACAGACAAAAATCTAAATGAATTTCTAAAAGCATATTCAAATATTGTTAATAATTATTATGAAGATATTGATAAAGAGAAAATGTTGGATGCAGCAATGGATGCAATGTTAAATTACTTAGGGGATAACTATACAACTTATCTAACCAAAGAACAAAGAAAAGAACTTGAAGAAAGATTAGCAGGTGAATATGAAGGTTTAGGTATAAAAATTAGTGGCAGAGAAATAGTAGAAATTACTGAAAATAGTCCAGCTAGTGAAGCAGGTCTTATGGTAGGTGATTTATTTGTTAGTGTCGAAGGAACAGATGTTACCAACGCTACAAGTTCAATTATTTCAACCCTTATCAGAGATGACAGCAAAAAAGAAGTAAATATAGTTATAGATAGAAATGGAAACCAAATGCCATTTAAAATAACTAAAAGTTTAATACCAACATCATCAATTTCTTATGAATTAAAAGAAAATAATATTGGATATTTAAAGATAGACATTTTTTCAAGACCTTTAACAAGTGAAATTGAGAATGCTTTAGTTGACATGGAATCAAAAGGAATGCAAAAATTAATAATAGATGTAAGAGATAATACTGGAGGATACCTTGATTCTGCTGAAACAACTGCAAGCCTATTCTTAGAAAAAGGTAAATTAATATATTCATTACAAGATAAAAATGGTAAAGAGGACTATAAGGATACAACAGAAAATAAACGTGATTATCCAATTGTAGTACTTACTAATCGTAATTCTGCATCATCTTCAGAAATACTTGCTGCAGCTTTAAAAGACAGCTATAATGCAATTTTAGTTGGTGAAACAAGCTATGGTAAAGGAAAAGTTCAACAAACCTATGACATTGAAAATGGTGGGATGGCAAAATATACATCAGCAAAATGGTTACGCCCTAACGGTAGTTGTATTGATGGTGTAGGATTAAAACCTGATTATGAAGTAAATATTATATATGATTATAACGAAAACGGAGAAATAGTTGGGTATACAGATACTCAGCTTAATAAAGCAATAGAGGTTATCGGAGCAATGTAATTTGCTCTTTTTAAGTATATAAGGGTGGTGAAATATGAAAATCGGCGATAAATATCAAATTCATTGTTATAAACATAATGGGAAAGCGTATCAAGCAAGTGATGAAACAATCATTATAGATATAAAAAAAGATTATATTGTGTGTGGAAATTATATGGTAGATGTTTTTGAACCTGAAGGGCATTCTTACAAAACAAAGGAGTTAGCAATAATATTTTTTTATAAAAAACATTGGTTTAATTGTATTGCACAACTAAAAAACTTTGGATTATATTATTATTGTAATATGGCAACTCCATATATAGAGGATGAAAATGTTATAAAATACATTGATTATGATTTAGATTTAAGAGTGTATCCAGATGGTTGTTATAAGATTCTTGATCATAATGAATATAACTATCACAAGAAAAAAATGAAATATCCAAAAGAAATTGATACAATAATAAAAAAAGAATTAAAAGAATTATTAGAAATGAAGAATCAAAAAGTAGGACCATTTAATATAAAAACAATAAAAATGTATGAGAAAAAATATAAAGAACTAGTAAAAAATAAAAAAAATATCTAAAAAAATTAAAATATGGAAAAAAATAAAAGTTCTAAAAATAAAAAAAACCGCATAAAATAAAGAGAAAAGTGCCCAAAAAGTGTAATTTTTTAAAAAAAATACAAAAAATTAAAAAAAATTGCGATTTTTTGTTGACATTGGTTTCAGAATTTGATATATTATCTATGCACTCAGCAAAAAGGGTGCAAAAATGATCTTTGAAAACTAAGTAAAAAAGTCAATTTTGAGTAGCTTTGGATAAACTTAAAAATTTAAAAGATTTAAATTATAAATCAATTTTATTGAGAGTTTGATCCTGGCTCAGGATGAACGCTGGCGGCATGCCTAAGACATGCAAGTCGAACGAAGGGGCCCAATGAAAAGAATTGAAGTTTGGAGTGCTTGCACAAAGAACGGATTGAATTGGATTTGGAATTTCCCCTTAGTGGCAAACGGGTGAGTAACACGTGGGTTACCTGCCTCTAAGTTGGGGATAACAGTTGGAAACGACTGATAATACCGAATGTGCTCTACGGAGTAAAGAAGCCTTTAAAGCTTCGCTTAGAGATGGACCTGCGGCGTATTAGCTAGTTGGTGGGGTAATGGCCTACCAAGGCAACGATGCGTAGCCGAACTGAGAGGTTGATCGGCCACACTGGGACTGAGACACGGCCCAGACTCCTAC
>FR903541.1 GCA_000438075.1 Clostridium sp. CAG:609 | reverse complement strand
AAAACATTAAATAGTGATAAAAAATTTGTGTATGATATTTCACCTGAAGAAGAAGAAACATTAGAAAAGAATACTCTACAAAAAATAGCACATAAAGAAGGTAAAGCCGAAGGAATTGAAGAAGGAATTGAAGAAGGAATTGAAAAAGGAATTGAAAAAACTAATGAAAACATTGTTATCAACTCACTAAAAGAAAAAATTCCAATAAAAACAATCGAAAAAATCACCGGTTTATCCGTAGAACAAATTAAAGAAATTGAATTGAAAAATAATATTAAAGGTAGTTTTTGAACATGAAAGAATACAAAAGTTTTATATATGATATTTCACCCGAAGAAGAAGAAACATTAGAAAAGAATACCCTACAAAAAATAGCAATGAAAAAAGGAGAAGAAAAAGGTATTGCAGAAAATCAAAAAGAAGTTGTTATCAACTCACTAAAAGAAAACATTCCAATAAAAACAATCGAAAAAATCACTGGTTTATCCGAAGAACAAATTAAAGAAATTAAACAAAACAAAATACTGGATTAATATAAGTCCAGTATTTTTTAGAAAAACAAAACTTTAATAGCATCCCAAGCCCCAGATATTCCCTCTGATAACACCTTAGTAATAGCATCACTCATTTTTTCTCCCACATCCGTAAATTTATTACTATAATCTTTATAATCATCAACAACATAACTTGCAACATCAACCATTTTACCATCACTCACATCTTGTTCAAACCTCTTTATTGACTCATCTGTCAAAGCCACTTTATTACTTAACTTTGCTTCATAAAAACCACTTTCCGATGCAATAAAAAGCCCCATAAAAATAACAAAAGCTATAATAAGTAAATTTTTAAATAATTTATTTTTCTTTTTCATATTCATTCAAATACTCATAAATAACCTGAGATATTATTTTTAAAGTATTATTAACCTCCTCAATATAATTATATTGTCCTCCTACTTCAATAAGTATTGTATTCTTATTAAAATCCTGATTATAAATACCATTTACACCAACACCTTTTTTCTCCAAAACACCTCTAGATAACCCCGGATATTTAACCTTTATCTTCTCATTTAATTTTTTAGCAAGTTCTAAATTAGCTTCATACCCATCATGTTCAAGACCAACCACAAACAAAACTTTAGCATACCCAACTCCCTCAATTTTAATATAAGTCCTCTCATAAGAAGCAGAATCCCTATGTAAATCTATAAAGAAATTTAAAGTTGGATTATTTTTATATGCTTCTTCCATTAAAACCCTGCTTGCCTTATAACTTCTTCCATATTTCCAACCATTTGCATTAAGCACATCTACAATACTATTTTCTTCAACAACAACACCAACACCCAAATCATTTAAATATTCACCCAATATATGACTTGCCAAATAAACTGTATTATTAATATTAAAACTTTCTAACAAATTACTTTTATATCCTTCCGTTTGATGTGTATTAAAAATATAAACCACCGGTGTATTACTTTTAACTTCACTATTATCGCCATCTGTTTTAACAACAGGTAATGTAGCAACTTCTTCAATTCCAGTTTTATAACTATCAATGCCAAAAGAATATTTTAACAAAAACTCTGTGCTAGAAAGTCTTTTCAAATCCGTAAAATTATAATTACTAAAAGAATCTTTAACTAAAGAATTCAAATAAACAACATCATCCATTTTCAAATCAATTTTCTCATAAAAATATTTAAACGAAACCACAAAAGATGAACCAACCAATACCACAACTAACACTAATTTTAAAGCCTGCTTTCTAAATACATTTCTTAATTTTACCCTTTTCATATTCATCACACCTCCATTATACACCAACACAATAGAAAAATTTGTCGAATTAAATACTTTAAAGTTAATTTATTTTAGTATATAATATTATTAGGTGAACAAAATGGATAATTTAATAAATTATGTTAAAGAAAATGGTTACAAAACTTTCAAAGAACTAAAATTCAATGAAGTTGATGCTGCCATTTATTGTGTACTTAGTTACATAAACTTTGATGGAATAAAAATTAAAAACATCAAAATAAAAGACTTATATGAAATATACAAAACTAGATTTACTTTAAAAGAAAAAGATAAATTTAATCAAAAAAATAGAGAATTGTTTTCTATCATTTCAAAAAGCATCAGATACAAAGACAACTTCATCACCGATTATGAAAAAAAAATCAACAAAATTACTCAATTTCAAGCAATAGCAATCAAAGTTCCCCATCACTTTAAATTTATTGCATTCGAAGGAACAGATGACTTACTCATAGGTTGGGAAGAAGATTTTAAAATGAGTTACCTATACCCAGTTCCAGCAGAAGTACATGCCACAAACTTTTTAAGTAGAAATATTAAACTTAATGATTATGTTGTATATGTTGCAGGTCACTCCAAAGGTGGAAGACTTGCCTTAACATCAAGTATGGAACAAACACTATTAAAAAAATTTCAAATTGAATACATCTTTAACTTTGATGGACCAGGAATAATACCAGAATTAATAAACACCAAAAAATATCACAGTATTTTAAAAAAGGTTCGAAACTACTACCCCGAAGAAAGCATCGTAGGCATGATTCTAGAATCTCAAGGAAAAAAAACAATAATAAAAAGCGATAGTTTCAAAATATATCAGCATAGCATTCACACCTGGCTTATAAACAAAACTGAATTTCAAAAAGGAACATTAAGCAAAGAATCAAAAGAATTTCATCTAAAAATAGAAAATGTTTTAAACAAATTTACCATCGAAGAAAGAAAATACTTTACAACGACATTCTTTAATCTTTTATACACATCAGGTTATACATTAAAAAGTGAACTTAAAGAAATTAGTCTAACAAGAATGAAAAATTTAATCAAAGAAACAACCAACTTAAATGAAAAAGAAAGAAAAATTCTCTTAGAAATGTTTAAAACAATCACCAAAAACACTACTTTCGAAGAAGAAAACAAGAAAAAAAGTTAAATAATGTAAATAACACTTGATAAAATTACAAATATTTGTTAAAATTAATAAGAAACAAGGAAGGAGCAAAGATTTATGCCAAACATTAAAAGTTCTAAAAAGGCAGTTAAAGTAATTGCTAAAAAAACTGAAAATAATCATGAACTAAAGATGCGTGTTCAAAACCTTATTAAGAACTGCGAAAAAGCTATTGCTTCAAATAATATCGAAGAAGCAAACAAATTAAATAAAGATATTCAAAAATATACTGATAAAGCAGTTAGTAAAGGTTTAATCAAGAAAAATACAGCAGATAGAGAAAAATCTAGATTGACACAAAAAATAAAAAATATGAAGTAACGATTTGTTTACTTTATTTTTTTTGATATAATATATATGAGGGTGATAAATTTGAAAAAATTAATTGTGCCAATCATCAGTGCACTTATAACTATAACTTCTATTATTTACATAAATCCAATTGCAGATAAATTAACAAATATAATTACTAATGAACCAACCATAGTTATTAAGCCAACAAATAAATATACTAAAAACAAAAAGTATTTATTTGTTGAAAATACAAAGGACTTTATTCCCTACTCATATAAAGATTTATTAAACATATACTATAGCGTCATAGATAATGGATGGAAACAATTTACATTTTATTGTCCAACAGAATATCAAAACTGTATAGATGATGCCACTAAAATAAGTTCAGATGAATTAATACTAACGCATTTAAATAATTATGTTCATCCCCTAAATAGTTTTACAAACATTAAAACAAGTATCAACGACAACGGAGAAATAACGCTTAAAATATTTTACTTATATCAAAAAGAAGAAATAGATAAAATAGACAAAAAAACTGATGAACTTATAAATGAGCTAATAAATGATTCAATGACTGATTATGACAAAATAAAAACAATACATGACTACATAATAAATAATACAAAATATGATGTAGAAAGAAATGAAACTGGAACAAGTCCATATTCTTCTTATAAAGCAAGTGGTCCACTTTTCGAAGGATATGCAACATGTAATGGTTATACAGATTTAATGGCAATATTTTTAACAAAACTTGGATTTGATAATTATGAAATTGCAACAACACCAGAAAAAATAAGTTATTCAGCAACAGGTCATATTTGGAATGCTGTTTACTATAATGGTAAATGGCTACACTTAGACTTAACCTGGGATGATCCGGTAAGTAGTGACAACAAAGATTATTTATTTCACACATACTTTTTAATTAATAATGAGGAAATGAAAAAAGCAGATACTGGACAAACAATCATCGAAGAACATAACTTCAATAAAGAATACTATTTAGAATTTAAGTAATTTAAAAACTTCGAAGAAACATCGAAGTTTTATTTAGTTATTTTTCTACTACTTTAAAAATTGTTGGAATACCTCTAGTTCTATGTCTTCCAGCTGAATCAATTGGATCATTTATCATTTCTCCATTTTCAACCATAACACTTGAAGTGCCTCCATCCAAGTTAGATGCATTAACAGCACCATATCTTTGCATAATATTAAGTAAATCCTTTAATGTTGCACCTTTTGTTCTAGATACATTTGAATCAACTACCAAAAACAATACAATACCATCTTTTCTTTGACCTATCGCTGTTCTTGCAGCAATACCCCATCCACCATTACCTTTAACAATACTTGGCTTACCATTAACAATTAAAAACGGACCCATTGTAACAGCATCTCTAATGCCTTCATTTATTAAATTCTTAGCATCAACGCTTTTTCTTAACACTAAAGTATTTTCTCTATTAAAACCAATAATTCCCCATTGACCTGCAACAGGTTCATTAGAAATAATCTTACCATTTGCAATTGTAACTCCAATCGGATCAGCTCCTTTACTATTATGACCAGGATCTTTAAATCCACCACCATTAATAGTTAAAACTGAATTTTGCTCCTTAGCCATATCATAAATATATTGACCACTTCTACCAAGCCACTTTGTATAACCAACACTTATTAATGATGGATCATACACAACTCCAAGATAAGCATCACAATCATTTACTTTAAATCTAATAACTTTATATGTTGCACCTTTTTCTCTTTCCAAAATTTCTCTTTCGTATTCATTTTCATAAGTAATCTTTTCTTCATGATCAACTAGTGATGCATCAGTTTCAGCTCCACCAGAATCAATATAATTACTACCAAGAACTTCATTTATTAACTTTTCGCTATAAAACCATTTACAATAATATTGATGATTCATCGTAGACATTGCTGTTGTAATAAGCCAATCTCTAAATCCTTTATAAGGACCATACAAAATAAACAAAAATGATAAACATCCAACTGTATACAATGAAACCAATATATCAAATACTACTCTTAATTTTTTATTTAACCCTCTTCTTTTTTTATACTTTAGCCTTAAAAATAACCCAATAGCTAAAAAAATAACACTACCTATTAATAATAATAAACTAATAATCTTAAATATTTTATTAACCAAAGTATTTGAATTACATCCAATTACAAAAAACACTAAAAACGTATTTAAAACAATTAAACTAATCCAACATAATAATGTACCCTTTTGTTTCTTATTTTTCATTCATTTCACCACACTACATATTTATATCATAAACCCATATTATTTGCAAGTATCTATATATTCTTTTACCATTTTAATTGTCAAATCAAAATTATCAAAATTAACATCAAACCATTTTACATTCATTTTATTATTAAACCAAGTATATTGTCTTTTTGCATAATGCCTACTATTCTTTTTTATTTCTAAAATAGCTGTATCTAAATCATATAATCCATCTAAATAATTAATAATTTCTTTATAACCAATAGCTCTTTTTAATATCTTACTATTCGGATATTTGCTATATAAGTTTTTCACTTCATCAACTAATCCATCATTTATCATTTTATCTACTCTATTATTAATTATATCATATAACTTACTTCTATCTGTAGTAAGTCCTACAAATATAACATTTTCATACAACAATTTAGCTTCAACATTACTATCCTTTCGTTTTAAAAATCTTTCAAGTCTTACTCTATTATTTTTATCTATATTCATATTTTTATTTTTTTTTAAAGCCATTTGAAATAACTCTTCATTAGTTTTATCACGAAAATCAGTATCTATTAAATCATTATCAAATCTATAATCATATACTGCAGCAGTTGCATACAAACCAGTGCCACCAACACAAATAAAGTTTTTATTTTTATATTTATTCCAGATACTTCTAATATCTTCTTGATAATCTTTTACATTATATTCTTGATCAGGTTCTCGTATATCAAATAAATGATGAACAACTCCATTCATTTCTTTCTTAGTAATTTTCGCAGAACCAATATTTAAATACTTATAAACTTGTACTGCATCACAATTTATAACATCCGCATCATATATCTTAGCTAAACTAATACTAAGTTTTGTTTTACCAACCCCAGTAGGTCCAAGAATAAATATTTTCACATTTTTCACCTCTACATTATTTTATCATTTAATAATAT
This sequence comes from Clostridium sp. CAG:609, assembly GCA_000438075.1. Classification (GTDB taxonomy): domain Bacteria; phylum Bacillota_I; class Bacilli_A; order RF39; family UBA660; genus Onthocola_B. The sequence goes on along the minus strand of FR903541.1, from coordinate 6,243 downwards.
TATTTACAACTGATACTTTACCTGTTATAATGTTTTTTGGAGGAATAATATGAAAACAATAGGTATAATCGCTGAATATAACCCATTTCACAATGGCCACTTATATCATATAGACAAAATCAAAGAACAATACCCAGATTCAATAATAATTCTAGTATTAAATGGATACTTCTTAGAACGTGGTGAAATTTCAATTCTTACCAAAGAAGACAAAACCAAAATAGCTTTAGAAAATAACATTGACATTGTATTAGAATTACCCACTCTTTTTGGAACTCAATCCGCAGACACATTCGCAGATAAAAGCATAAGTATTCTAAATAACTTTAATGTTGATACAATAATATTTGGAAGTGAATGCAATAGCATTGATATTCTAGAAAGTATAGCAAAAAAACAATTATCCGAAGAATTCCAAGAAAACGTAAAAACATACCTAAATGATGGAATTAATTATCCTACTGCATTAGCAAAAACCCTAAACATAGATTTTACATTTAACCCAAATGATTTACTTGGAATATCTTATATAAAATCTGCAATAATAAATAATTACAATATAGAATTTTTCACAATAAAAAGAACAAATAGTTATCACGATATAAAAAGTAATGAAAAAATTATCAGTGCAAGTAACATCAGAGAAAAACTAAAAAATAACATTGATATAAAAAAATATATACCAGATTCTGTATACACCAAAATAATAAACATAAATACTGATACGTATTTTAAATTATTAAAAGCAAAAATAATAACTGATGAAGATTTAGATACTTACTTAGATGTCGATGAAGGAATTGAATATCGTTTAAAAAAATATATTAATGATGCAACTTCAATAGATGAATTTATGAATTTGATTAAAACAAAAAGATACACTTACAACAAATTAAATAGAATGTTTATCCATATTCTTATTGGAATCAAAAAAATTGATGCAAAAGAAAATCTAGATTACATCAAAATACTTGGATTTAATAAAAAAGGAAGAAAATATATTCAAAGCATCAAAGAAAATTTACAAATACCAACCAAAGTAAATAAAGATTCAAAAATATTTAACTATGAACTAAAAGCAAGTTTAATGTATGACTTAATAAACAACACAGATACTTACTTATATGAAATCAAAAACAAACCAGAAAACAAATAACGTTTTCTGGTTTTATAATAACTATCTACAAATGTCAAATAAATTACGCTAATTTCTAAACTTGCATTAATTCTGCTTCTTTTACCTTGATTTCATCATCTACTAATTTATTGTACTTAGTAATTAATTCTTGTATTTCTTCTAAATACATTTTTTCTTCATCTTCAGGCAATTCTTCTTTTTTAATATCATTATTAGCATCTTGTCTAATATTTCTTAAAGCTACTTTTGCTTCTTCTCCAATAGCTTTAGCTTGTTTAACATATTCCCTTCTTCTATCTTCAGTAAGTTCAGGAATTGTTAAAATAATCATTTCACCGTTATTAGTTGGTGCTATTCCTAAATTAGCTTCATTAATTGCTCTTTCAATATCTTTTAAACTACTTCTATCAAAAGGTTTAACAAATAATTGTCTAGCCTCTGGAACAGTAATATTAGCAACACTTTGAATAGCTGTTGGTGCTCCATAATAATTTACCATTATTCCATTTAGCATTGCAGGATTTGCTCTCCCTGCTCTAATTGTAGTAAGCTTACTTTTTAAAGCTTCAATTGTTGACATCATCTTTTTTTCTGCATCATTCATAATATTTTTCTCCTTTAATTAATTTCTATATAATCATTATAATTAATTTTATTAGATTTTACAATAAAATTTATCATTAATTTACCATTTTTGCTAACACTTAAGGCTTTTTCAACATCATAAGCCCCATTTTTAATACTTTCTATAGTACTATCAATATCTATAACTTGGACATCTTCATCTAATACTTGAGTATCATTTAGTCTCTTTTTAATAGATTCTATTATTGTATCTTCACTAATATTAAATGATTCAAGTAACTCTTCATTAGTTACTTCTTTACCAGTCTTTTTATTTATATTAATTGATTTTAATGTTTTAGGCAAGTTTTTATCTGGACAAGTATAACTATACGTTTTAATAACAACACTAGCATAATCACCAAACTCTGTATTTTGATAATCCCTATAACTAAATTTAGCCAAATCATTTTCACAAACAGTATCATTATTTGCACTAGCATCATTTACAGTTACAGTATCATTTCTTAAAGCCACTAATTCATCATGTAAAGAGCTATTAACGCTTTCAAAACCTTTAACATTTATAATAACATCTTGTTCATAAATATCATCAATTAATTCTTTAGCATTATCAAAATATATATAATCTTTTTCTTTATTAATTCTAATATCTTCTATAACTTTATTAGTATTATCTTTTGTTTTATCACCTATTCCATTTACCATATAATTCTTCAAAAAATAACCACCAAATATAAATATTAAAAGAATAACACCAAGTATAATAACCCCAATCTTATTTTTTACATCATCCATTATATACCTCTAACTTTCTAAATATTCTTTAAATACTGTCTTTAATTCTTGTTCCTTTTTGCCTTCCATAAAACCATTCCAATAACTTGATGGTGTAACTTCACCTTCCACAAAAGACGTTTCACTATCAAAATAAATTATTTGATCTTTACAAACCACCAATAATGTCGGAGCATAAATATTAGCTACCCCTCTATCATTATAAGTAACATAATTACTTAATGTCTTAACTATATCTTGATAAGTCCCATTATTATCTTTTCTATTTGTAACAAAATCATAATAATAAACCTCATCTATTCCAACTTCTTTAGCAACTTTATTTACTATATAAGCATAATAATTAACCCATTCATTTTTAGTACCAAATAAAACAATACCTTTTTTGCCTTTTGCTACCATTCTAGCATCACTTGCAGTAACATATTTAAAAACATTATCTGTTGATACCATACTAAAATTACTTGCAAATCTTTCATTACTTGGTATATCCTTTTTATAATCTTTAGCACCTAAATAAATAAACAAATAAATAATTACACAAAATATAATTAAATATAAAACCATTTGAATTTTATTTTTAAATAAGTGTTTATTCTTAACATAAATTTTATCCATAACTACACATCTCCAAGAATATTTTATCAAAAATTTGCATCTTTATAAAGTATTCTCCCCATATTTATGTAAATTTATTGTCAAAAAAAGTAGAAGTTAATCTACTTTTTACTATTCTTGTTTAAAATCAATTAAAACATAATTTTTATTTACTTTTTTATATGTATATGTAAATTTAAAGAAATCATCTTTATTCTTATTAAATGCTTCACTTAAATAATATTCATCAGTCAATCCATCTTCAGTGCTATCATAACCTAAATATCTTTCAATATTACTATTATTTGTTACACATGTTGGTCCAACACTATCAAAATGTGCATATAAGCCATAATATGTTACAATAAATTCATTATCATTATATTCAACACTTTTAATCTTGTAATTATAAATATAACTATCTAATAAATCAGTTAAAACATCAGTTCCAATAACATCATCATTATAATCATACATATTAGTTTCTTTATTATACTTGTATACCGGTTGTTCATCACTTGGCCATGAATAATAATCATCAGGTTTTAAATTTAATGTACTTCCAAAAATCTTATTTAAATTTTCTTCAAGATCATTAAACTTTGAAGTCTCAAAAATACCAGCAATATATAATTTTTGATTATTAGTAATACCTTTATTTATATAATCATTAAAGTTAAGCTTATCTTTATTATTATTTAAATAATTATATAAAAGTGTACTCATATAATAATTATAGTCCGGAATATTTATTACTTCTTTGATATCATCTTTAGTATTAAAACCATTATTTTCTTTAATAACCTCTTTGCCTACACTAAAATAAGTACCTAAATAAAAAGCTCCTAAAAATGCAAAAAGTGAACAAACTAATACTACTAAAGTCATATAAAAAGATTTATTTTTTTCCACAATTTTCAACTCCTATCATCTACCTAATAGTACCACAAAAACAGAAAAAAAGCAACCTATAACAGGTTACTTTAATTAATTACCCTTCACTTGATTCATTACTTCTTCAGCAAAGTTATCATTACGTTTTTCCATTCCTTCGCCTACTTCATAACGAACCATTTTTAATATTTCTCCACCATTATTAGCTACGTATTTAGATACTGATACGTCACTATCTTTAATAAATGGTTGTTCTGCTAAACAGATTTCTTTATAGAACTTTTGAATTCTTCCTTGAACCATCTTTTCAGCAATTTCAGCAGGTTTCCCTTCATTCATTGCTTGTTCTTTTAAAACATTTTTTTCATTATCAAGTACATCAGCAGGAACATCACTAATATTTAAATATAGTGGTTTCATAGCTGCAGCTTGCATTGATACATCTTTAGCAACTTCTTCACTTGCACCTTTAACTACAGTTAATGCAGCAATTTTTCCACCCATATGAATATATGAACCAAATGCTTCATCATCATTTTTAGTTAAAATTTCAAATCTTCTTAAAGATAATTTTTCACCAATCTTAGCGGTTTTTTCAACAATTAATTCACCAATTGTTCCTTCATTAGTATTTACATCTTTTGCTTCATCTACAGTTTTAACATCGCTCTTAAGTAACGCTTCACCAATAGTATCAATCATATTTCTAAATTCTTCATTCTTACTAACAAAGTCTGTTTCACTATTTACTTCTAATATAACAGCTTTATTTCCATCTACGTAAATATTTGCAAGTCCTTCTGCAGCAATTCTAGATTCTTTCTTAGCAGATTTAGCAATTCCTTTTTCTCTTAAGTAATTAATTGCTTCTTCCATATTACCATTAGTTTCAGCTAATGCTTTTTTACAATCCATCATTCCTGCTCCAGTTTGTTCACGTAAATCTTTAACCATACTTGCAGTTACTTCCATAATTATCCTCCTTATTTACTTAAATTTTCAATTAATTCGTCTTTTTTCATAGTTGAATAACCTTTAATACCAGCTTCTTTAGCTAATTTTTTAAGGTCAGCTAATGTTTTTCCTTCTAATTCATCAGCTTTTTCCATTTCTTTAATTTCTTCTAAAACAGTTTCATCAACTTTTACTTCTTCTTTTTTGTCAGATTTAACATCTTTAGATTCTTTTTCAGTCTTTTCTTCTTCAGTTACATAATCATCAAGTGGTAAATCATTTGCTTCACATATAGCATTTGTTAAAACACCTAACATAACTTTGATACTTCTTACAGCATCATCATTTCCTGGAATAACATAATCAACATCATCAGGATCACAGTTAGTATCAACAACACCAAATACTGGAATATTTAACTTTCTAGCTTCTTTAATTGCATTGTATTCTTTCTTAGGATCTACAATAATTAATGCTTGAGGAAGTTTATCCATTGCACGGATACCACATAGTACTTTGTTTAACTTTTCATATTCTTTCTTAAGTCCAACAACTTCTTTTTTAGGAAGAACTTCAAATGTACCATTCTTTTCCATTTCTTCGATTTCTTCAAGTCTTTTAACTCTTCTTCTGATTGTTCTGAAATTTGTAAGTGTTCCACCTAACCATCTTTCAGTTACATAATAAGAATTACTTCTTGTTGCTTCTTCTAAGCAAACTTCTTGTGCTTGTTTTCTAGTACCTACAAATAAGAATTTACCACCATTACTAGCGATATTTTTAACTTCTTCGTAAGCTGCTTCTAAACACGCTTTTGTTTTTTCTAAGTCGATAATATAAATATCTTCCCTAGATGTAAAAATATACTCTTTCATTTTAGGATTCCATCTTTTAGTTTGATGTCCAAAATGAACTCCAGCTTCTAATAAATAACTCATAGAAACTACTGCCATAAATTATTCCCTCCTTCGTTTTCAACTTCTTGATACTTCAACTTAATTCAACACCTCTATAGGCACACGATGAATTAATCCATATCAATGTTTAATATTTGCATTTACAGCAATTAAAATTCTACCAAAAAATCATGAATAATACAAGTGTTTTTAGTAAATTTCTATACAATATATTATCATTTTGTTAAATTTATTAATCTATCTATACAAGTAAAAGCTTTTTTAATAGTACATTTAATAAATTAGTCACGTTTGTTCTCCGTTATTTTTTCTAAGTGTTAATCTTTTTTGAACTTCTTCCACCGGTATATCTAATGTATC
>FR903540.1 GCA_000438075.1 Clostridium sp. CAG:609 | reverse complement strand
TATTAATGTCTACTATTTGGGGTTCACATCATCACCTAGCCTCTTTTAAATTAACTCATATAATAACATTTACTATTATAAAGACTTCCATTAGCACAGTAGTTTGTACAACCAGTGGTAGCTGATGATTTAGTAGTATAATATTTTCCTGACACACTACACTTATATCTTGAAGAGCCCGAATACGTTGCACCAATACATGTAGAACCGGATAAATTTCCACCATTTGGGCAGGTATATGGAAACGGATCCTCAGCAGAATAAAAATAACAAGACCAAGACTCAGTACCAGTACCCTCTTGAACACATGCATATGAAGCAGGTTTTTCTCTATAAGCAACATCACTACACCAAGAACCACATTCAGATTTTGAATAATTATATATTTGTCTACTACCACACTTTCCATTATGATATGTTGGATACATAGCAGAATTACAAACAGGAGAACTTGACCTAGTACCAGTATAATTATATGTACATGTACTACTTGATTGATAAGCATTAGTTTTTGAACAATAATAAGTAGTACTAACTGTTCCAGTTTGTGGTGTACCAATAGTTACAGTCTTACTTACAACATCAGATTTTTGATTTTTTGTATCAACAGCATAAGCATAGACAGTTGATGTACTACTTACTGTAACTGATGAACCTCTTGTAAATGATTTATTATCTAAACTATAATAATATTCAACATTACCATTTCTTGAAGTTGAACCACTAATCACAACATTATAAGTACTATCAAAAGCCATAGTTGGATTCGTAGGTTTTGCAGTAACAACTTGTTCTTTAGATTTTTTACCGCTCTTTCTTCCAATTCCATCTTCAGCATATGCTTTTATTTTATATGTTCTAATTTCTGTAATACTAAATGTATAAGTATTAGATGTACTACTTACATAGTTTTCTCCATCATCAATTGAATAATAATATTTAGCAATAGCACCATTCGTAGATTGAGCATCCATTGAAATTGTAATAGTTGTCTCAGTATTAGTAACAGTAAAACTATTGATAGTTACTGATGTATCAATATTAAAATATAAATAACATTTATCACTTGAATTACCGACCATAACAACTTGATTTTTATCATTATCCCAAGATAATTCTCCACCATTCTCACACTTACTTAGTTCTTTATTGAAAACATATTCGCCATCAGGCCACTCTCCAGTTTTACTTGCTTCATACATTCCAGAACCTTGTTCAGTTTCAAGCATCAAACTCATCAAATCTTTCTTTTTTGGAGTACTCGAAGATTGTTCTTGAAATAATATATTTCTCAAACTATAGTTACTATACAAAAGATAAACATTACTTAAAATACTCAAAGTCAAAAATGTAATTAATATTACAATAATCTTTTTCTTATTCATATAAAAACCTCTATTCTATTAAAATTTTATCATTTACAACCTTACTATGCAATAGTTTTCAGCTAATTTTATAACACTTTCCATCATAATGTGTTCCCATTGCACAATAATTTTCACAAGCTGTAGTAGCATCAGTATTATTGTTGTAATATTTATTACCACATTTATATTTTAAAGTCCCCGTGTAAGAATTAGTACATTTTGATCCAGATAATGAATCACCACTAGTACAAGAATAAGAAGTTGATTTAGTCGGACTTCCGGTATTAAATTGACAATAATAATAATTTCCAGTATTATCTTCAACACATTCAAAAGAATATTCCTCAGGATTATAAGTTTTCAAACCACAAGTACTATTACAAGTTGACCAATCCCAGTTACTATACATTCCATTTGTATCATAACAATGTCCAAGACTCGCACTATAACTTCCATCAGAACAGACAAACTCTGTTTTACTGGTTGCGTTATATGTATAAGTACATGACGAACTAGTTTTGTAAGTACCATTTTTAGAGCAATAATATGCAGTAGATACAGTTCCTTTGGTTGAATTACTAATTGTAACAGTTTTACTTACTACATCAGACTTTCTCTTTTTTATATCTTTACTATAAGCATAAATAGTTGAAGTTTCATTAACAGAAATAGTTGAGCCTTTGGTATAATTTACATTATCAAAACTATAATAATATTCAACACCACCATTTTCTGAAGTTGAACCACTAATTACAACATTATAAGTACTATCAAAAGATAAAGTTGGATTAGTAGGTTTCGGAGAATTAGGATCAATTTTATCAAAATATAAGTAACATTTATCACTAATATTTCCCTTCATAATTGCTACATTCTTATTTTCATCCCAAGAAAGTATACTTCCATTTTCACATTTAGATAATTCACTATTATAAATATATTCTTCATTTGGCCAATCACTAGAACTACTAACAGAATATGTGCCAGAACCAACATCAGTTTCAAGCATTAAACTCAACATATTTTTATCATTTTTTATTTTATTAGGTTGTTCTTTATCAACATTATCTTTATAATAATACTTATTTGTTATTAAAAATACTCCAAAAAGACTAATGATTATTACTACAATAATTTTTTTCATTTAGAAATCCTTTCTCTATTAAGATTTTATTATTTTCAAGTTCTTTATCCTTATTATATATAACAATTATACTAGTAAGAACTACTATTGTTGTTAAAATAATTATTATTTTCTTTTTCATACTTGCATCACCTTACCATATATTAATTATACAACATTAAATTATTTTAGTAAATAAGAAAAAGAACTGATTTTTAAATCAGTCCTAATAATTAATTATCTATTTTGATATGTGCTTCTTTTAATTGTTCTGGGAAAGCTTCCCCTGGACAACCCATCATAGCATCTGCACCATTTGCACCAATTGGGAATGGTACTATTTCTCTTATATTTTCTTCATTTTTTAAAAGCATTATAATTCTATCTAATCCAGGTGCCATACCTGCATGAGGTGGAGCACCATATTTAAATGCTTCATATAAACTTGGGAATTTACTTCTTACAACATCTTCATCATAGCCAACCAAAGCAAATGCTTTCTTTAAAACTTCTGGTGAATGATTTCTTACTCCACCTGAAGCCATTTCATAACCATTACAAACAAAGTCATATTGATAAGCTTCAATTTCAAATGGATTCTTATTATTTAATGCATCAAGCCCACCTTTTGGCATACTAAATGGATTGTGAGAAAACTCAATTGCTCCAGTTTCTTCATTTTCTTCATAGAATGGAAAATCATTTACAATACAAAATTCATATCTATCTTTATCAATTAAATTAAGCTCATTACCTAACTTAGTTCTTAAATTACCCATTATTCTAGCACATCTATTTTTATCCGCTACAATAAATAAAGCATCTCCGACATGTAAATTCATTTTTTCTATTAGTTCATTTTTAACTTCATCGCTCATAAATTTAGCAAGTGATGATTTTAATTCCATATTATCTTTAACTTGAATATAACCTAAATTACCATGAATACCTTTTACATATTCTTCCATAGATTTATACCAAGAATTAGATTTTTCAATATTTTCTACTTTGATACATCTAACAGTTGTATTTTTAAATGGTGCAAAATCAGTTTTATTCATCACTTCAGTTATGTCTTCAATAATAAGAGGATTTCTTAAATCTGGTTTATCACTACCATATTTAAGTATTGCATCTTTAAACTTTATTCTTCTAAAAGGTGCTGGACTTACATACTTATCACTAAACTTAGTAAATACATCATAAAAAACTTTTTCACCAACTTTATAAACATCTTCATCAGTTGCAAAGCTCATTTCAAAGTCAAGTTGATAAAATTCTCCATATAATCTATCACTTCTTGGATCTTCATCTCTAAAGCATGGTGCTATTTGAAAATATTTATTAAATCCTGAAACCATTAATAATTGTTTAAATATTTGTGGTGATTGAGGTAGTGCATAAAACTTACCTGCAAACTTTCTTGATGGAATAATAAAATCTCTAGCTCCTTCTGGACTTGTTGCTGTAATAATCGGAGTTTGAACTTCTAAAAAATCCATTCCTTTCATTTCACTTCTTATAAAATCAATTACTTTACTTCTAAAAATAATATTATTATGAACTTCTTCATTTCTTAAATCTAAATAACGATACTTAAGTCTTGTATCTTCATTAGATTCTTTTGATTTATTAATTTCAAAAGGTAATGTATTAATACAATCCCCTAAAACTTCTAATGAACTAATTTCTACTTCAACTTCACCAGTTTTCATATTTTTATTAACCATATCTGGTGTTCTTCTTAAAACTTTGCCACTAACAGTAACAGTTGCTTCTTTATGAATAGTTTTATATTCACTAGATTCAGTAATAAGCTGAACAATACCAGTTTCATCTCTTAAAGTAATAAATACTAAATTACCTAAATTTCTTACACTATTAACCCAACCAGCTAACTTTATTTCCTTTCCTATATATGAAGAATCAACTTCTCCACAATAAATATCTCTGTACATATTTCCTTTCATAAAACTTCCTCCTTTAATTAAAAAACTCCATGAATTAATTTAGCTTAAGGACGAATTATTATCCGCGGTGCCACCTTAATTCATAGAATCTATGCATCTTTATTACCTGCTATATCGGGCTTACCCGTTTATTTTTTTAAGACACTATCTTCATTAATATTCATTTACTAATTTCCACCACCCATTAGCTCTCTATAAAAATCCTATTAATTACTGGTTTGTCAATAAACTAACAACTAAACTATACCACTTTTTTAAGTATTTGTCCACAAGTTTCACTAAATTTATCTTGATTTTGTCTTTTCATTTTCTTTATAAACTTTTTCTTTATAAAACGATTCATATATATCAAACATTAACTTAGACTTATCTTCATATCTATCACTTTTAAAATTTACAGAATACCATTCATAATTAATTTTATCTACATATATTGATGCATCCCTTCCTACATAAATACCAACATCTTCATACATATAGATAAGTACTCCTCCATTAGATTTAACAAAAAGATAATTAGCTTTATCTAAAAACTCTGATAACTTCATATAATTTTCATAAAAACCTTTTTTACCTCGTACATAAACTTTAACATTACCATTTTTATCTTTTCTATCAAAATAAACAAATTTTTCATTTTCACCTTTTCTAATAACAAATTCATATGGATTAGATTTATTACTTACACTTATATATATTTGTTCAATACCTTTATCTAAAACATTCATTTTATTTTCAAAATCTATATTACATAATTCATCTAAGTCACTAGATTTATCTAGATGTCCATCTAAAAATTTTAGTTTATTTAATACACTACTTAATAAATTAATAGTTGATTTAATATCATCACTTTCTTTAAAATCTAACTCCATCATTCTTTTATAAAATTTTTCAAGTATCACTTTATATGTTTCATTTATTTTTTTATCAAAATTCATTCTTTGCATAATCAAAGTAATTGCAAGAGTTCTAAGTTTACCACATGCAGTATTTAAATCTATTTTATTAAGTACAATTTCTTTAAATACATCTTCTTTAATCTTTAATATTTCTTCCAATATATTGATATCAACACTTAAATCAATTGAATTAATTGCATCACTTAAACTATCATTAATCATCTTATATTCATTTAATACTTTTTTTACATTTAAAACATACTTATCAAAAGAACATTCATTTTCTATCGTTTTAAATTTGCTTTTATAAATACTAGGTATATTTTTTGATACTTCCATTAAATAATCATTAAATGCATTTCTAATTTGAACTAATATATTTTTAAAGTTAAAATCTAATGTATCTTTATTTTCACTACTATATGCAAAACTAGATATTAAATTATTAACCCTTAAAGCATATTTATATTCTATAGTATCTGTATTATATATAGTATTACTTTTATAAGTAAATAACTTATTAAGTAAAGTATTATAATATGATAAATCTCCACTATTTATAGTAATTTCTTTTAACAATTCATATGCTTCATTAATTCTTTGCATATCACTTTTACTACCACCTAAATCCGGATGATTTGCTTTAGATAACATAATATATCTTTTCTTTAATTCTTCTTTTGTAAATCTTTTCCCAATTTCAAATATTTTAATAGCTTCTTCCAGTCTCATATTAACCTCCTTAGTCTCTTGTTTTAACAAGTAGTCTACTACTACTAACTAATTCTTCACGACTATTATTATCTTTAACTAATGTCTTTAAACTTTCAATATACTTTTTATTAAGTAAATATCTATTTATATCTTCATTCATTCCTTCCTTCACCGGATGAATACCTATTACTAATGAAGTATCACTACATAACTTACAATAAGTCAAAACTAAATTAGAATCATTTACAAATAATAATTCACCTCTTTTAATATTATTATTTAAAACAGTTCTAGTATTAACATTATTTAATAACTTATCAAAAAGTGTATTAATCTTTTTTCTTAACCCTTTATCTATTTTTAATATATCATCACTTACATAAAAACTACTCTTACTATTTTTTAAAAACACAATTTCATTTTCTCTATTATAATGTAATGGACCAATAAGTCTTACTAAACTATACAACTTTTCCATTACCTCATTTTTAATTTCTAACACTTCACTATTTTCTAAATCTTGATATAACAGATCTAAACTTTGAATATCTTTGCAAGCTTCTAAATAATATTGATAATCACTTCTATAACTAATACTTTCTATATTATTTGAACAATACTCATATATTTCTTTTTCTTCTTTACTTAAAAATGGATATTTTTCCCTAGTCTCTTCCTCTGGAAAATGTTCTTCTACTTCAACTTTTTCACGCTTTATTTTCTTTTTATCTTCCACAAATTCTTCTTTTATATTTTCTAAAAACTCATCATAACTAACACCAATATTAATAATTAAGCTATTACAAATAACATCAACTTTTTTATCCATGCTATTTTCATCAATATTTTCTTTATATAATTTCTTTAATAATTCAACTAATTCTAAACCATTACCATATTTAACAAAATTACCATTATTATCAAAGTAATTACTTAAAGCTTTAAGTAATAAATTTTCTTTACTATACTTAGTATAATTAAATTTAATTGCACTACCTAATATATTAATAACAGATTCCAGTTCAATCTTATTTGCCATATAACCCAGACTTAAACAAACTATTAATAAATAAAAATCATTTATTTTACCAATACACTTAGTTTTATCAAAAGCTCTGATCATTGAATCAGTAGTAAATATAACTTTCTCTAAACTTTTAATATATTCTTCATAAAATACCATATACTCTATATAAGTAAATGCATTTTCTTCTAAAAGGGGTATTTGATATTGCTTAAATACTTTGATTAATCTCTCATCCATAGCAAACTTTCCAATACCTATTGGTACCATTAAATCACTGCTTCTTAACTCATCAATTGTTTCGTTAACAAACTTTAACTTAGCTTTATTAATATCATTAAATTCTTTTAACAAATATTTAATACTACTCATTTTACTTCCTTCTTTCTAATGTATTATCAAGTCTTATATCTCTTTTAAATTTATTTAAATAAAACTCTTCTAAATCTCTATTTTCAATTATATTGTTAAATGCATCATGCATAAGTTTATTTATTTTCCCATCATACACAACTCCTGATTCAACATAATAACTCATTGCTATATTTTCTAACTTAACCATTATATCTTTTTTATACCAATATTCATTTATTATATTATCAAGTCTAATTACAAATACATCAAATGGTACGAATATATCTAAATCAGGATATATGTTTAAACCATCTAATTTACTTTTAGCATAAGCCATATATGATTTATTAATAAATTCTTCAATATATCTTAAATCCATTGAATACATTTTTTTATTACCACAAAACTCAATATATCTATTAATCATTTCTGCATATTGATATTCAAGTGAATCAACATCATAGTCTCTTACACTTTTGTAAGATGCCACTAAATCACTAGATAGCTCAGATTTACCAGTATTTAATATAACAAACATATTTAATTCTAATACTAATCTATCAAAATCAAAATCATCTTTATAACTAAAACTATCTAAAGGTAACTTAAACTTATTTAATACTCTAATCGCATATTCAGCATATAAATCTTTTATCATTTTATAAAAGTATCTATATTCAATACCAGAATAATTCGGACTAACTAAAGCATATCTATTAGCATCATCAACAATTATCTGAATTTTTTTTTGATATATTACTTCCAAAGAATCTGGTTCATAATATGTTTTACTTTGACAATCTATCATTTTCATAAATAACCTCATTGTTTAAAAATTCAATTATCTCATTTCTTAAAAGTATCTTATCTTTATACTTATCTATATCCGGATGATTTATTCTTTTACCACGTTTCTTATCATAAAACTTAAAATAAATTCCATCGTTACCTTTATAAATAGCAATTATGTTATTCGTGTATAATAATATTTCACCAGTATTAAGTAATTCTCCGATAAATTCTATATCTCTAAGCATCATAGATAATGATTCATAATGATTATAAAAATATTCTTTATTCATTAGCTTACCACCAAAACATACTTGATTATCAAATATAGATTGTAAAACTCCAACGCATGGAGAATAATTAGTAATAAGTTTATTATTAACAAAAATTATATCACTCTTACCAATATGCTTATAAATAGCTTCATTATACTCATCAACACTATCATAATTCTTATCTAATATAACATCTAAACATTCTGTTTTTATAAGACCAATATTAACATAATGAATATCAAGTAACATTCTTCTTAACAACTCGTTGTTATTCATGTACTTACGTGTAACATATTCCTTAATCTTAATACTTTTTCTAATGTCTTTGCTTTTCTTAGATGAAGATACACTAACTAATAATTCATTAAGTCTTCCATAATTACTATAGTAATCATTGTTCATTTTATCTATTTCTCTTTTTATTAAATCACTATTATTAGTAACTAACTTTAAATTATCAATAACATTTAAACTATCTTCATATATAACATATAATCCATTTACTTTATTATTAATAATATTTATTTTATCTAAAATAGATTTACTATCAAAATACTCTTTACATACTTGATTACAAATTTCCATTACTTTATCTTCTAAAAATTTATAATAGAAATTACCAACATTCTTCTTAACAACTTCATTTATAACAATACTACTATAAACATAATGATCAAATTCACACTTAATCTTATCTAAATCATAATATAATTTATTTAATGAACTAGTAAAATCAATTTCATACTTAAAATCTTTAGATATATAGTTTTCTTTAAAAAATTTTCTTTTTATTTCATAGAATATATCAAGTATCTTACTATTTGCATTAACAAATTCTCTATGTATATCCATTAAAGTCATACCAGTTATATTCATGTTTTCAAAATCTTGTATAACTTTCATTATTTCAATGTAGTTTGGATCATTTTTTTTAGCATCTGCAAGTTTTTCTTTTAATTGCATAACCCATTCTTCATGATAACTAATTGCATTATAACTTTTAGTTATATGTATATATCTCGGTTCTTTTAACAATAAATCATATGCTTCATTAACTTTTTGCATCATTTCTGTTGAACCACCTAAATCTGGGTGATATATTTTTGATGCACTTTTATAAGCTTTCTTTAAATCTTCATCGCAAAATTCTTCACTTAATTTAAGTATTTCTAAAGCTTCAACATATTCCATTTTTACCTACCCTCATTCTACTTTTACTAATACGTTCTTGTAAGTATTTAGTAACTTCTTCTTTTAAATATTCTTTATCTTGATATTTAGCTAATTTTTCATCACTTTCTTTAACACTTCTTACAACCATTCTTGCTGGTGCCACAAAAACTTGCATTTCTTTTGATAAACAAATATCCACTAAACCATTAGTATATAAAATAATAACTGGTGATGCAACATATAATTTAACCCCTAAAAATTTTGCATTAGATAAATATTCATCTATTGACACATAATTATTTAAAAAGAAATTTTTTTCGATATTTGCATCTTGACTCCTTAAATAATTTACCCCAGATACATAAACAGAATCATTATTTATATCCTTTACTATACCTGCATATAAAACTGCTATATCTGGTACATCACTTTTTCTATTTAATAAAAATACACTGCCTTTTCTATCTAAAGATGATACTTTTAAATATTCATCCTTACTCTCAAAATCATTATTTATTATTTTATCAAGAATAGATATATCTTTTGTTCCATTAATAAAATCATCTATATCATCATACATCATAATTGATATATCCTTATTTATATAAAAGTATCTATATGCTTTAACACGAGCACATAATAATTTATCATAAATACTACCTTGAAACAAAAAGCTTAGTTTTATATCTTGAATTAATCTATTTACTTTAAATTCAATATTATCGTATCTCTTTGTTAAATAACAATCTAATATTTCTTCATATTCCATTGATATAATTCTGCAATTTATTTTATTTTTCATATCTTTAAAATAAGGTAAATTAGCTTTTATTAATCTATCAATACTAAATAATGCATCTATTTTCTTTTCTGCTATTATAACTCTTTTTGCATCACTACTATTTAAAGATTCTTTAATTATTTTAATAATTTGATTTTCTAAAGAAGCATATTCTTTATTTTTCTTATATTTTTCTAAAAAAGAATAATAATCATGAGGTATATCTTTATTTAATAAACTACTATAAAAGTTACTTAATGTTTGATTAAACTGAAAACTTCCCAATATATTCAAATCACTTGCTAAGTTTCTATATATGTTATGTATTTTATTTAAACAAGTATTATATCCAACTAATGGGTTACACCCATATGTTAAATATTCATCAATACAAATAATTATATCACTACAATAACTATTTAACTTATAATTATTTAATGAATCAATTACTAATTTTATAAGTAAATTAAAGTATTCTAAAAACTTTTGATCATGTGTATGAACAAAATTCATAAGTTTTTCATATGCTTCATTCACCCTTTGTGAAGTTAAAGTATCTCCACCTATATCCGGATGTACCTTTTTTAAAGTTTTTTTCCAAGAATATTTAATTTGTTTTTCATTTTCTACTTCTTTTAAACCAAGTAAGGATAAATCATCTAATATATTTTTAGTTGTATACATAATAATAACCCCCTCAAGTTATAGCAATTATACCACATTTAAAAGAAAAATGCAAATTTATGTTTTAATAAAGTTGACAAAACGGAGAAATAGTGCTAAAATAATAACCAATTTAAAGGGGGAGATTTATATGTCATATACCAAGGAAGACCTAGAATATTTCCAAGTAAAAGATTTAAAAGAAGCACGTGAAAAAATCGTCGATGTTAGATTATTCGACTATATTGATGATTTAAAACTAAGAAGTGATATTGAAAAGTTAATGAATTTCACTAAAGAATTATATATAGAATACATCGAAGACATATTAAAGTATAGTAAAGAAACCCAAGAATCAATACTTAAAGCTTTGATGAATTCAGAAATAATTGATAATCATGTATTAGAAAGAGAAAATGTAAACTTTTTAAGAATCTATAATGAAACACACCACTCTACTGTAATCAGATATTTAGTGCGTAAACTTTTAAAAGAAAATACACCATTAAATGATGCAATAATAAAAAAAGCTCACGAAATATTAATGCGTGGAACAAGTAATGGAAATACGATAAATGAAGGTTTTAGAACAAACAATCATCATTATGTTGGCTATATTGAAGATAATAAACCAGTAATATATTATTTTCCAATATCTTATGATGATATCAAAGAATCAACACTTCTATTATGTAAATATTTTAATACACCAATAAAAGATGAAGAAGAATTATTTATAAAACCATTTATTATGCATGGTTTAATCGCTGTATTACAAGTATTCGAAGATGGTAACACTAGACTTGCTAGATGTTTTCAACATATAACACTTCAAGACTTAACAAATAAAACAATATCTAATAATTTATTTGAATTACCTCTACCAGCAATATATTTTTCTAAAAATTATATTCCATATCGAAAAGAATACCGTGAACTACTTGCTAGTATTGCCTTAAATCCTAATAATGAAGCATGGAATGAATGGATAAGTTTTAATCTTCATCGTATGCAAGATAGAATATTTGCAAATGAAGAATCACTAGCTTTATTAAAACGAAAAAAGAAGTAATCAACACTTCTTTTTTAAATGTTACTGTTTATAGTTTTTTCAAGTATTCTTTTTACATCTCTTTCATTAAATGGTTTAAGTAATATATCAACAATCGGATATTTAAAAGCTTTATTAATTGATTCTTTATCATCTACCCCAGTTATAATTGAAATAGGTATACTTCTAAATAAATCTTTATTTTTATAAAAATCTAATACTTCAAAGCCATTAACATTTGGCATATTTAAATCAAGTAATACTGCTTTAATATCATTTCTTTTTCTTTCATCATCTAATATATCAATAGCTTCTTTGCCATCATTAGCACTTATTACTTCAAATGAATCATCTAATATTTTTAATATAAAATTTCTAATAATATTTGAGTCATCTACTACTAATATTTTTTTACCATTTGTGTGTTTAACTTCTGGTGTATCTACAACACCTCCAACACCCATATATTTTTTAACAACATTAACAACTCTATTTGCTTCAGCCATTAATTCATCAAAATGTTCAGTTACATAATACATATCATTTTCTTTACTTTTTAATTCATGCTGATATGCTATTTCACCAAGTTCTTCAAAACCAAAGTATCTTGCATCACTTTTTAATGAATGAACTAAAATAGCATAATTAGCCATATCTCCAATTTCTTTTAAAGCTCTAATTTTTTCAAGCTTACTAGGTACTTCTTGTAAAAATGTTTCTAGCGTTGCATCATATGTTTCCATATCTCCAAATAATTCTAAAGCTTTTTTAACATTAGCACCATTATTAATTAAAATATTTACATCTTTCATTTTTATCCCTCCGTGTTTAAATATTCATTAATTACTCTATTTAATTGATCTTTATTAATTGGTTTAGCTAAATAATCATCAAAACCATCATTAATATATTTTTCTTTCATACCCGTAAGTGCATTCGCAGTTAAAGCAATCACTGGTATATTAAAATCTTTAATCTCTGATTTAATTTTCTTTAATGTTTCAACCCCACTCATTCTTGGCATCATATCATCCATTAATATTAAATCATATTTTTTACCATTTTTCAAGTTATCTATACAAATAAATCCACTTTCAACACATTCTGTTTTAACTCCATATGTTTCAAGTAATCTTTCTGCAACTTTTAAGTTAATCTTATTATCATCAACAACTAAAACTAATTTATCTTTTACTTTCACTTTATCATATGTCTCTTGTTCTTCAAGCTTTATCGTTGGATGTTCCACAATTCTTTGGTCAATAGATACTGTAAACTTAGAACCTTTTCCAAATACACTTTGTACCACAATATTACCATTCATTAAATCAACTAATCTCTTTGTAATAGCAAGACCTAAACCAGTACCTTCTATTGTTACATTATCTTCTAAATCTAATCTTTCAAATTTATTAAATAACTTACCAATATTTTCTTGTTTTATGCCAATACCCGTATCTTCAACTGCAATAATTAATCTACATATTCCATTTTTAACAATACTATTTATTGTAAATGTTATACTTCCTTCTTTTGTATATTTAACAGCATTAGTTAAAATATTTACACATATTTGTTTTAATCTTGCTGCATCCCCATATAATACCGGTGGAATAGATTTATCAAACTTAGTAATAAGTTCAATTGGTTTAACACCGAGTCTTCCTTTTGTTAAAGAAACTAACTCTTTAATTACCTTATTAACTTCATATTCAGTATTAATAATTTCAAGTTTACCTGCTTCAATCTTCGATATATCCAAAATACCATTAACTATTTCAAGCAAATTATCCGAAGCCATCACTATATCATTAACTTCATCATTAGCACTATCAGGTAAATTTTTATCATCTAAAAGTAAATTACTAAACCCTACTATAGCGTTTAAAGGTGTTCTAATCTCATGTGACATACTAGATAAAAAATCAGTCTTTGCTTGATTAGCTTTCTCTGCAGCATCTTTTGCAGCATTCAATTGTTGAATCATTTTTACATCTGGATTTTCTATGGTAAAATACATTATAACTACAACTAAAGACAATAAATAATTAATTAAAAAAGCCGAAGGGAATAAACTTTGTATAATGAAATTTAAGAGCATTAAAATACAGAAAATATATAAAGGTCTTAATTTTTTTCCCTCAATATTCTTGCGATATCTTATAGCAATATAAACAGAATATAAAATAAGTAAAAAAGAAACAATATAAGTAATAAAAACAGGAATTCCATTTGGAATTATAACATCTCCCTCCAATTTAAAATTAACAGGTAAAATTATTATAAAAGGAACAATAAAAGCTAAACACAATACAAAATAATAAAACGTGCTCATCATTTTACTTTTATAATTACCACGATTTGGTAAACTAATACATTTAATATAATAAGCAAAAAGTAGTAACCATAAAACAAAATAAGCAAATACTAACTTTGAACCCATTGAATACCAAAAGCTATTTATATCTACACCAGCTTTAAATAAAATACAAGTAGTAATATCCATAGATAACCCAAATATAGTTAAAAATAATAAATATTTGTATATCTTAGTTTCAATATTATTTACCCTTTCTTTAGCCAAAAAATTATAAGTAAATAATAAAATAATAATTAATGCACTAATTGAGAAATAAAATCCCATGTCTACCACTTCCAATTCTAACTTAATAATATCACAAATACACTCTTTTTTCAAGCAAAAGAAAAGCTACTATTAAGCAGCTTATCTAACTCTAGTTCTAACTAAATTATTATTTTCAATTCTTTCTTTATCTTTTTCTTCCATAGCCTTAGGATCTAACTTACCATTATCAGTTCTTGGTAAAGCATTTTCATAATATTCAATATAACCAGGAAGTGCACTAGTACCTAAAGTATTTTGAATTAATGTAAATATTTTATTTTCTAAAACAGTCTTATTACAATCAAAATCATTTAAACTAACATGATAACTAGGTAAGAATTGTTCTTTATCATCAGGTATTGATGTAACTAAAACTTCTCTAATTTCAGGTATTTGAAGAAGTAATTGTTCAATTTGTTCTGGATAAATATTATCTACACCAGAAACAAAATTTCTCTTAAGACGACCAATAAATTCATATTCACCATTTTCATGTTTAACAGCAACATCCATTGTATTATACCATTTAACACCATTTTCATCATATACAAATACAGCATTTGTTTCTTCTTCATTTTCATGATATCTAAGCATCATTCCAGGACCATTAACAAGTAATACACCAGGTGTTTCTATAGGCAATTCTTTAAAAGTCTTAGAATCTACAATTTTAGAATTAACAAATGGAATTGGATAACCTACAGTACCAGGAGTATTTTTGCCTCCCATAGCACCATTAGCATGAGTTATAACAAGTTCACTATAAAAATCTTTAGGCATAGCTTTTAAAGTTAATGCATATTCCAAATTTTTACATAAACAATAATGAAGAACTAATCTACCAAAACACATATGACCAAAAGGAATATTTCCTAAATGAACCATACCAGGTTCTAATATCAAAACATAATCTAATGCTTTAACTACACTATTTAATGCTCCCCCATCAAGTTCAACACCTTTATGAATACCACTAGAACCACCAGTAAACATAATATCAGTAGTACTTCCTTTAACATGTTCAGGATATTCTACATCATTAAAATCTTTCCCATCTTTAACAATATTCATTAAATTATTTTCTTTTTTTAGTAATTTATTACCAGCAAAAAATTGCTTAGTATTATATAAAAATTTTAACCCATTATTACTAATAGATTCTAATGGAGAATAAATAATCGGTGTAACATTTAATGCTTCTGCTAGCTTTTTTAAATTGCCATACATCATATCTACAGAAATTATAAATTAAGGTTTAGTCATTTAAAACAATTTGTTCCATCCATTGTTACACACCATATAATAAAAATTTTTTTGAACAAACATTTAAAATATTTTAAGACAAATTTTATTAATTATATATATATTAATTAATTTATTTAATTTCACAAAACATTTTATTATTTATTATCTATCTTTAAAACATTTCCAAACATTTCTATATTATTATTTTTTCTATTAACAATGATAGCACCATCATTATATATTGCATAAACATCTTTCATATATTCTTTAGATATATTTCTTAGTTTATTAAAATACAGTTTATTATTAGATGAATGAACATCAATAAGAAACGAATTATTTAAAATGCCAAAACCATCGTAAAATGCAAAATAATTGTAATAATTATTTTTAGCTGTTATAAAATATCTTTTAAAATGGAGGCACGCTCCTGCAGACACACCAATTATAATCTTTTTATAGTGTTTAATAACATAAAGAAGTTCAGTTTCATGTACAATTTTAGAAAAAAACATTTCAGGATTACCTCCAGGTAAAATTAAAACATCAGATTCATTTATATATTTTTTCATCATTTTAATATTTTTATTATAACAATTTAAATACTTAATATTTTTTTTATCAATTCCAAAATCAATTAATATTTTTTCATACTTTGGCTTAATCTTTTTATCATAATACTCATTTAATCCAATTTTATCTGTTTCATTTGGAAAACTCCAAGGAATAATAATAACTTTTGAATTTTTTTTAATAATTTTTTTTAACCTTTTCTCAACTATTGGAAACCCAATTTCCATTTTTGAAAGTAATATGCTATACATTTTTTCTCCTTCTTTTTAATTCAGCATTAGCATACTGAAAATTAAAATCTTTAATTAATATATCTTTTATATTTTCTATAGAATTATTAGCATTCTCTTTAATTGTCAAATGATATAATTGTTGTTTTTTTTCAACATTCATACTATTCAAATATTTTAATAGTCCAATATCAATCGAATTTTCTTTTTTACTCCATTTAAAATTAAATAACGTAAAAAGTTTTAATGATAACATTCTATTTTCTAATTCTTTTTCTATACCAAAATTTTCAACATTTATATAAGGGGTTGCAAGACCAATTGTCTTTGACTCTTTATTAAAACAATTTTCCAACATCAAAACCATATAGAGTTGAAATAATTGATGATTAGAACATAATACTATTTTATCACTTTTAGAAAATAATGACAAATATATTTCCCACAAAAAATCAATATCTATATTATATTTTTTATTATTATATATCACATTTATACCAGTATTTCTTTCTCGACTAATAACTACTTGATTTATGCCAATATTATTATGAAATGTTTTCACATCTTTATTAATAAAATCAGGGAAAAACAACATATTTTCCTTATAAACAGCTCTTGCATCAAGAACAAGCACTTCTTTTTCATATATATAACACCTTTTTTTACAACTCTTACAATAATACTCTCCATCAATTATTTGAAAACATGAATCAATCATATTAATCGACGAAATATTATCTTTAGCTATCTCAACTTTTTTACAATTACACAATAACATATCTTTTTTAATTTTGTAAATATAACCATTCTGTATTAAAAAATAAATAGAATCAAGCAAATCATTTATATGTTCTTTGTCTATCCAAAATTCATCAGGAGTAATTCCATACATATCTAATAATTCTTTATAACCATCAATATTTCTTTCTTTATAAGAATCTAGTAAATTTACTGCAAGATAAAACTTGCCATCAATTTTTTTTGCCAAAGCTTCTGCTAATATAGGAGTACTTAATTTTCCTATAGAAAAATTTTTATAAGGTGCAATTGGTAAAGTTATAACCATCTTATTCATAAAACACCTCCTATTAAACTGTTTAATCTTAATAATTTAATAATTTGTAAATCATAACATTCCTTATTTATATAACCGCTTTTATGAATACTATATTCATTTTTAAAAGACTCTACTAAATTAAATAATGAATACATATAATCCTTTATATAAGGGAAAACAATATCATTATTTAAATAGTTATCAATATTAGAAAAATCTATCATATCCCATTTTTTATTATATAATAAATATAAATCTCGTCTATATGATATATAATTATATAATAACTTAAATTCTTCCATTTGAAACATTTTTTTAAAATCACATATATTCTCTTTATCAATTGTATTAATCATACTATTTATAAATTCAATTTGTGTTACTATATCTTCTTTTCTTTTATTAATTTTGTCTATGCTCTTATTTTTATCTTCAATAATTAATAATTTCTTATAATATTTTGTAAATAACCAATCATTAGAGAAAACATAAAAAGTATGCACCCATTCCCTATTATAAGTTAACAATTCATTTCTTAAATATTTATACATTGTTTTAATATCTTTCTTATTAAGATATTGAGAATATATTCTTCTTTTTTGTTTACCATTTATTTTATAAGAAATTTCATTATCATCATTTTTTAAAATAATCATCAAATCATTATTATCAACAATAGACATAATTCGAACTATTTTTTTATTTTCATATCTAGACAATATCATATTATGGACTTTTTCTCTATTAATATTAAATATTGAAAATAAAATATAATATATCATTTCTTCATATTTAAACAAAATATTTTTATAAATATTTTTATAGCAAAAATGCAAATCTAAATCACTATTAAACTTATTAGTGCATCTTGCAAAACTACCAGTAACAAAAACACAAACATTATATTTTTTTATTACGCTAAAATGATCAATAACTTCTTTAATTGTTGTTTTTACTAATTGATTATGTAATAAAATTTTATCAAAATTTTTTTTGTTTTTTTGAATATAATCTAATTGTAGATTATATTCATGTTTCAATTTATTAATTAATAAATTAATTTGAACATATTCATCATTAGTTATTTTTATAATTAAATTGTTGTTTTTAACACTTTCATATATTTTATTTTTAATCATTATACTAATATTTTCCTTCCTTCCCAAACTCTTTTATTCTTTTTTTTGCTAAACTTGTCTTTGCTACATCTAACCACTCCTTTCTAGGTCCAAATGATAAACTATCAGTAATAATTCGTACTCTATCTTTATTTTTAAGTACATAATCCACTGATACAAATTCATCATTAACCACAGCATATACCATAGTATTTCCAACATCAGTATGTATTTTATAAGCAAAATCTATTGGTGTTGAACCTTTAGGTAATTCTATAATATCTCCTTTCGGCGTATATACATAAACCTTATCAGAGAATATCTCATGCTTTACTTGTGAAACAAATTCTTGATTATCCCCAAACATAGAATTTATTTCCACTAATGACTTAAAAAATTGATACTTTTTCTTTAAATCATCTTGCATATCAAATCTTGCATTCCCTCTTTTGATATCCCAATAAGCAGTTAATCCAAAAGAATCAACTTTATCCATATCAAATGTTCTAATTTGTGTTTGAACAATTTTATCATTCGGGCCAAAAACAGTAGTATGTAAACTTTGATACATATTTGTCTTAGGATTACAAATATAATCTTTAAATTTATCATTAATCGGATGATACTCTTTATGAATAAGACCTAAAGCGTAATAACATTCATTTATTTCAGATACCATTATTTTCAAAGCAAGTAAATCATGAATATCACATATCTTTTGACCTAATAAAATCTTTTTATAAATTCCATAAATATTTTTAGTTCTTATTTTCATCTCATTTGGAATGTTTTTTTCATTTAAAATTGACTTTATTTTATAATACATTTCATATAAACAATCTTTACAATCTTCTTCAATTTTTAATTTTCTATTCTCTAAATCTTTATATTGATCAGGCTTCAAATATTTTAGTGACAGATCTTCTAACTCTGATTTTATTCTATAAGCTCCAATATAATATGCAAGAGGTACAAATATTTCCATTGTCTCTAAGGCATTCTCTTTTTGTTTAAATTCTGATTTAAACTCCAATGTTCTCATATTATGAAGTCTATCAGCAAGTTTAATAATTATAATTCTTACATCTTCAGTAATACCAGTAATTATTTTTCTAGTATTAGCAAAATTTTGATCTTGCTTAGATGAAAAATTCATTTTAGATAATTTTGTTACTCCATCAACTAATAAAGCAATACTTTGATTAAATTCATGTGATATATCTTCTTTTGTAATATTAGTATCTTCTAATGTATCGTGTAAAAGTCCAGCACAAATAGTATCGCAATCAGCATGCATTTGTGCTAATATATATGCTACATTAAGTGGATGACTAATATAAGCTTCCCCACTTTGTCTAAATTGACCATCATGTAAATTTTCTGCATAATAATAAGCTTTTTCAATAATATCAACACTATCTTTATCATATGATGATACTAAGTCAATTAAATCTTCTAAATTCATAACTCCTCCCCAAACAAAAACCGGTCACAAAAACATAATGTTTCTATTGACCGGCTTTAAACCCAATATTTTTAACACAATGAAAGCATGAACAAAACACACTATTAAAGTGTCTTTTTTTATTTTTTAATTTAGTAACAATATTATAATCTTTTACTAATTCCATAGCTTTCTCCTTTAAAAATAATTTAATACTAATTCTACCATAAATTTTATAGTTGTCAAGTACCCTTTAAGTAAAAAATGATAAAATTCAAATGAAATTTTAAATGAACCGCAATAATTAATACTGGAGTATTTAGTATTTCAATTATCACACTTGAAATTTTAGTAAAAAATTATATAATATAAATCGCAGTTTTACCCATTTATATGAAAGAAGATTTTTAAAATGGAAAAACATTTAAATTTGAGTCAAAGAATAATTATAGAAAGCAATCTTGATGAGAATAATAGTCTAAGAAAAATTGGTGAAATTATTGGTAAACCTCATACAACTATTTCTATAGAAATATTATCAAGAAGAATTTTGATTAAAGGAAATCAATTTAATAATTTTAATGTAAAATGTAATAAAACTGAGAAAGCTCCATTCGTCTATAATGGTTGTCCCAATAAAAATAAGTGTAAAAAAAATCATTATTTTTATTATGCAGAAAATGCTAACAACGACTACCATAAAACTTTAGTTGAATCTAGACAAGGTATTGATTTTGAAAATGACGAATTTAGAAAAATGGATAAAATTATCAAAGAAGAAATTGATAAAGGGCATTCATTCTATATGATTGTAACAGATCATCCAGAATTTAATATTACCGAAAGAACTTTATATTACTACCAAGAAAAAGGTTATTTATCTTGTAAAAATATTGATTTACCTAGAATTGTTAGATATCGCAAAAGAAAAAGAAAAGTATCTAAAAATAAGAGTGAAAAAAAAGAAAATGAATGCAGAATCAATCGTACATATCAAGACTTTCTTAACTATAAGATGGCTAACAATATTAAGTATTATGTAGAAATGGATACTGTTGAGAGTATAAAAGGACACTCTGTTTTACTAACTTTAAACTGTATACCTTTTAATTTTATGATTGTTTGTAAATTAGAAAGCCAAACAATATCTGAGGTTACTCAAAAAATAAATGAAATTAAAGCAATACTTGGATATGAAACATTTCACAAAATATTTCCAGTTATATTAACTGACAACGGTAAAGAATTTAAAAGCCCTGACTTAATCGAAGATAATGGTCCGGATGTGGTTAAAACTAAAGTGTTTTTCTGTGATTCTAGAAGAAATGACCAAAAAGGAAGTATTGAAGTAACACATGAATATATAAGAAGATATATTGAACAAGGTACTGATTTAGATAAGTATTCTAAAGAAGATATTTATTTAATGATGAATCATATTAATAATACTAAAAGAGAAAAATTAAATGGTAATACACCATACAATCTAATGAAGGAAAACATAAGAGAAGAAAACATAAAAAAACTAGGTTTCTACTTTATCTCACCCGAAGATATCATACTTAAACCTAGTTTATTCAATAAAGATAATAATAAATAACAAAGCCTAGGCGTAGATTATTTATTATTATCGAATGGGTAAAATGGCACATTTAATCATTCATAATATTGCATCTTAAATGGTGCATTTAGTCATTCACATTATAGTGTTCGACACTTTTTGACGTGGAATGAAAAACTAAAATTACCACATTTTTAATAGTGTACAAGTTAAATAAATACACTATTTTGGACCATTTACTCGTTCATTACCACTATACTACTAAATTTTTCTGTTTTGGTCAATTTAAAATTTCACTTGAGCAAGAAAAGCTACTATTAAGCAGCTTATCTAACTCTAGTTCTAACTAAATTATTATTTTCAATTCTTTCTTTATCTTTTTCTTCCATAGCCTTAGGATCTAACTTACCATTATCAGTTCTTGGTAAAGCATTTTCATAATATTCAATATAACCAGGAAGTGCACTAGTACCTAAAGTATTTTGAATTAATGTAAATATTTTATTTTCTAATACTTTTCTATCACAATTAAAATCATTTAAACTAACATGATAACTAGGTAAGAATTGTTCTTTATCATCAGGTATTGATGTAACTAAAACTTCTCTAATTTCAGGTATTTGAAGAAGTAATTGTTCAATTTGTTCTGGATAAATATTATCTACACCAGAAACAAAATTTCTCTTAAGACGACCAATAAATTCATATTCACCATTTTCATGTTTAACAGCAACATCTTTTGTATTATACCATTTAACACCATTTTCATCATATACTAATACAGCATTTGTTTCTTCTTCGTTTTCATGATATCTAAGCATCATTCCAGGACCATTAACAAGTAATACACCTGGAGTTTCAATAGGTAAATCTTCAAAAGTCTTAGGATCTACAATTTTAGAATTAACAAATGGAATTGGATAACCTATAGTACCAGAAGTATTTTTGCCTCCAATACATACATGAGTAGGTGCCCACATTTCAGTTAAACCTAAACCATTTCCAATTGGAGTTATACATCCAGCATATTCTAATGCTTTATTAGCTTCAATTAATTTTTGAGGCTTAAACATTTCTCCTCCAGATAAAGGTTGAATTAAATTATGTAATGTCCAAGGTTTTAAATTTTTATCTTGACTTAAAATTTCCCAATGAACAGGACCTCCCATAGCACCATTAGCATGAGTTCTAACAAGTTCACTATAAAAATCTTCAGGCATAGCTTTTAAAGTTAATGCATATTCCAAATTTTTACATAAACAGTAATGAAGAACTAATCTACCAAAACACATATGGCCAAAAGGAATATTTCCTAAATGAACCATACCAGGTTCTAATACTAAAACATAATCTAATGCTTTAACAACACTATTTAAAGCACCGCCATCTAAATCAACACCTTTATGAATACCACTAGAACCACCAGTAAACATAATATCTGTAGTACTTCCTTTAACATGTTCAGGATATTCCACTCCATCAAAATCTTTCCCATCTTTAACAATATTCATTAAATTACTACTCTTTTTAAGTATCTTATTTCCAGATACAAATTGTTTAGCATTATAAAGAAATTTCAAACCATTTTTATTTAATGACTCAAGCGGAGAATAAAGTATTGGAGTAATATTTAAATTCCTAGCAGGATTTTTAAAATTTCCATACATCATATCAACAGAAATAATAAATTCAGGTTTAGTCATTTCAATATCTCTTTGCATTTTGTATTCATTATTCAAAGGACTAAGCCCCACTACTTGAGCTTCAAGTTTTTTTAATGCATACAATAAATATACAGATTCTGGTGTATTAACTAAAACAGCACCAACACAAGTACCCTTTCTTATACCTCTTTTGTATAGTGCACGAGCAAATTCATCGATTCTTTCATGTAATTCTTCATAAGTGATTTTTTTTGCATCAAAAGATAATGCAACATTATTCATATAATTTTTGTTTCTTTCAAGTAGAAAGTCATATTCATTTCCAACAGGTAATGAATCTTCTTTGATTTCTTTCGTATAATAATCATAAAATTTTTCCATATTTCCTTCACCTAAGTAAAATTATACAAAATTTCGTACTAATTTACAATAGTTTCATTGACTTTTAGTATCATATTTGATACAATATAGTTGGTGAGAACATATGGATTATGATAAAAATTATATTGAAGTAGCTTATAACCCAGAAGAATTAAATGAAATATTTATAAAAGAATTCATAAGTTTTAGAAAAGAAAATAACTTAACACAAGATTTATTTTCCAAGTATTCCGGAGTATCTAGAGAAAAAATAGCTAGAATTGAATGTGGTACATCTTCCCCATCAATATTAAGTCTACTTAAAATACTTGGACCAATTGGTTACACAATAAAAATAGAAAAAGTAAAGAATAAATAACGTTCTTTACTTTTTATTATTAATAACTACTAAAGGTATAAACATTTCATCTTTACTAAATCCAGAGTGATTGCCTAAAATAGTCCCTAGATACTCATATGTATTTTCTGAATTTATAAAACAATAACCATTTTTACAAATGCTTACATATTCACCCATATTAATTTTAAAATAACTTGATGCATCACCTAAACCAAATATATTATTTTCTAAAAATTCTTCGGTTTTAAATAAATACATTCTATCTTTAAAATCTTTATTAAATACGTACTCAAAACTTTCTTTCATTTCACTCTTTACATAATATATAGCTGTAGCAAAATCAATACCCGGTAATCCATAAAAGTAATTTTTATACTTTGAAAAATCCATAATTACATCATGGTCTATATTAATTTGACCATGATCTGCAGTAATAACAATAGTTAAATCATTTATATCAGATAAACTATTTAACATATTATTAATCTTACCCATTTCATCCTTAACTATATCCGAATAAACGCCATTTTCATGTTCCAAATTATCTATATTAGGTATATAAAGATAAGTAAATGTATCTTCATTACTATTAGTTATTTTTTTTATAATCATTGATACTTCATCATAATCATCATAACCAATTCTTTTTGAATCATCTGCAACAAACTTAGAATAAATACTATCACAAATATATTTTGGATATAACACCCTTTTTAACTTATTTAACATAGATTCACATTTAAATATATCAGATGATTTAATACCATAACACTCTAAGCTTTTTTCATTTTTTCTATCTGCAAATAACAATGGATAATAATCAATATTGTTTTCTCTATTATGACTATACCAACCAATAATACCATGTTTATTCGGATATTCTCCAGTTGCTAAAGAAGTTAAAACACATCCAGTAGTACTTGGACTAACAGTTAACATATCACATATTTTATTTTTCTTTATTATTGTCTCATCATCAAGTGATGCAACCAAATTACTACCCATTCCATCAATTAAAATAAACAATGTATGCTTACTCTTTGGTATTAACTTATCAATATACTTCATATTTTTATCTATTTCATAATTAGCATCATATCTATTATATAAAGTACGTACTAAATTAACCAAATTTAATTTATTATAATCTGGTACAATTAGATTTTCTTTTTCAAATATTTCTTGTAAATTACCTTTCATAACACACTTCTTTCTTAATATTTATTTAATAACTTTCTTTATAAATTGCTTCTTACTCTTTTGAATAACTAAGCATTCATCTCTTTAACAATAACTTCATTAATTGGATTATCTTTTATACTATCAATTAAAACTTGTTTTACATTATCTAAAGGAATCACTCTTACAGTAAAATTACCATCGATATCTCCATCAGTTAAATTAATATTATTTAAATTAACTTTTTCAACAGTTCTAATAACATAATAATAAATATCATTCTTTCTATTATTTACACTATTATGATAATTTTTATTATAATAAGTTATTTTCATAAATGATTTTAATTTAATATCTTTCAGTTTAATACCCGTTTCTTCTTGTAATTTCCTCAGAAGACATTCTTACAAAGTCTCGTTTTCTTCTAAGTGCCCCCCTGGAAATTGTAGTGTTCCATCTTCATTAGCAAGTAAAAGATAACCATTACTTATAAGAATCCCTTTAGCTCTTACAACAAGTTCTGTAACTTCTTTACTACTTATATTATCATTATTATATACCACATTCTTCAAAATTAAACATTATCTTTCAATAATAGATTCAAAATATTTTTCTTGAAACTCAGTTAAAGCTCTAATTGCATCATCTGAATAATTATATTCATCTTTAGAAACAATTAACTTATCATCATCATCATTAGTTCTATGAATTATTGCAATAACTTTCCCACGACCTTCTTTAGCAGGTTCAAATTCACCTACATAATAAGCATCAAGTTCTTCACCATCACCACTTATAGTATTTGGAACATATCCATAATTTAAATTATACATAAAATCATGCTTCGGATGTCTACTTCCTAAGGGTCTATCAATCTTTATTTCAACAATCTTACCTAAATAATCTTTAGCATTTACTTTTTCCATATTACTTATAATCTCCTTTATAATTACCATTTACTAATTCATCAAAATAAGTATTCTTATCAAATATACCTTGGTTACACATTTTTATTAATTCATCTTTAGTTACCCATTTAGCATCTTCTAATTCATCCTTTATATAAGGAAAACTAAAATTTATTTTACCTAACAAAACACTATACATAACAAACCTTAATTAAAGAATTTTCTAAAACTTATTCCATGAGACTTAATCATTAAATCATTATCAATTAATTCATTAATTTCACTTTTACTCATAAATGATACTTCACTAACTTCTTCTTTTTGCAAATTTAACTTACTTACATCAATGTCTTTCTTTAAATAATACACATCAAAAAATGGTATACCAAGTAACATACTTCCCATAAATTTTAGTTCATCACTTAAAACATCTAACCCAAGTTCTTCTTGCAGTTCTCTAGTTATGGCAAATTTTGAATCTTCACCATATAAAACATGACCACCAGTTGAACTATATTTGCTTCCCTTTTCAACTGATGTTTTTTGAATCAAAAATAACCCATCACTATTTTCAATAAAAACTAAAGCAATCAAAATATGTTCATTATCAAGTAACTTATCTCCACGTGCTATTTTTTTACCCAAATTTATTTTATTCTCATCATAAACACCCAAGTATTCCATAATTCCTCCTATTGCTAACTAAATTATATCAGTGCTTTTCCAAAAACACAGCAGGAAATTGTAAATTATAAAGAATAAAACTTATTTAACTAAATCAATACTATTTATTATATTATCTAAATTTTCTATCATTCTAATTACTTTCTTTTAATCAATTTTTTAACAAAAAAACTGAGCAATTAACTCAGTTCTAATATTATTCTAATATAGCTTTAATTCTTCTTACACCTGCAGATGATGCTTCTTCTTTTATTATTTTAAAATGACCTAGTTCACTAGTATTTTTAACATGTGGACCTCCACACAATTCTTTTGAAACATTATCTCCGATTGTATAAACTGTAACAATATCTGGATATTTTTCAATAAACATACATTCAGCTCCACTTTTTATAGCATCTTCTTTTTTCATTTCCTGAGCACGAACATCCAATGCATCATTAATCCACTTATTTACTAATTCTTCAACCCCTCTTTTTTCATCATCACTCAATTTATGATCACAACTAAAGTCAAAACGCATCCTTTCATCAGTAATATTACTTCCCTTTTGATGAACATCTGGTCCAACAACTATTTTTAATGCTGCATTAAGTAAATGTGTTGCAGTATGATACTTAGTTTCAATTTCACTATTACCTGCAAGTCCACCTTTAAATTTACCAGCAGATGCAGTTCTTGATAATTCTTGATGAGCCTTAAATTTTTCCTTAAAACCTTGTGTATCTACATTAATACCAGCATCTTTAGCAAGTTCCACAGTTAATTCAATTGGAAAACCATATGTATCATATAAATGAAATGCAGTCGTAGCATCAATATCTTTATTTGAAATCTTATTAAATTCTCTCAATCCCTTTTCTAAAGTTCTATTAAATTTATCTTTTTCATTTTTTAATACTTCCAAAACAACACCCGAATTCAAAGATAATTCACTATAATACTTCTTATATTTATTTATTATTAATAAAGCTATTTTTTGTTCCCAGTCACTATTAATATCAATATTTAATTTCTTAGCATGCCTTATTGCTCTTCTTATTAATCTTCTTAAAATATAACCTTGATCAGTATTACTTGGTTTAATTCCTGCTGGGTCTGCACTAATAAATACTGCAGTTCTTAAGTGATCTGCTATAATTCTCATAGACTCTTCATTACCTTCATAAGAAAGTTTAGTAATATCACAAATTAAATCAATAACATCACTCCATATACTTGATAGATAATTATCTTTTACTCCTTCAAGTACTGCAGTAATTCTCTCAACACCCATTCCTGTATCAACATTTTTCTTTGGTAACTCTACTACATTACCAGCATCATCTTTATAATATTGCATAAATACATTATTCCATATTTCAACCCATCTATTATCTTCTGGATCAAAAGTACAAGGTATTTCATCATCACTTCTAAAATAAAATATTTCTGTATCAGGTCCACAAGGTCCACTAGCTCCAGCTATCCAAAAATTATCTTCTACTGTCTTTGCAATATGTCCCTTATCTATACCTAATTGAGTCCATTTATCATAGCTTACTTGATCAAAAGGAATACTACCATCCCCTGCATAAACAGTAACAGCAAGTCTTTCAACTGGAATATTTAAAACTTTAGTTAAAAAATTAAAACTCCATGTAATACTTTCATCTTTAAAGTAATCTCCTAAAGACCAATTACCAAGCATTTCAAAAAATGTATGATGAGTAGTATCTCCAATAGAATCCAAGTCATTAGTTCTAATACATTTTTGATAATCACATAATCTTTTTCCATATGGATGAGCTTCCCCCATTAAATATGGAATCAACGGTTGCATTCCCGCTGTATTAAATAAAACTGATGGATCATTTTCAGGCACAACTGGTGCACTTGGGATTTGTTTATGATCTAAACTAACAAAATAATCTATAAATAAATCTTTTATATTCATTCTAAACCCTCCAATATTTTAAATACTTTATTTTTTGTTTCTTCTAATTTATCATTAGCAATTATATAATCAAATTCATCATAATTTTCTAATGCAGTTTCTGTTATATCACTTTGTTGTTTAATAGTAAGCTTAGATGGAGAAAATTGATTAACCACTAAAATACTAGTTACATCATCAAAATTATTTTTCATATCTTCAAATTCCAAAGGAAGTCTTGCATCACTTATAACAACTACATCAACTACATTTTTATAAATTTCAATATCTTCAATCATTCTCTTAGTAAAGAATCTCTTATCATAGTTTCTAATTACCTCACCAAATTCTTGTAAGAAATCTCTAGGCTTTGCTTGACTTACTCCATCCCAATCAGTTAATTCTTTAGCAAAAACTTTTAAATACTTACTAAACTCTGTAATAACACATTTCTTTAACTTATAAATGTAATATTCTTCAATCATCTTAGCAACTTCATTTTTGCCACTACCACTTTTACCCCCAACAACAAATATTTTCATAAATCCTCCTTCAAAATAAAAAGAATGATACCAAAAGGAGTCATATAAATGACGGTACCATCCTTTAATTTACTTAATTATTTATAACGCAATTACCCGATTAATCTCCGTAAGTAGCAATTACTTAAATCACTTATTAGTTTTCACCAACCACTAACTCTCTAAAAAATAACTTAAATAACATCAAACATCAACGATTACTTAATAAATATATCACAAAATCTTTTATACATCAAGAATTTTCACTTAAATTTTGTATACTTTCACCATCATTATCCTGAAATAATGAAAACTTCGTAACAATAAATTCCCAGATAACTTTTAATATTGACATAATTGGTGAAGCTAAAATCATACCAACTATTCCAAAGAAATGTCCAAAAAGTAATAAACCACAAATTATAACAATTGGATGTAAATTAGTTGCTTTACTCATAACTATTGGTTGAAGTACATAAGACTCAATTAATTGAACAATACATGCAATAATGAAAACTCCAAGACCAATCAATGGACTTTGAGTAAGCCCAACAACTGTTGCAACTGCAGTACCTAGATAAGGACCAATATATGGAATCAAATCTGTTATACCACAGAACAAACCAAATAATAATGCTGATTTTAAACCAATAATACTAAATCCAATCGTATCACAAACAAATACCATACATGCAACTAACAAAGTTCCATTAACACATTTTCTTACTTCAGATCCTATTTTTTCAACTAATGAAGCAACTTCCATTTGATGTTTCTTAGGAAATACTTTAAGTAATAAATTAGTTACATTATCAAAATCAAATAACATATATAAACCAATAATTAAGCCAAAGAATATTGTGCCTAACCCACTAACTAAATTAGACATAGCACTAACAATTGTAGTTGGTAAATTACTTGAAATACTATCACCATATGTACTAATAGCATCTAATATATTATTCTTAATTCCTTCGATATCAAAACTACTTCCATCAAATTTATCAAAAGTATTATTAATAAAACCAGTTAACTTATCAGTAATACTAGGTAACGTTTTAATAAGTTCATTTAATTCATTATATATAATTGGTATAAATATTCTAAAGAATACTATTAAAAATACAATAAACACAACATATACAATTAATGATGCAATTATTCTTGACATACCTTTTTTAGTAAGTTTATCAACTAATGGTGCAAATAACCAAGCTACAACAAAACCAATAAACAAAGGCGACAACACATTAAGTAAGCTTCCAATAAATTTAAATACACCAACTTCTTTTAAAAGAATAAATGATGCTAAAACTATTCCAATAATTAATATTACAAAACTTAGCTTAAGAATATTTTTACTTAAATAAATTACTTCATTTAATCCATTTGTGTCTAATTCATTTTTTTTCTTAAACATTTTAATCACTCCTTATATATATTATAATACATTTTTTCTAATTTATGGAAAAAACTTTTTAAAAAGTGTAAAAAGCAACAATTTATGCTGCTTTATCTCTAATTAATTCTTGATATCTTTCTTTGTTTAACTCTTTATTTCTTTCATCTAACAAATAAATCATATACTTTCTTAAACTTAAATATGGTAAATTAAATAATATATCTACGATTAAATCTAAGTTTTTATTTTTAATTGCAAAAGTAAAACTATTCCAAATACTTTCATCTTTACATATACTTCTAAACTTATTAATTATATTATTAGCTTCTTGCTTATTTTCTATTTTTTCTTTCAAATACAAATCTATTCTAAAATTATTATAATATTCTTTATCTATAACTTCTAAAGGTTTATGTTTTTGATTATCTTCAATAACCAACTTACCATTTAAATATTTTTCACTAGTTAAATTGCCTCTTTTAATTGAATTAATTATTTCATATTTACTAAAATGCATTGTAAAAGAATCTATATCCGCTAAAGAATTCGGACTATATCCAAAAGATATATCTAACTTTCTAATATCTATAAATGAGTAATCACCAACTCTTGCCATTAATGCTAAGAAAAATTTTTGTTCATCTTGTTTTTTCATATGTACCACTCCATAACCTCATTTAAAATGAGATTTTATTCTACCATAAAGGAAACATTTTGTCAAATTATCTACTTTAATATTCTTTTTAAACTCATATCTTGACAAACATTATTTATTTGACCTAATATTTTAACCAATTCTTTTCTTTTATTTATAAGCTCATCATCACAAGTTAATATAGATTCATCAAATATTTTTTCTTCAATATTACTTACATTATTTATTAAATTACCTTTAACTAAAACAGCATTACCATCTAACTTAGAATTACTAATAGATAAATTATCACCATTTATAGATATATCTAATGCATTTACATTAGTATTATTTAAAGATACATTCTTGCCACTAAAAGAAACATTACTATTTTTTAAAAAGTTAAATTTATCTCCGATAGTTAAATCATTAATATTCAAAACATCACGAGCACCAAAACTTATTTTTCTAATACCAAGATTTGGAATATCTAATCCATCTATTAAAATATTATCAGCAACTAAAAACATTGATAATACTGTTTCAATATTAGAGTTTTTAATCTTTAAATAACCATCTACTTTAACAAATCTATTTGCAAAAAACTTACAATTTCTAAATAAAACAGAAACATTGTCAAAACCATATATATCATGAGCAATTTCTAATCCATCAAATACATAAAATATTTCTTTATCTAAATCGTATTTTTTTGCAATTCTAGTATTTTTACCACTATTATAATTAAACAAAAATAAATCTTTATTTAAACTTTTTTTACTTACATAACAAACTATCGTATTATCATATTCTATAGCTTTACCTAAATTACCAGTTATATTACCTAGTGCTATTTTTCTTTCTAAATCTTCAAGTATTTTCATCATTTTTACCACCCAAGTTCTATTAAAACACAAACAAAAATAAAAGTCAACTATATAAGTCAACTTTATCTTCCTCTTCCATTATTTAAATATTCTTCACTATATTTTATAACATCAGCTTCTTTAATACCAGTAATCTTTTCAATTTCATCAAAACTTATTCTATTACCATATCTAACATATAAAACAATAGCTAAAGCTAAAACATCACCATAAATATATCGTAAATCATTATATTCTTCACTTCTTGCAGTAATTCTTACTGCTTTAATAACATCAGTTTTAACGCCTGTATTAAGTTTAGCTTTATAATCTTTAAGCAATTGACGTTCCAATCTATTAAGTAAAACCCGAACTGCTTTATTATCTATATCATCATATAAATAACTAACACCAGAAAAATCATAACCAAATTTTTTCCTAAACAAAGCCTTTTCTTCATCATTAAATAGTTTATCTATATAATATAAAATTGCAGTTTTTTCTCCTTCATTAAATCGCTCAAATAAACCCTTACAAGTTGGAACATCTAAAACATCAGATACTAAAAATCTTTTTATTCTTGTTTGAACAACATACTTTAAGTGTTTTGCTTCAATTCTTAATAATTTTTCATTATAAACATACTTTCTTGTAAATAAATATCTATCATATTTATCTAATCCTTTTAAAGCAGAATTAATTCTTTGTAAGAATTCTTCATCATTTTCTTGATCCCCTTTATATTTTGCAAAAATTTCAACTAAAGACTTATGTTTTTTATTTTCTTTTGAACCATTTAATATATCTAGATAAACTTTTCTAATAACACCGTTTTGTCTTGTCTTTGCAACAATATATTCCTTAGATAAATCACTTCCAAATAAATTATAGATATAAGATTGTCCGAACACATCCATTGAATTAATACGCATTTTTATAACTTCAATATCTCTCGTATCTTTAACAAAATCAAATATTGTTACAAACTTTCCACCATTTTTTAATATATTAAGTTCTCTTTTTAGTTTTCGCATTATACTATTTCTAATTATTTCTTGTGTTTCATCATCAACCATATAAAGTGATGTGTAATCACTACCAAATCTTTTTTGTAAAATATCTATATCTTCATTAGATAAAGTTTTTACCACTCTAGTAACTAATTGTTTATCTTCAGAAAAACAATCAAAGAATAATTTATATGTATCTAAACTTTTCTTTCTACTTAAATTAAATCTTCTTATCCTAACTGAATCTTTTAATTTTCTAATAGTTTTTTTATTTCTGTCAAGTTCTTCAGAAGTTAATACTTCAATTGGTTCCATTTTATCAATGGTATATTCTTTTAAAAGTAATTCTCTTTCTAAAGGTTTTAAAGTGTTAACTAAAGAGACAATATTTACACCAGATGTTGCAATATAATCTTTCAAAGGCTTCTTGTATAAATCTTTAAATATTATGTTCATTATATATTTTCTAGTTGAATTATTTATAACTTCACTAGTTTTGCCATATACTTCATTTAACATTCTTTTTTGTTCTGGTGTTAAATTATTTACGACATACAAAATTACATCTTTATCTACACCCACAAAACAATTAAAAAATTCATCCTTTAAATCCACTTTAAATCCCACCTATATTATAATGTATCAATATTCTTTTGTTTTTCTTGAATCATTGGTAAATAAATATTTTCAAGAATTTTTACTCCTTCTTCAGTAGTTGCTTCACCTCTAAAGGTTAGGTTTGGTCCTGTATTACTTGCACGAACTAAAGCCCAGCCATTAGTATATGTTATTCTTACTCCATCTATATCATTAAATGGGTAATTATGTTCCTTTGCATATTTTTTAATTTCTTCCACAACCATAAATTTCTTATTATCACTACATGGTATTTTTATTTCTGGTGTAGAATAATACTTCGGAAACTCTTTTATAATCTTACTTAATTTTTCACTAGTTTTACTCAAGATTTCTAAAAGCCTTAAAGCTGCATAAATAGCACTGGCACAATCAGCATCTTTATCCCTGAAATATAAGTGTCCTGAGTATTCTCCACCAAATGGCAAATTATCTTGATGAGTTTTAAATTCAGTATATGAAGCCCCAGTTCTATAGCATAAAGATTTTCCACCCCAAGATGTAATCATATCATCTAATGATTTTGAACATTTAATGTCATATAAGAAAGTTTTATTTTGAACTCTCGGTAACATATCCTTAATATATATAAGCATCAAATATTCAATTGGAAGTACTTCGCCATTTTCCATAACTACACCAATTCTATCACCATCACCATCAAAAGCTACACCAAAATCTGCCCTATGTTGTTTTACAGCAGCTTGAAGCATTTTCATATTTTCTAAAACTGCTGGATCTGGATGATGATTTGGAAAATTACCATCTGGTATATCATTAATATACACCGGACTACAAAAAGATGTGTCAAATACTTTTCTAACAATATATGATGTTGCACCATTGCCTGGATCAATTACAATCTTTCTTTTATTTTTACCATACTTTATTGAATACTTTAGATATTCTATGTATTTATCAGTAATATTGGTATTGGTTATTTTACCTTGACCATTTTTAAATTCACCTTTTAAAGTATAAGCTTTGAAATCATCAATCATTTCTCCGCGAGCATTAATCATTCCATCAAATGAAAACTTAAATCCATTATCATCTTTTGGATTATGACTTGCAGTTACCATAATACCTGGCATTCCATTTATATATCTTGCATAATAATTCATCGGAGTTGTTGTAAAACCAAGGCTAATGATATTAATACCACTAGAAATTAAACCCTTAATTAGATTTTGAGTCAAAGACTCACTTGATAACCTATTATCATGAGAAACAATACACGTATCTTTGTTATATTTTTCTTGTAAATAAGAGCCATAACTTTTTCCAATTGTAAAAGCAGTTTGTTCATTTATTTCTGTTGGATATACTCCGCGAATATCATATGCTCTAAATATTTCTTCATTTAAATTATTCATAAAATCATTCCTTTATTATTGCTTCAAGGGCAAGCTTAATCATATTATTTAATGATGTTTGTCTTTGTTCAATTGTTAAAACAACATTGCTATATTTAGAATCAACTACTGTTGCAATTGCAGTTGCTTTTCTTCCCATACTATTTGCTATATGAATTAAACCAAAAGCCTCCATTTCTTCACCAAGAATATCTAAATTTTTGGGAATTCTTCCAAGAACTCTTTCAAAATCAATATATGGACCAAAAACATCCATAGTTGTAAGCATTCCAACATGAAGATTACCATTTAAACTAAGTTCATTTGCAGCTTCCATTACACTTTTGTTTAGTGAAGGATCAGCGACAACAATTCTTTCGCGATAATTATTAAAAGTATAAGCAAAATTTGATTCACTATAAACTTTATCACTTAAAATCATATCATTAATATTTGCCTTCGGACTTACTGCACCACATGTACCAATTCTAATAATTTTTTCAACATTAAAATAATGGAATAATTCAAAAGCATAGATACCCATACTTGGCATACCCATACCAGAACCCATTACTGTAACCTTTTTTCCTTTATAAAAGCCAGTAAATCCAAGCATATTTCTAACACTTGTTACGCATTTTACATCATCCAAGAAATTTTCTGCAATATATTTTGCCCTTAATGGGTCCCCTGGCATCAACACTAATTGTGCTATATCACTTTTGTCTTTAACTTCAATGTGTATTGGATTTTCACCTAAAAACATTTTATTCACCACTTTCCTATAATCATAATTTTACCAAAAAACATTAAATATTACTAGTACTTAATCAAAATTTTTACAAAAACAAGGAAAAAGGAAAGTAAGTTTATACTCTCCTTTTAATTTATTCAACTAAATTATTAAGTCTTCTTCAAAACAATCTTTATAATTGTATATAATATACTTTTTGTTGTGATTTATAAACGTATCTGTGATAGGTATTAAAGTGTAATTTTTTAAAATTACATATTTGTAAGTAAATGTTAATACCTAAACATAGTGTCTACTTATCATATCCATTTTTAAGCTAATAGTTAGTTTTAATTGCATCATTGGATTTTGTTTTATTGCTTCCACTTGTAAGAAGTA
This sequence comes from Clostridium sp. CAG:609, assembly GCA_000438075.1. GTDB lineage: Bacteria > Bacillota_I > Bacilli_A > RF39 > UBA660 > Onthocola_B. The sequence goes on along the minus strand of FR903540.1, from coordinate 42,525 downwards.
TCGCTGCTACTACTAAAATAACTACACCTAATATAACCCCACCTATAAGAAATATTTTTTTCTTGTCTTTCATTTTTTCCTCCACTTTACTCAATTATAAATTATTTATTATTAAAAGTAAATAGAAATTAGCAAATTAACAATGAACAGAATAATCTTGAGAGTCAAAAGAATCAATAAATGAACTTGTTACTTCATAATTTGTTGATGGAAAATACTTTGGCAAAACGGGATAAACAGTAATTAATTTTTTGTTGGTTTTGTTAAAAATATAAATACTTTCGTTGTATACTTTAATTTTGATGTTTTTCTTACGAAGTTTATGATTTAAATATTTACGAAAGTCACCTTGATAATATGTGATGTTTTTCCCATATTTTTCAACGTTTTGAATTAATCCGTTGTGATTTTTAATAATTCCAAGTCTTTGTCTTATTGTATATTTCGCATGATTTGTTATTTTTTTCTTTGTCATATTACATCCCTTTCTATTTTAATTTTAAAAAAATCACCATAAAGGTGACTTTAATTGTTGTTTAAGTAATTATCATCGATATTATCTATTACATCATCAACATTATCAACTTCATCATCCACTATTTCATCATAATCATCATAATCATCTTCTACACTTACTTTAACTTTTGCATCCCCTACAATTTCAACACCCATTTCTTTTTCAATATCAAGCTTTACTTGGTCATTTTCAATAAACACGTTAGATACCGTAGGCTGTTTTAGGCAACGAACAATAATTTCACTAGCATTATTCATGTTTCCATCATTTCTAAGAGGTACATTCATCTTGTCACTATACGAAAAGTTTTTTGTTGTAACTGCAGTTTTTTTATCATCATCAAATGAGTACCAAACATTAACATCAAATGAACCATTTACTACGACTTGACCATTTTGTCCTTTTAATCCGTTAAATGAATGATTTATAACCCAGCAACCCAAGATTGTGTTTGGTTTTTCTTCAGGGGTTAACAAAAAATTTGCATTGTTTGTTTTTTTAGCTTTGCCAATGACTGCTTTTGTAACGATTTCTTTGAAACTAGACATATTTATCACACTCCTAATTAAGTATATGCAAAATATTTTGCAAAAGTACATAGAATTTGATATACTTAAAGTGGTGATATAAATGAAGGATGAATGTTTATTTTGTAAAATTGTAAGAAAGGAAGTACCTGCAAAAATTGTGTACGAAGATGATGATATATTAGCAATGCTAGATGCTTTTCCAGATACTGATGGACATGTACTTGTCATACCTAAAAAACACTATGATGATATTTATGAAGTACCAAGTGATATTTTAGATAAAATGTTTAATGTAGGAAAAGTAATTACTAAAAAACTAATGACGAAACTAGATAAAAATGCTTTAACATTTCTCATAAATTACGGAGATGCCCAAGCAATAAAACATATACACTTACACTTGTTACCGGATTTCATGCACAAAGTGCACAGACTATCCAAAGATGAAGTATATGATTTATTAAATAAGGATTAGTTATGGCAAGAAGAAAAGTTAAGAAAAAAATTATTCGCAAAATTATATGTTTGCTATTGATTGGTATGATAGCTTTAGCTGGATATGAAGGATACAAACACTTCGGCAACAAAGGAAGTATTAAAGATTCACCAATTAATAAAGTATTTAATAATAAGAATTTAAAAGAACCAAAGGAAAAAGTTCCTGAAGAATATAAGATTAGTCTCCTTGCAACTGGCGATGGGCTAATACATAGTGTAATATACCGTTCTTACGATAAAGGTTATGGTGTTTATGATTTTACCGATGCTTTGAAATATGTTAAGGATATTGTTAAAAAATATGATATAGCATATTATAATCAAGAAACACCAACAGGAGATGCATCAATTGCATATTCTGGGTACCCAATGTTTTACACCCCAAGTGCTTATGTCGACGCTATGAAGGATGCAGGCTTTAATACCGTATCTCTTGCTTCGAACCATTCTCTTGATAAGGGTGAAAAAGGTATACTTAATACCGTAAAGTATTTTAAAGGAACTAACCTATTATACAACGGAATGAGTGATTCAGAAGATAATAGAAATAATTTTATCATTAAAGAGAAAAATAATATAACTTACACTATGTTATCTTATACAACCTTAACAAACGGACTTCATGTTCCATCTGGCAAAAGTTATCTTCTTAACCTTTATGATAAAGAACAAGTTAAGAAAGATATTGAGGCTGTACGAGATAAAGTCGATATACTTATAGTCGCCATGCACTGGGGAGTCGAGTATCAAAATACTCCGAATAAAGAACAAACCGAAATTGCGAATTATCTATCAAGTCTAGGCGTGGATATTATAATTGGAAATCACCCACACATATTACAACCAATCACAAAAATCAATAATACAATAGTTATGTACTCTTTAGGAAACTTTATTTCAAACCAATATGGTGGTTCAAATGGTGATTGGAACAAATTAATTGGCTTTATGGCCACTCTTGATATAACTAAAACTGTAAATCCAGATAATAGTAGCAAAATAGAAATTTCAAACCTTGGGGGCGAACTTATTTTTACTAAATATACTGGAAATCCCACAACCACTGCAGTTCATTATGACCATACTGTAATTCCGTTCTCAATGATGAATGACGATAGATATTTAAAAGACTATAGACGATTGTATGAGAAATATTCTAAAGTTCTTACTAGTATGGGAACGGAACTAAATATAGCCCCCCTACCTTAAATAATGTTGCTCTTTCTCACGAAAGAGCTTTTCTGTTTCATAGGGATTTCTCCCTCCACAGACCAGATTCGGATTCTGCCAACCCTACTTATTTTTTGTTTAATTAATTTATTATTTTTCAATTTAATATAAGTTCAACTGCTTTAATAAAATTTTAATTCCTTCGTTTTTTATGTTTATACTTGCGTTTATATCTCTATCATGATGTGCGTAACACTTCGGGCAAATCCATTCACGAACACTTAAATCTTTGAGTGTTTTATTTTGATATCCACAATCACTACAAACTTGGCTACTTGGAAAATATCTATCAATTTTAATAACTTTCTTTCCTTGCCACTTAGCCTTATATGACATAGTTTCTATAAAATTAGTAAATGGAACATCCCTAAGCTTGACTGCAATACTCTTGGTTTGATACATTTTTTTTACATCCAAGTCCTCAGTTACAACGACATCATTCTCTTGTAAGATTCTTTTAACAATCTCACAAATTTGAGTTTTTCGTTTGTTTTTTAAGCTTCGGTAAAACTTTTGAATCTTAATAATAACTTTTTCACGATTTCTACTTCCTTTGGTAGATCTAGATAAGGCACGGTGCAATCCTTTTAATCGTTGTTCATTAATGTTGATTTCATTTTTATATTTTTTACCATCACTTGTTACTATATAATTTTTTATACCTAAGTCTATACCTAAGATTTTTTCACATTTGTTTTCAGGAACTTCGATGGACATTTCTACGAGCAAACTGACATAAAATTTATTAGCAACCTTAGACACAGTTGCAGACTTTATTTTTCCGTTGATGCTGGAAAGTTTTTTATATCCGCGAATTGTCACACTTTTAAGCCTTGGTAAAATGACTATTCTGTCTTTCAAATTAAGACGAACACTATAATATTTTATATTACCCCACGTTTTTAGTTCATTATTAGTTGTGTATGATTCTTTATTGTACTTACTTTTATAATTAGGATATTTGCCTTCTTTAATCATAGATTTAAATGTATCATCTAGATTAAAGATTGTAGTCATCAAAGAGCAATGATCAACTTCTTTAAGCCAAGGATATTCATCTTTAAGTTTCCTTAGAGACTTCATTTGCAAATATGGACTAACTACTCTTTTATAAGTTTCATAAGTTTTGATTTTTTCTTCTAAAAAGTGGTTATGAATAAATCTAACTGAACCAAGATTTTGATTAATTAAACGCTTTTGTTCTAAAGTTGGGTCCATTCTAAATTTGTATGCTTTATATATAATCATTTTACTCATCCTTTCTGTATAAATAAAGGCATTAAACCTTTATTTAGTATGCTTCGTATTTTAAATCAGTTATTGCTACTCTGAAAGAATCAAAGAATTCAAATCCAAAGAAACTTTCATCAACATAATAAGAAACATCTCCAAGTTCACTTGTTTTGTTTAAATTTAAATCTTTGTGACACCTTATTATGCCATCTGTTATAATAAAACCTACTTTACTTCGTATTAATTCTTTGTTTAAAAAATCAATAAAGTAATACTTATCTTTGAATTTTTCATATAATTCAGACGCTCTTTCGAAAGTGATAACATTTCTGATTGTAGTTATGTCCACATTCATCACCATTCCTTTCAAACCAAATGCTTAATTTTGACATTTCTCATATCAAAGCGATATCTTCCTGCCATGGTCAAAGTTATACGATCAACTCCATCAAAAGTTAAAATTATATTGCATAATTCTTGAACTTCATGACAATTTCTTGGTAATTCAATTTTTAAAACATCATTTAAAGACACGTGAATATCTCTACCAATGAAATCAAAAAAATCATTGATAAACAAAGTCAGTAACTTCTTATCAGAGAAGATTCTATAAACAATTTCTATGTTTCTATACCTTAGGCCATTAGCAAGCTTATAGACTTCCAAGCTAATCACCTCCCTTCAAAGACGCTATTATATAGTTATTTTCTAAATATGCAAGCAGTTCGACAAACGTCGACAAAAGTTTCAAAAAACACTTTACACAATGAATGTAAAGTGTACATTTTTTTACATACAAAAAGATGCTTATTCAGCATCTTCTTCAATAACTTCTTTAGTTTCAATATCAACATCATCAGCTAAATCATCATTATCCATCAATTTCTCTTCAAGAACTTCTTGAGCATCATCACTTAATAAATCCTTTTCAAGTTCAATTCCAATATTATTATATTGACTATATCCTGTACCAGCAGGTATTAACTTACCAATAATAACATTTTCTTTTAAACCTTGTAATTTATCAACTTTTCCATGAATTGCAGCATCAGTTAAAACTCTAGTTGTTTCTTGGAATGATGCAGCAGATAAGAATGAATCAGTTTCTAGTGATGACTTAGTAATACCAAGCATTATTGGATTACCTTTTGCAGGAGTTCCACCAGCCATAATGACAGGTTTATTTCCTTCAGTAAATTCTCTTAGTGATACTGCAAGACCTTCGACAAAGTCTGTATCTCCAGCATCAGTAATTCTTACCTTATTTATCATACGTTTACAAATAATTTCAATGTGTTTATCTGAAATATCAACACCTTGTAATTTATAAACTTTTTGAACTTCTTTCAAAATATATTCTTGAGCAGTAAGTGGATCTGTTACAGCAAGTAATTCCTTAGGTGAAATAACACCTTCAGTTAATTTATCACCAGCTTCAACAACATCTCCGATAGATACTCTAACTTTCATGTTGTAATTTGTAACGTGTTCTCTACAACCTGCTTCGTTTTCAATAGTAATTGTATGTTTACCATTGTTTTCTTCAATACCTATAACTTTACCAGATACTTCCGCAATAGTAGCTTTTCCTTTTGGAATACGTGCTTCAAATAATTCTTCAACTCTTGGAAGACCTTGAGTAATATCATCACCTGATGCAACACCACCGGTGTGGAATGTACGCATTGTAAGTTGGGTACCTGGTTCACCAATTGATTGAGCAGCCATAATACCAACAGCTTCACCCTTTTCAACCAAGTTACCAGTTGCAAGGTTACGTCCATAACATTTTTGACAAACACCATTTTGTGCCTTACATGTTAGAACGCTTCTAATTTCAACCTTTTTAATACCAGCTTTAGTAATTTTGATAACAGCATTTTCGTTAATTAATTCTCCAGCTTCAACAATAACTTCTTTTGTTTCTGGATTAACTATTCTCTTAGATGCAAATCTACCTAAAATACGTTCAGCAAGTGGTTCAATAACTGAGTTATCTTTTTCATTAAGTAAGTCGTATACTACAAGTCCTTGATGAGTACCGCAATCATAATCTTTAACAATTATATCTTGAGCAACATCAACAAGTCTTCTTGTTAAGTATCCTGAGTCTGCAGTTCTTAACGCTGTATCGGCATCTCCCTTACGAGAACCATGAGTTGATAAGAAGAATTCAGACACAGACAAGCCTTCAATAAATGATGATGTAATTGGGATTTCTACAGTTGAACCATCAGGTTTAGCCATTAACCCACGCATACCAGCAAGTTGGGTAAAGTTTGAAATCTTACCACGAGCACCTGAGTTCATCATCATGAATAATGGATTATCGAAGTCATTTTCACTGATTTCTTTAAGTTCGTTCTTAACATCATCAGTAGCTTTTGTCCAAACTTCAATAACACTTTGATATCTTTCTTGATCAGTAATTAAACCTCTTTGATATTGTTTATTAATTTTATCTACTTTAGCTTTAGCGGCATCAATTATTTCTTCTTTATGTTTACTTCTTACAACATCAGCAATAGATACTGTAATACCAGCAATAGTGGAATATTTGAAACCTAAATTCTTTAATTTATCAAGCATAATAGATGTTTCAGTTGTTTTATATCTTTTAAATACTTGAGCAATTAATTGACCTAAAGTTTTTTGAACAAATGGAGTAACTAGTTCCATTTTAGCAATTTCTTCAGGAATATTAGCACCCATTGGTAAGAAATATTTATCCGGAGTAACTCCTTCTATATTTGCTTTAGTTCCTTCTTCTACATATGGATATGTATCAGGTAATATTTCATTGAATTTTAACTTACCAACAGTTGTAACTAAATATTTTCCTCTTTGTTCATCAGTAAATAATTTATATTTAAATGAATTAACTGGAATAGCAATTCTTGTATGTAGAGTTATTTCTTTTCTTTCATATGCCATTAATGCTTCATTGGGGTCTTTATAAACGTGACCTTCGTTAGCTTCCCCTGCATATTCAATAGTTAAATAACAGTTACCAAGTACCATATCTTGACTTGGTGTAACGATTGGTTTTCCATCTTTTGGATTCAAAATATTATTAGCACTAAGCATTAATATTCTAGCTTCAGCTTTTGCTTCTTCAGAAAGAGGAATATGGATAGCCATTTGGTCACCATCGAAGTCTGCATTAAATCCTGCACAAACTAGTGGGTGTAATCTAATAGCTTTTCCTCCAACTAAAACTGGTTCAAATGCTTGAATACCAAGTCTATGTAATGTCGGAGCTCTGTTTAATAATACTGGATGTTCAGTAATTACATCTTCAACAATATCCCAGATTGATTCATCTCTTGATTCAATTAATTTCTTAGCACCTTTAATATTGTGAGCTAAACCTCTTTCAACGATACCATTTATTACATGTGGCTTGAATAGTTCAATAGCCATCTCTTTTGGTAAACCACATTGATGCATCTTTAAATTTGGTCCAACAACGATAACAGAACGACCAGAATAGTCAACTCTCTTACCTAATAAGTTTTGACGGAAACGTCCTTGTTTACCTTTTAACATACTAGATAAACTCTTTAGTGGTCTATTACTTGCAGCAGTAATACTTCTTCCTCTTCTACCGTTATCAAATAATGAGTCAACAGCTTCTTGAAGCATACGTTTTTCATTTTGTACAATAATAGTTGGAGCACCAAGTTCTAGTAATTTCTTTAAACGATTATTTCTATTAATAATTCTACGATATAAATCATTTAAATCGCTAGTTGCAAATCTACCACCATCAAGTTGAATCATTGGTCTTAGTTCAGGTGGAATAACTGGTAACACATCAAGTACCATCCATTCAGGTTTATTTCCAGATTCTTGGAATGCAACTAAACAATCAAGTCTTTTAACAAGACGAATTCTTTTTTGCCCAGTTGTATTTTCAAGTTCTTTTCGTAAATCTTCAACTTCTTTATCAATATCAACTTGTTTTAATAATTCTTTAATAGCTTCAGCACCCATACCTACTTTGAAAGTATTTCCATACTTTTCATAATAAGCACGATATTCTTTATCAGATAAAGTTTGTTTAACTTCTAAAGGAGCTTTACCAGGATCAATTACTACATAACTTACGAAATATAATACTTCTTCCAAATCTCTTGGAGACATATCTAGGACAAGTCCCATTTTAGAAGGAACACCTTTAAAGAACCATATGTGAGAGCAAGGAGCAGCAAGTTCAATGTGCCCCATTCTTTCTCTTCTTACCTTTGAACGTGTTACTTCAACACCACAACGGTCACATACGATATTTTTATATCTTAATCTTTTGTACTTACCACAAGAACATTCAAAATCCTTAGTTGGTCCAAAAATCTTTTCACAGAATAATCCATCTCTTTCAGGTTTTAGGGTACGATAATTGATTGTTTCAGGTTTTTTAACTTCACCATAAGACCAAGAACGTATCTTTTCTGGTGATGCAATACTTACCTTAATACCTTTAAATTTACTAACATCTATCATTATTCTTCACCTTCCCCTTCATCTAAGACATCTTCTTCTTCAATATCTCCTGGAAATTCTAAATCATCTAATGAATCTTCTTCATCATCCAAATCATCATCATAGTCATCATAACTATCCAATTCTTCATTAACTACATTATCTTTATTTAATTCTTTTGTAGTTACATCTATTTCATCAATTCTAAATGCATCATTATCATCTTCATCTTCTTCGATGTCTTTGAATTCTAATACATTATCATCATTATCAATTACTTGAACATCTAAACCAAGTGCTTGGAATTCCTTAACTAGTACTCTAAATGATTCAGGAACACCAGCTTGATCAATAACTTTACCTTTAACTAAAGATTCATAAACCTTTACACGACCTACGATATCATCAGCTTTAACAGTTAAGATTTCTTGTAATACATGTGATGCACCATAAGCATATAATGCCCAAACTTCCATTTCTCCGAAACGTTGTCCACCGAATTGAGCTTTACCACCTAGAGGTTGTTGAGTAACAAGTGAATAAGGTCCTGTTGCTCTAGCATGTAGTTTATCATCAACCATGTGATGTAGTTTAACCATATACATAACCCCAACATTGATTCTATGATCAAATGGTTCTCCAGTTCTACCATCATGAAGTACTACTTTTCCATCTGGCTCCATTCCTGCTTCTTTCATTTCTTCAGAAATATCTTCCCATGTTGCACTATCAAATACTGGAGTAGCATAATGAACACCTAACTTTTTACCAGCCATACCTAAGTGTAATTCTAAGATTTGTCCAATATTCATACGTGATGGAACACCTAATGGGTTAAGCATAACATCTACAGGTCTACCATCTGGTAAATAAGGCATATCTTCTTCAGGAAGTACTAAAGAAATAACCCCTTTATTACCGTGACGACCAGACATCTTATCCCCTACTTGTATCTTACGTTTTTGAATAATATATACTCTTATTATCTTAGATACACCTGCAGGAAGTTCATCACTATTTTCTTTTGTATAAACTTTAACATCATGAACGATACCACCAGCACCATGTTCTACACGTAGTGATGTATCTCTTACTTCACGAGTCTTTTCACCAAATATAGCATGTAATAATTTTTCTTCACTAGTAAGTTCTTGCATACCTTTTGGTGTAACTTTACCTACTAGAATATCACCATCTCTTACTTCAGTACCAATTCTTACAATACCATCAGCATCAAGATTCTTACGAGCATCTTCCCCAACATTTGGAATATCTCTTGTAATTTCTTCAGGTCCAAGTTTTGTATCACGACAATCAATATCGTAATGTGATATATGAAGTGATGTATAAACATCATCTTTTACTAATCTTTCATTTAAGATTACTGCATCTTCGTAATTATAGCCTTCAAATGTCATGAATGCTACAGTTAAGTTTTTACCTAAAGCAAGTTCACCCATGTCAGTTGATGGACCATCAGCAATAACTTGTCCGCGGCATATAGCATCTCCAGCTTTAACAATTGGATGATGATTAATACAACTTGATGCATTACTTCTTTCATAATTTGCTAAATGATATGTATCTTTACCACCAGCAGTTTTAACTATAATCTTTAAACCATCAGCATATTCAACTACACCATCTGCTTTAGCAACAATAGTTGAACCAGAATCTCTTGCAGCAATACATTCTACACCTGTTCCAACAATTGGAGCTTCACAAGTAAGTAAAGGTACTGCTTGACGTTGCATGTTTGCACCCATCAAAGTTCTGTGGGCATCATCGAATTCAAGGAATGGAATACAACTTGTTGTAATAGCAACAACTTGACTTGGAGCAACATCGACATAATCAATTTTTTCTCTTTTTACATAGATTGTATCACCATTATATCTTGCAACTACTTCCTTATCAACAATTCTATTATCATCATCTAACTTAACAGCAGCTTGACTAATAGCATGTCCTTTTTCTTCATCAGCAGTTAAATAAACTACTTCATTAGTTACAACACCATTAACAACTTTATGATATGGAGTCATAATGAAACCATAATCATTAATCTTAGCATAACCAGCAAGTGATGTAATAAGACCAATGTTTTGTCCTTCTGGTGATTCAATCGGACAAATACGACCATAGTGAGATGCATTAACGTCACGAACATCCATACCAGCACGTTCACGAGATAAACCTCCAGGTCCTAAACTTGATAAACGTCTCTTATCAGTAAGTTCTGCTATTGGGTTAATTTGATCCATGAATTTAGATAATTGTGAAGAACCAAAGAATTCTTTTAACGCTGCAGTTACTGGTCTAATATTAATTAATGTTTTAGGTGTAACAGTATCTAATTCTTGAGTAGTCATTCTTTCACGAATAACTCTTTCCATTCTTGCCATACCAATTCTAAATTGATTTTGAATAAGTTCACCAACTTGACGAACACGACGGTTTCCTAAGTTATCAATTTCATCATCGCTACCAATATTTTCATGAAGTCCAATATAATAACTTAATGATGCATAAACATCAGGAATAGTTAGACGTCTAACATCAATGCTTGGGTCAATTCCAATAATATTAATAGTTTTTTTACTATCTTCTGGATCTACTACTTTAACTACTTGAGCAGTCTTATAGTCATCCAATTCTTCATTAATTAAAAGTTCTTTAACATTTAATCCTTTTTCAAAATATGGTCTTAAATTTTCTAAAACTTCACTAGTAAGTTTATCACCAGCATTAGCTAAAACATTATCACCATCAATTAATGGTTCAGCGAGTGTTAAACCTTCTAATCTATCTAAGATATTTAATTTCTTATTAAATTTATAACGTCCAACTTTAGCTAAATCATAACGGAATCTATCAAAGAATCTTGTAATTAATTGGTTCTTTGAAGAATCTAATGTTGCTGGTTCACCAGGTCTTAGTTTTTCATAAATTTCAATTAATGCTTCATCTGTATTATTAGTACTATCTTTTTCTAATGTATTATTAATATAATCATTATCACCAAAAAGACTAATAATATCATCATCACTAGATAAACCTAAAGCTCTTAAGAATGTAGTAACTGTAACTTTTCTAGTTCTATCAATTCTTACATATAAAACATCTCTAGCATCTGTTTCATATTCAAGCCATGTACCTTTATTAGGTATTAATTCACCACTTAAGATATGACGTCCATTCTTATCGATTTCTTTTTTGAAATATACACTTGGACTTCTTACTAATTGGGAAACAATTACACGTTCTGCCCCATTAATAATGAATGTTCCAGCTTCAGTCATAAGTGGCATGTCTCCAAGAAATATAGTTTGTTCTTTTACTTCACCAGTTTCGTGAATGTAAAGACGTGCTTCAACCTTTAATGGAGCAGCATAGTTAACCATTCTTTCCTTAGCTTCCTTAACTGAATATCTTGGTTCATCAAAATAATAATCACCAAATTCTAAAGATATATTACCAGTAAAGCTTTCAACTGGAAATAAGTCATCAAATATTTCTTTGATACCAGTATCTAAGAATTCTTGGTATGATTTCTTTTGAACTTCCAATAAATCATTCAATTCTAAAACGTTTTTCGTCTTTGAAAAACATCTTCTTTCACGATAGTCACCAAATTTTTTTACTTTATAAGCCATGATATCACCCCATACACAATTTTTTTAAGACTATTTCTTCGCTTTTTTTATTTAAAAAATAAATACGTCACCAATTTAAAATTGTAAAGCCAAATTAAAGATTTGTCAATCAATTTTTGCACAAAAAACAAAAAAACCTTTACTTTTAGCTACAACTTCTACTTTATAACACTCATCCATTATCTTTTTAATAGATTTAGCACCTTGATCTTTATTAATAACAAACCAAAGCTCACCGTCATCTTCAAGATGTCCCTTTGCATTAGCTAAGATGTCTAATACAACATCTTTACCAGCCCTAATCGGAGGATTAGTAATTATATATTTATATTTATTTTTTACACTTTCATACGCATTACTTATAAATGCACGTCCCTTAACATTGTTAAGCTTTATATTTCTTTCACTTAAATGAACCGCTCTTTTATTAACATCAACTAAGTCAACGAAACAACCAAGTACTCCACCAATAACAATCCCCATATATCCATAACCACAACCTACATCAAGCAAATTGCAATCCTCTTCTCTGGTGTTAACCAGTTTCAAAAAACTTTCCACCAACAACCTAGATGCATAATCTATTTTGTTCTTAGCAAAAACACCATTATCACTCAAAAAAATAAATGGTTTACCATTGTATATATAAGACAACTCTCTTATCTCACTTTTTAAATTATCGTTGTTTGTAAAATAATGTTCCAAAGGCACTGTCCCCTTTTCTCGATATAAAATAATTGTATCAAAAAAATTGCACTCCGTCAATCACTTCATGCAATTTTGTATATATTTTCATCAACTTTTTATAATATTTTAAATTTTCAAGCAAATCGGATCACTTGCACTACCAGTACCAGAGTCATATTGAACTGAAGATAAAAGATAAAATGTAGATCGCGCTCGCGCTACCATATGATAATTAAAACTCATTGTTCCACTAACAATAGTAGAATGAATAATAGCAAAAATAGTATTGCCGTCATAAAAATCTGGCATAATAGTCCATTACGATAAACCAATATTTAGCCAAATAAGTTTTAGTAGTATCTTTTTGAAGAATCCTACTCATAAAGCCCAATTTTTAACAAATCTTTCTTGTCTTCATAAGAATAGCCATAATGTATTTTTTCATCAATATAAACATTTGTAAAAATATTATACTAATATAATTTATAAAAGTAAACATAATTATTCATCCACTACATAACTACATACTTCATAATTAATATTCTTTTTTAAACTAGCAAATATAACATTATCATTATTACATAATACTACATTAAATTTATCTAACTTATATAACTTACCTATTTCTTCATCATCTTTTTTTAATACTTCATAAGTACTATTACCAATTATATCTAATACACTAAATCTATTATCAGTTAAAGAATAACTAAGTTCATAAATATTATTACTATCATACTTTATATTTATACTATTAATACCGTAGTAATAATAATTTTTATCTTTAACTAAATTAGTTAACTTACTATCATTATTTATAACTTCATATGTAAAACTATCATATATATTACTTGGTATTAATAGTGTATCTTTTAAAGTTATTTTCTTACCATCAGTACTATCCACTCTACCAATAACAGTTATTTCATCATATATTCTATATTTACTAAGTACTTCAGTTGTATTAACAACTAAGGCTTCACTATCACTAAATAAAACATAACCATTTAATACATCATCTGTTTTTGTATATTTACCAAGTTCTAATACTTCACTACCCACTATCTTACTGATCTTACCACTTACTTTAATAAATTTATTTTTATATTTTTTATAACTTACACGAGGATCTTGTAACAAACTATTTACATCAACTGTATCAAGTAAATCTTCATCACATATATAACTTTTTCTATATCCATAATCCATTACTAAATTAGAATTACAATCATAAACTCTATAAAAGAAACTATTTAATGTTCTAAAACTATCATTACTTTCTAAACTAAATGCATATATAGGTAATCTATTTAATTTATAACATAACAAATAATCTATTCCATAAGTACTAGATAAAAGTATTAAATTAACAAGAATAATTACTATAATATTGTTTTTAAATTTAATCGCAGTACATATGGTAATTAATAAAATACCAATAAGTAATATAATAAGTCTCCATAAACCATATACATTTATTAAAAAGGGAAGTATCAAAAAACTTATGCCTACTCCTAATAAAATTATTAATCTTTTTTTCATATCTAATCCTCCTCCTCGAACCAAAAAAAGTTGAACAAAGTCAACTTTTCGTTTTAAACTAATTTAAAGCGTCTTTTAATTTGCTTCCGGCTTTAAATGAAGCAACTGTCTTAGCAGCAATTTTGATTGGTTCTTTAGTTAAAGGATTAATTCCTTCTCTAGCAGCTCTAGTTTTAGCACTAAATGTACCAAATCCTACTAAAGATACCTTTCCATCTTTCTTTAATCCAGCAGTAATTCCTGCGATTGTAGCATCAAGAGCACGAGCAGCATCAGCTTTAGAAAGTCCAGCTTCTTTTGCAATTAATTCTACTAATTCTGTTTTAGACATATTTCTTTACCTCCCATTATCTAAAATATTTTGTAAAGCCACTAGCCTTACATATTAAGATTATCAAAAAAACCCCATAAAATCAATAAGAAATTAACAATTTCTATTAATTTTTTTTATTTTTTTTAAATTATTGACTAAATTTTGACAAAAAAGCACTATTTTAACAATAATTTGCATGATTTTACAGAAACTTTCCAAACAAATAAGACCACAAAAAAGAGTCCTATTTTAGTTTATTGTTCCTCATGTAAGTTATCAGTAATAGATTGAAAGAATTCCATTGACCAAATATTCAATTTAGTTGAATCATCTAAAAACGGTGCAACATCATTTTTAGCAGCATCATAATCTATTAATTTAAACTTTTCATTTAACATATTTTTTAAAATATTTATATCAAAGTTATCATCATCTTTTAAAACATTAGACTCAACCAGTTTAGATTTTACAAGATTCATATTAACTTTAATATTCTTTGATAAGAAAAATGCATAATCATATAAATCTCTTCCTTTAGTTCTATGGGACCAATTTCTACATAATATAGCATGAATCTTACCAGCAAATAAAGATTCCTTATTATAAAGTCTTACTGAATGAGGCGTTGGCAATAATTTATATTTTATTTCATATTCCGCACCACTCGGTGGATTAATATCAATTTCAAATTTAATTTTAATATCCCTAAGTAATTTAGAATTATTTTGCAAATTGCTTTCACTAAAGAAAATTAAAATATGTTCCATAGTATCGCCTTTTAAAAAAGCAGATGATATATTAGATTCTTTAGTTTTAATCTTTGTATCAACCTTTAAATTTAACCCATATAAAGAAACTTCTTTTTCTATAAATGGAAAGTAAGCACTTAAATCAAAATTTTTATCTGGGCTTACTAAAGCAAAATCCAAATCTTCAGAAAATCTATCCAAATCATAAAATATTCTAAGTGCAGTTCCGCCATAAAAAGCAGCTCGATTAAAAAAATCACTCTTTGATAATCCACTTATAACTAGTTCTTGAATAATTTCTTTTAGTGCATTAATTTCATCCTTATCGGTTTTAATTTCATATTTTTCTAACATTTCACTTAGTGTCTTGTTCATCTTTTAACCTCCTCATAAATTTATAAAACAATGTTACATTAGTTGAATGATAATTTTCTTCAATCTCCTTTAAAAGATTCATATCAAACTTATATAACTCATCTTCATATATTCTTAAATCATCAAATATCATAACTTCCATCTCGTGTAAATTTTTTAACGGGGATAAAGTATATAACTTATCACATAAAGCCTTCTCTGGAGTAGCAATCCAAAAACCATATTCCCCTTCTTCCATAATTTTAATACCGTATTGATAAACATTCTTAGGTACATCATAGAAAATATAATCACCAAAAGACGTATGATATACCTTTTTCTTTCTCTTATCATAAGTTGCACTTGTACAATTAACAGCTCTTTCAGGAATAAGCCCATATAAATACAAAGCAAAATCAAACGATATATAAGAAGGACTACAAACACTTGATGCAAGCAAATAATTAGATACATTCGGATTAGTTTCATATATTCCTCGAACTACTCTAATTAAATTTCCCTTTTTAATTTCACTATTTATTTTACTATAAACATTTACATAATTATGATACTTTTCTTTAAGCATCTTATCTGTTACTATCATATTTCCTCCACTTAATATCAATTTTACTGCATTATTTGGAGAAAATCAAGGTTTTTTGACTAATTTCTAGTTATTTTTGTCATATTTTCTCCACTTAATATCAATTTTACTGCATTATCTGGAGCAAATCAAATAAAATAAAAAGACTATAAAGATTTTATTTCTCTTTTAGTCTTATTAATATTATTTTCAACATTTACCCTTTCAACTACAAAAAACATAATAATTGCATTTAAAGTAAATGAACCACCATAACTTAAAAATGGAAGTGGTACTCCAGTCAAAGGAATAAGTGCTAAAACCCCAAGTAAGTTAACTAATATATGTAAAGCAAAATACCAAAATGTCCCATAAGCTAAAATTGAGCATCTTAAGTTTTCAGACCTTTTTGCAATCTTTAAAATTCTTGATAACATATAAGCATAACCGAGTACAATTAAAATACCTACTACTAACCCCAATTCTTCAACTATAATTGGAAATATAAAATCGGTATGTGCCTCAGGTAAATACAAATACTTCTGAGTTGAATTACCAAGACCAACTCCAAACAAACCACCATTATTAATAGCAATAAACCCATTACAAACTTGATAACCAGTTGTTTCCGTATATCTAGAACACGGATTTTTAAAATTTAATCTTCCCTTTTGAACACTACTTAAAAAACTATTACCAGAATACAAGAAAAAAATAGCAAATATAACAACACCAATGGCTATAACTTTAATATATTTCATAATATTACCTTTAACAACAGGTATACTTATAAATGTTAAAAATACAATACCTGCAATAATTGCTGCACTACCTAAATCCGGTTGCATAAATATTAAACTAATAATTATCCCTGCAAACAAAAGAGGTATAAAATAAGCAAACATGTTTTTAACCTTTTTATAATGAAGCTTATTATAATATATTGCCATAAAAACAATAAGTATAGATTTAGCAAATTCACTAGGTTGAACTTTAAAATATTTTAAATCAAACCAACTAATGGCACCACCTGCTATTTTACCTTTAACAAATAATAGTGCCAAAGAACCAATAAGTAAAAATATAAGTGGCCACGTAAATAAAGCATAATTTCTTGTAGGAAACCTAAGTATCACAAAAAAACCTATAAAGAATGCCACTAAAACAAATATTGCTTGTCTTATAAAAAAGTGATAAGGCTGATACCCATAGCGAACAACTGCAGTTACACTTGATGCACTATAAATCATAACAAGACCAAGCAATATATAAAGGATAACCATTATAAAAAGTTGTATATCAATTTTAGATAATATTTTTTTCATATCCGCTCTACTCCTAACAAAATTGTACCATTATTTGTTATAAAATAAAATAATTTTTCAAAACTTGGGTTATTTTAATGTCAAAAAGATGTCTTTTCTAATAAATTATAATAGATAGTAAAGGAGGTAAATTTATGTATTATTACGGAAACAATGGCTATTATGGTGCTGGATATAATCAAAATCAATGTTGCCCACAATATGCTGGATATACAAGTGGTTATGGTATAGGCGCTGCTATATGGATTGTATTATTTATTCTTTTAGTAATCATTTTAGGTGCTGGCTGGAGCTGGAATAATAATAACAATTAAATAAAACAATATCTAATATAATAAGGTGATATGTTTTTAACATATCATTTTATTTTTAACTCGACTATTATATCATATAAACAAATAACTACTGAGCAACTTATAAAAACAATAAATTTTAAATAAGTATTAATTTTAATATATTTTTAGAAAAAAATAGAGAAATTTTGCATTTTTGATAAAAATTTGATATAATCTAGGTCGGGTGAAGAAATATGGAATTACCAAAAATAAAGATACTAGATGAAAAACATAAAATACTACATGAAGTAAGTAAAGAAGCAACATTTCCAATTAGCAAGGAAGATAGAAAGCTTGCTGAAGACACAATAAAGTATTTAGAAATGAGTCAAGATGAAAAAATAGCTGAAAAATATAATCTTCGTGCAGGAATGGGAATGGCTTTTGTTCAAATGGGACATAAAAAAAGAATTTTTGTTATAGCAAATGAACTCGAAGAAAAAGGAACATTTGAAGAATACATTATAATAAATCCCAAAATTATTAGTGAAAGTGAAGAATTAATATATGTTGGTGAAGGTGAAGGCTGTTTAAGTGTTAATCGTGAAGTTGAAGGAATTGTTCCAAGACATGCAAGAATTACTATTGAATATTATGATTATGAAGGAAATAAAAAGAAAATGAGGGCACGTGAAGATTTAGCAGTTGCTTTTCAACATGAAATAGACCATCTAAATGGAATTTTATTCGTAGATAAGATTGATAAAAAAGATCCTTTCAAAAATAAAAACAAAATGAGAGAAATATAGTGACAAAACAAAAAAAATATGTTATATTTATATTGTCCCTACTTTATCAAAGCAATATATTTTTATTGTTACAAGTCTAGTGACTACACAATATACATTTATTGCCCTGTGATGAAGAAAATGATGACTTCTTTATATACTTATGTGTATGTAAAGATTGAAAAAAGTGCTTATTGAAAAAATAAGTACTTTTTTGATTGACAAAACATAGATTTTTATTATATAATACCATTGCAAGTTATTTAGGCAGAGTTATATCTACAAATAATGTGTTTAAACCTATATGGAATAAAGTATCTAAGACTGCCTTAGAAAAATTAATTTAAACTCCCTACTTGATAGATATAACAAAATAAATATTTTGCAAATAAAATGAAAGGAGATTTTATGGCAAGATATACGGGACCAGCTTATAAGAAATCAAGAAGACTTGGTTTTTCTACTCTTGAAAATGGTAAAGAGTTAGCAAAAAGACCTTATGCACCCGGACAACACGGACAAGATCGTCGTCGTAAGTTAAGTGAATATGGTATCCAAATGCAAGAAAAACAAAAGGTAAGAATTCTTTATGGATTAAATGAAAAACAATTCCACAAAGTATTTTTAAAAGCTTCAAAAATGAATGGTATTGCTGGGGAAAACTTACTTATCCTACTAGAATCAAGACTTGATAACATGGTTTATCGTCTTGGAATGGCAAGAACTAGAAGAAGTGCTCGTCAAATTGTTAATCATGGACATATCTTAGTAAATGGTAAAAAGGTAAACATTCCTTCTTACACCACTAAAGTTGGTGATATAATTTCTGTTAAAGAAACTTCAATGAATCATCCAGCTATCCTTGATGCAATCGAACAAAAAAGAACAGTTCCAGCATTCGTAGAAATGGATACAAAGAAATTATCTGGTAAATTTGTTAGACTTCCTGAAAGAAGTGAACTTAACCCAGAAATCAATGAACAATTAATCGTTGAATTCTATAACAGATAATATTAAAACCAAGACTTTATTAATCTTGGTTTTTCTTTGGTTTAAATACATTAACTGAAATATTAGAAAAATCAAATAATTCTAATACTCTATTTGCATCATCTATAGATAATTTTTCAATTATCTCTTTTTCATTAGTAATAAGCTTATTAAAATTAATTATATTATCTTGAATCTTTAATGAAATATTATCAATATCCTCATATTCAAGTATATAAGTTGCTAAATTAGCATTTTTCTTTCTTAAAAAATCTATTTCATCAACATATAAATTATTTAACTTATCATTTATTCTTTTAATAAATTCATTTTTGAAGTTAGTATTTGCACTTATAATAACGGAAAATACATCACCATAATAATTTACATCAAACCCAAGTGTTGTAACAACACCATCATTAATTAATTTTTCTCTAAATTCTGAAGTCTTACCAATGTTTATAGCAAATATAATATCAGTAATATACGAAAGTTCTAACAAATTATAATCTTTAAAACGTTTCAAATCCATCTTTATAAACATTTTTATACAAGTACTACCTATATTTATAGCATCTTCACTATATTTTTTTGCAACTTTTTTAGGTTCTTGATTCATAATAACCAAAGGATTTTTATATTCTAGAAATTCTTTTTCATTTAAATTTTCTTCAACAACATTAGCAATTTCATATGGATTAAAAGAACCAGTTACTACCATAAACATATTTTCTGGATGATAAAATGTATCATAAACAAGACACACATCATCTAAACTAATTTTTAAAACATCATCTGGTGTACCAGTTATGGTATTTCTATATTTTGATTTAACTAAAGCACTTTTTAATGAATTAAAATACATTAATGTATTTGAGTTATCAATCCCCATTTTTGCTTCTTCCACAATAATACCTTTTTCTTTTTCAATTAATTTCTTTGTAAAAAAAGGATTATATACAAAATTAAGTAATTCACAAACTACCTTACTTTTATTTTCAGTAGTAAAACAGTAATAATTTGTATATTCAAAAGTAGTAAAAGCATTTGAATCAGCTCCGAGCTTATAAAAAATATCATGAGCAGTAACACCATCGCTTACATTAAACTTAACATGCTCTAAAAAGTGAGCAATTCCATTTGGCACTTCATAAGTTTTCTTACCCACTTTAAACTTCGTATGTATTGAGCCATATTTAACACATAAACAAGATTCCATACTTTTAACATTTTTATTAACCCACATATAAATTCTTAAACCACTACTGGTTTTATAATAATATATTTTTTCATCTATACCAATTAATTCAATTTCTTCCATACTACTCCCCTTTTCCTTTTAAAACAAATATTGTATTTAATTTTATTTTCTTTGCAACATTTATTACATCGCTTTTAGTTACTTCCTTAAAGAGTTTCTTTCTTTCATCTAAATCAGGAAGATTATCATAAACTTTAAAAACATAATTATTTATTATTGATATATTATTATCACTAGACATATCTATTGATACAAGCATATTACTTATTGCATCATTTAATTCTTCTGTTGTAAATTCTCCATGTTGCATACTTTTAAAATCCTTCTTTGCTAAATTAATTGCTTTTAAAACATTTTCATTTTCTAGCGAAGTATGTACTAATAATAACTTATCATATTTTAAATATAAACTATTTATATTGTAACATAAACTATATTTTTCTCTGATACTTCGATATAACTTTGATGTTAAACCACCACTACCAAATAAATAATTAAATACATGCATAGTAATATCTCTTTCACGTTTTTCTAAATTATCTAAATTAAATAACATTACTAAATTAGCTTGAACACTACTTCCTATTTCTTCACCTTTTTTAACAGAATTACGTACCTTATTATCTACATAATAATTATAAGTAAATTCATTAATATATCTATTTTTATAATACTTCTTAATTAATTTAACTAAACTATCCATATCCATATCACCGATAGCAAATATATCAGATGAAAAATTTTTAAGTAAATTTTTATAAGTTTTATATAAACTAGCTGGTGTAATTTCATCAAGTTGTTCTTTAGTACCAAGTAAATCATAACTTGTAATAGAATCACTATCCATTAACTTAAAAGCTTTCTTTATACTTTGTTTCATATCATTTTCTTCCAAAGACTTTATTTCTCTATATAGCCTTGTTTTTACATTATTAAAAATAACGGTATCAAATTCTTCATTTTCTACATTTGGATTAAGAACTATTTCAAACAAAGTCTTAATGGCATTTTCTAAATAATCTACATCATTTATATATTTTGGATTAATTAAATCTAAAGAAACATGAAAATCCATTGTACTTCCTATTCTTAAAGATGTAGCATAACAAGATATTTTATAAAGTTCTTCAAATCTAATCATCAAGCTTCTTTTACTGGGATAATTCTTACTTGACTCACTTAATACATCTGCTAAAAATACCAACTCAGGTAATAAATTCTTTTTTACTTCACCCCTAAAAATTAATTCAATATGACTAGTTTTAAACCTGTTTGTTTTAACAGTATAAACATTATATGAATTACATTTATATTCTTTATATTTCATTTTCCACCTCTATATTAGTATGTTTACTTTTAATTATTTTATTATATTCTTTTAATGTATAATCATCAGTCATACCTGCAATATAATCAATTACTATTCTCTCATTACTATTTTTCTTATATTCTAAACTCATATTATTTAAATAAGATTTAATTATATTACTATCTTGATTATTATTTTCTAAGTCACTCATATATGTTACATATAATGTATTTAACATAGTCTTTAACATACACTTTTCTTCCACAGTATAAGCTTTTGCATATATATTCTTATAATTAAAATCTTTTAAATCACTTATTGCTTTATAAACATCATCACTTAACTTAATATATTTTTTACCTTTACTATTATTTATTACATCATTAATTATAGTATTAACAATTTCTCTATTGCTAAACCCAAGTACACTAGTTATAGACTTAGGTACATCACTCCATTTAAGTAGATTCATTCTAATAGCATCATCTATATCTCTACCTAAGTAAGCTATTAAATCACTAATTCTAACAACACAACCTTCTAAAGTCATTGGAATTAACTCTAAAGATACTCTTCTATCTTTATATGTTTTTTCATAATCACTTAAAAATTCTTCCTTAGTTTTATTCCATCTTGGTTCATACTTACCCATTACAAGTTCACCATTATGACAAAGAATAGCATCTAATGTCTGTAAAGTAATATTTTTACCCCTACCATGATTTTCAATACTCATTAAAAGTCTAACACTATGAACATTATGATTAAAGTATCCACATCCAGCCCTAACACTTATCTCATTTAATATTGCCTCACCAACATGCCCAAACGGAGTATGGCCTAAATCATGACCTAAAGCTCCTGCTTCAATTAAATCTTCATTTAAACCAAGTTCTCTTCCAATTGTTCTAGCAATCTTACTTACATACAAAACATGAATCATTCTCTTTGTTAAATGATCATTATCTTTAAAAGAAAAAACCTGTGTCTTATCCATATACCTTTGAAAAGATAAACTATATAGTATTCTATCTATATCCCTAAAAAAAGGTGTTCTAAAATCTCTTTCTTCTTCTACATTCAAATAAATTGCATCACTATCTTTACACGCTAAATTCATTGTTACCTCCCTTTATTAAAACCACAATGTTTACATAACTCTTCTATTCTTTTATTATTTTTAAAACCATTCTCTATACTCTGATACTTAAAAGAATTCATTATATCACTCAAATTAGATGAAAATATATTGCCTAAATTAATATCACCTTTACTATCTAAGCAACATGGAACTACTGTGCCATCAACAAGTATTCCTAAATGAGTCTTAAGCCCATAACACACATCATACGAATTATTTATATTATTATTTAAATCAGGCCATATAAATTCTTCCTTCATACTAACATAAACATTATCACATAACTTAACACCATCACGAATATCTGTATTATATTTACTTTTAAGTTTATCTATTAATCCATCATTTTTAACCCAAATTCTATAGTTAATTATTGTATTTTTCCTTAAAATATCTACACACTCAAACACTTTATCTATATTAACACCACTATGTAAAGATATATTAATTTGCCTAATATTTTTATTATTTACTACTTTTTCTAACATATATCCATTCGTTGTAATATTACCAAAAAAATCTTTACTAGCATAATCAATAAATTCATTTATAAACGGATGCATCAAAGGCTCACCCATTACGTGTAAATAAATATATTTAGTATATCCTTTTATCCTATCTAAAACAATCTTAAATTCATCCATACTCATATACTTAACTTCTCTTTTATTATGAATACAAAAATAACAATTTAAATTACAATCATTAGTTATCTCAATATAAATTTTCTTAAATTTCATATAAAAAACAATATATCTAACCTTTCCATAACTTCATCACTAAAAAAACCAGATAATTTAACTAACCTAATAATTGAACCCACAATAAAATAAACAGATAAAATACAAATTGTTAAACCTATTACTCCAGATATTTTTAAAATAAATACTTCAAGTAACAAAAGTAATATACTAATAGCTAATATAACTAAATAAATTTTAAAATCATTTTTCATAATCCACCCTCAAATAAATTATACAACAATATTTACATTTTTAAAAGAAAAAATAGAGTTTTACCTCTATTTTAATTCGTATGTTTCACCTAAATTATCAGATAATATTGGTTTATCATCACTCTTTAATGTAGGAAGTTCAATATCATCATCATCTTCAATTGTAAATAATTTATTACTTTCTTCTTCATTAACTTCAGGAATGCTCGTTCTTACTTCATCATTATTCTTAGGTTTCACAACTTCATCATCTAATTTAGTAACACTTTCTTCATTTTTATTTACGTAAACCGAACTAAATATTTGTGGACTAGGTTTAAATACTTTCTCACTCGTCTCTTCCTTAATTAATGGTTCATCTTTAACTTCAGGTATTTCAATTTTATCAAATTCATTTTTAATACTTTCAAGTGTATTAAGACCAGATTCCATTTTTTTATCTTCTTCATTTAACACTGGTAAATCATTAATACTTATTGGGCTTTCTTCTTCTTCATTATCAGAAAATAAAGGTTTTGGCATAACTGGTATTTTATTCTCAACTTCATCTTCAAAAGGAATAATACTTGGTTTTTCTTCTGGTTCAAATACAACCATATTAGCATCTTCATTACTAATTGGTTTTTCTTCTTCTATTGGTGTTGGTTCTGTTCTCACTTCAACCGGTGCAACTGGTACAACACTTTCACTTACTGGAACTTCTAATTTTACATCATCATTTTTCTTTTCTTGCTTAAAAGTATCCATTTCTAACTTTTGTAACCTTTTAGTTTCTTCTAACTTTTGATCCTTTTTACCAAAAATAAAGACAAGAACAAATAAAAGAACTAAAACACCTAACACTATACTTAGTATCATTACAAAATTATCACTTTTATACAATTCATATATAAAATCCATCATAAAATATACACTCCTCTTTACTCTATATTTAAATCTTACCAAATTATGCAACAAAAGTAAATATTTTTTTAAAATTTATTCTATTTTCTACATTATTTGTCAAAAAAATAGATTATTTAAATCTATTCATTTGTGCCATTACTTGTTTAACTTGTTTTTGACTAGGTTTTCTTCCCATTGATGACATCATTGCTTCAATCATCTTTTCATTAATCGGCGGATTCTTTTCTAAAGTTTTTTTCATAAAGAATCTTGCTAAGAAAAAACCTATAATTAAACCAATAATAATACCTATAACTAAATATAATATTAATTTACCCATAATTTTATCTCCTTCATACTTATATTTTATTATAAATGTATCAATTGTTCAAGCCAAAAGTAATCTTTATTGTAAAAATCACATGCAAACATTGCCTCAATTGGTAAATATTTCTTAATATCTCTACTTATTATGTTTGTTTTAAGCAAGATATGACTATTTTTAACTATAATCGCAGTTTCTTCCTTACGATATTTATTAACAATTTTATGCATGTCACCACTTTTCATATAAAAATCATTATCTTTATTCATATCATAAATAATTTTATTATACTTTAACTTATCAATTGGTACAATTAATTGATCCAACAAATCCTTTCCTAAAGAAATATTACTTTTATCAAGTAAATAAATATCTTCTAAAGATTTAAATAAATTATACGGACTATCTTTAAGAAGTATTCCCATTTCCCTATTAATTTTAAAAATATAAAAAGTCCTCATCTTTCATCACCCACAATAATGATACCACAAGGACTTTAAATAATTTGTCAGATTATGTCGATAACATCATCTTTTTTTAAAATATTTTGAATATGTTCCAAAATTGTATTTTTATCCACCTTTAAATACTTAACAACATCACTAGTTTTTCCACTCATTCCAAACTTATTTACTCCGAAAATATAATCAGGTCTAGTGGCAAATCTATTCCATATTAAACTTGAACCTGCCTCAATTACAAATGTTGGAACATCTTTTGGAAGTAACTGTTCTTCATACTTAGGATTTTGTTTCAAAAATAACTCCATACTTGGCATAGATACCACTCTCGTATCAATACCTAATGTAAATAATTCACGAGATATATCCATTGCCATTTCTAATTCTTGACCAGTTGCAATAATTATTCCATCTAAATGATACTTTTCTTTTCTAACCATATAAGCACCATATTTAACAAACTTAGCGTTTGTATTTTTTTGTTTACTTCGCTCTTCTTTACTAATAACTAATGCTGTTGGGCAATTATTTTTAAGAATATATTCCCAAGAACCCATTATCTCATTTATATCTGCAGGTCTAAATGTAATAAAATTAGGTATTGCTCTTAGCATAGTTAGTTGTTCAACTGGTTCATGTGTTGGTCCATCTTCACCGACATATATTGAATCGTGTGTAAAAATATATGTAACAGGTAAATTCATTAAAGCAGACATTCTAATCGCCGGTTTTAAATAATCCGAAAATGCTAAGAATGTAGAGCCAAAAACTTTTAAATTTGATAAAGCCATACCATTAAGGATTGCCCCCATTGCATGTTCTCTAACTCCAAAATAAATATTTTTGCCAACCGGATTATCTTCACTTTGAATAGTTGATTTATCTAAATTAGTTTTACATGACGATGAAAGATCCGCAGAACCACCCAAGAAAAATGGACTCTTCGGTGATATAAAATTCATAATCTTATGATTAGAATCTCTTAAAGCTTCCTTATATTCATCACTTATTTTAAATTTTGTATCATCAAAATCAATTACAAAAGCATTTCTTTCAAGCAAATTAATTAAAGCATGTAAATTTTCATTTTCACTCTTTATATTTGCATATTCTTCTTGCCATTCTAAATACTTCTTTGATACTCTCTTATTAATATCATTCCTCAAATAATTAAGTATGTCTTTATCAACTACAAAAGGATCATTAGTAATCTTATATTCTTTTTTAATATTTGCTAAATCATCACTATCTAAAGGCTTTCCATGTACTTTATTAGTGCCTTCTAGCTTAGAATCTTCTCCAATAATTGTGTGACAAATAATAATTGATGGTCGATCACTTTTCTTAGCATTCTTAATAGCTCTAGATATTTCTTTATAATCATCACCATATTTAACATTAATTATATTAAAATTTAATGCTTCAAAACGTATTTCAATATCTTCATCAAAAGTAACATCAGTTTTACTATCTAGTGATACATCATTTTTATCATATAACAATATTAACTTATTTAAATTTTGACGACTTGCAAAACTCAAAGCTTCATAACTTATTCCTTCCATCAAGTCACCATCACCACATAAACAATATGTATAGTAATCAATTAATGATGATTTTTTATCCTCGATATTTACAATTGAACGAAGATATCTTTCCGCTAAAGCCATACCTACAGCCATACCAATTCCTTGACCAAGTGGACCAGTAGAAACATCAACACCAGGTGTAACCCTATACTCTGGATGCCCAGGTGTCAAAGAATTTAAATCTCTAAAATGTTTTAACTCTTCAACATCAATATCATATCCAAAATGATATAATGTTGAATAAAATAAAGCAGATCCATGTCCACTAGACATAACAAATCTATCTCTATTTATCCAATTCGGATTACTTGGAATAACATCCAAATGATCTTTATATAAAGCATACATAATTGCAGCAGCACCCAAAACTATACCCGGATGTCCACTCTTTGCTTTATCAATCATATCAAGTCCTAAAACTTTAATACTATTCAAGGCAGCTTCATCTAACTTACCCATAACTTACCACTCCTTATACGATAATAAGATTATAGCATAAACTTTCAAAACGTACAATAAAGATAATTACATTTTAAGAAAATCATATTAAAATACCTCATAAACTATATTCTTATAATGTAAACTTTTAAGAAAAATATTGATTTTTAGTAAAAAATGTGCTAATATTAATACAGAAAAGGAAGCACGTTGTGTTAATGCTACTTTTTATTATTGGTAATGTTTATCTGTATGTATACAGATAAACATTTTTTAATTATCACTTATAAAAAAATCCTTCTGCATTAAACAGAAAGAATTTATAAAACAAATAAGTAATCTATTAACATATTAAATTTATCTAAGTGAAAAAATACTATAAATAAAGCACCAGCTATAAATGGTCCATATGCAAATTCATGATTATCTTTTAAATAAAGAGTTGCAACAGCATACGGCAAAGCTAAAAATGATGATAAAACCAAAGCAACAATACCAGCTTTAATACCTAATATAAAACCAAGAACAAAAGTAAGCTTAATATCTCCGCCTCCCAAAGAATCTTTTTTTAAAGTAAATGTCCCAACTCTTTCAACAAGAAACATTACTAAAAATAATATTAAACCAGAAAGTATCTGAACACATATTGCTTTAAAACTAAACTTATATATAATCATCAAAATAAGCACCAAAATACATGAAGTAACTAAACTTGAATCAAGTATAACCATATATTTAAAATCACTTATAAATATGACTATCATGAGAGACACTACCACTAAAGCAACATAAAAATTAAATCCGCTTCCAAAATAAATGTAACTAAGTAAAAATAATAAACCCGTAAATAACTCAACAAAGAAGTGTTCACTACTTATTTTTTTACCACACTTACAACATTTTCCTCTTTGAATAATAAAAGAAAAAAGAGGTATTAAATTATACCACTTAAGAATATAACCACAATGATCACACTTACTTCTAGAATTTATAAAATTTTCCCCATTAGGTACTCTAGTTGCATAAACTAAATAAAACGAACCCAAAACAGTACCTAAGATAAACCAAAACAACGCCATAACATCACCTACTTTAAGAATTTTGTATTTGAGAATACATATCAAACATTGGCACAATTACTGCAATAATTATACCCCCAACTACTACTGCCAAGAAAGCAATCATAATTGGTTCAATAAAAGCTTTTAAATTATTAATCAAATTCTTATGTAAAAGTTGATAATAATCACTTACCTTTTGCATCATTTCAGCAAGGTCTCCAGTTGATTCCCCAGTAACAATCATATAATATGCTACATCTGGAACAGCCCAATGATCTTTAAAAGCCTCACTAATTTTTTCACCCTTAACTATATTATTAATTGTCTTATATAATATTGCTTTATAAATTTCATTATTAGTTATCTTACTTAAAATATCCATACTATCAGTAATAAATACGTTATTTCTTAAAAGCGAAGCAAAAGTTTTACTAAATATTGTAAGTTCATTATAAATAATAATATCTTTAATCAAAGGAACGTGCATTAAAAATATTTGCATTGATGCCCTAAAAGCTTTAATCTTTTTATAACAAATAACAATCACTATAATAACTAAAGCAATACTACCAAATAAAATATACCAATCTTTTTTAATAAAACTACTTAAATTAATAACTAATAAGGTTATTCCTTTAATTTGTGTACCTTGTTGTTCATAAATATCAATAAACTGAGGCACAACATAAACCATTATAAATATTATAACTGCAAATGAAAAGAAAGCTACAATTGTTGGATAAGTCATCGCACTAACCATTTGTTTATGTGTTTCATTTATTTCAGTATAATATGCAGACATATCATCTAAAGTTTCAACTAAAGTACCACTTGCTTCAGCTGCCTTAATCATATTAATTAATAATGCAGGAAACATATCTCCTTGTTTTTCCAAAGCACTTGAGAAAGATTCCCCTAAAGTAAGTTCATAAGAAATAGCTTTAAAAGCTGTAGTTCTTGCTTTATTACCTTTCATCTGAGTTGTTAAAATTTTTATAGCTTCATTCAAAGTTAAACCAGCTTTAACATATGTAGATAACTGAGTAAGCCAAAATATTAAATCTTTCGTAGACATCTTCTTACCCATAAAACTAGATTCTCTATAAACAAAATCTATCCATGCACTAGTTTCAATTTTATAAACATCATAACCCTCATTAAGTAAATAAGCATTAATATCAAGCTTACTTAATCCATTCATCGTACCAGTTATAATTCTACCAGTTGCATCTCTAACTTTATATTTATATACATGAGGTTCTTTACTTCTTGTTGCACCTGCTGTTTGCAAATCAACTAACAACGCTTTTTTCTCTTCTTCTAATTTAGCTAAGGTTTTCTCACTATATTTATAAACTTTTTCTTTCTTAGGCTTTTTCTTAGTTCTTTCATACAACTTATCTTCTTCAGATAAAAAAGCTTGCTTCGTAGTTCGATAAGTTTTATCTACAGAATAACTCGCTCCGGCATATAAATCAGCCCATAAATCATAAAGCATATATTTTATTCCCATAAATGCATATTTAAAAATATTACCTAACACCACAAAAGGACTTTTTAATATATCCATAGTAACCAATTCCTTTACTCTATATTAAGTATACCAAAAATTACGCAAATTTACAATCAATAATTATTATTTTTCATATAATTATATAGGTGATTTAATTATGTTCGGACCAAATACTATAAGGACAACTCTTACACTACCTAAAATTTTATCAGGTATTTCCAAAGGATTAGGAATTGCTAATCAAGCTATCCCTATTTATAAAGAAATAAAACCAATAGTTAATAATATGAAAAACTTCTTTACTTTAGCAAAAGAATTTAAAAATATTGGAAGTACTAAAACAATTGATATAACCCCAAAAAAAGAAGTAACAAATCATGTTACTTCCACTAATAACCCTATCTTTTTTCAATAATATCTAGATACTTTTTAAACTTTTCATCTTTACTTAAACTATACAACTTATTATATTTATTTTTTATATAATTTATATAATCAACATCATTACTTTTACCAACTAATAAATCATATTCGCATAAATTTTCTTTACCTAACACATACTTAATTATATCATAATATATTTTATTTTCACACACTACAATCTCTTTATCTATTTTATAACCTAAGTTATTCATAAAAACTCTTAAATCATATACATTTTTATGACTAGATAAAATTAAAGTTTTAGGTAACTTTTCATACTTTAAAATATGTTTAATAGTTTCTGTACCCATTCCACTAATAACTGCTACATCATAATTCTTTTTTAAATTTTTAAAACCATCACTAACTATTAGATTAATTTTATCATCTAAATTATTTTTAATTAAATTTTTTCTACCAAATTTTAATATTTCTTCAGATACATCAGATCCATCAACACTTTTAGTAATACCACTCTTATAAAGATAAATAGGTAAATATGCATGATCTGTACCTATATCTATCAAAGAAGCATCCTTATCAACTAAAGATGCTATTTTTTCTATTCTCATTATTCTTCTAGAAAATCCTTTAACTTTTTAGCACGTGATGGATGTCTTAATTTTCTTAAAGCTTTAGCTTCAATTTGTCTAATACGTTCTCTTGTCACATTAAACTTTTTACCAACTTCTTCTAAAGTATGACAAGTTCCATCAATAAGACCAAATCTAAGTTCTAAAACTTCTTGTTCTCTTGCTTGAAGAGACATTAAAACTTCTTTTATTTCTTCTTTTAATATTTCATTTTCTGTATATTCTTCTGGACTCAAACTAGATTCATCTTTCAAAAAATCACCTAAGTGTGAGTCATCTTCTTCTCCAATCGGAGTTTCCAAAGAAACTGGTTCTTGACTAATCTTTAATACTTCTCTTACCTTATCTACTCCTACACCCATTTTCTTAGCAATTTCTTCTTCACTAGGTTCACGGTTTAACTCTAGTGTTAATTGTCTTTGAACTCTACTCATCTTATTAATAGTTTCAACCATATGAACAGGAACTCTAATTGTTCTAGCTTGATCTGCAAGGGCTCTAGTAATAGCTTGTCTTATCCACCAAGTTGCATATGTCGAAAATTTATAACCTTTATCATAATCAAACTTTTCTACTGCTTTCATTAATCCAATATTACCTTCTTGAATTAAATCTAAGAATAAAAGTCCACGACCTACATATCTTTTTGCAATAGATACAACTAAACGCAAGTTAGATTCTGCAAGTATTCTTTTAGCTTCTTTATCATCTAAAGCAACTCTTTTAGAAATCTCCATTTCTTCTTCACTAGATAACAAAGATATCCTCCCAATTTCTTTTAAATACATTCTAACTGGATCATTAATATTAATATCTTTAGTAATATCTTCATCACTTAACAATACTGGTTCTTCTAATTCTTTCTCAGGAATCTTTGCTTCCCCAGAATCTGCATCAACATCAGCTTCAGCTACAACTGAAATATTATTTTCAACTAATTTATTATATAAATTATCTAATGCATCATTATCAATATCAAGCCCTTTTAATTCAAAAGCTAATTCCTCATAAGTAATAAAACCTTTAACTTTACCTTTTTCTATTAAACTATTTTCTCTTTCTTCTAATGTTTTAATTTGTTCCATTATTCACACTTCCTTTTAACTTCGATTAACTTTTCAATTAATCTTTCTTTTTTTTCTTGATCAAGCTCAATTGCTATTTTTTCCTTCAATTCATTTATTTTATCTTTCTTATATATTTTTAATATGGCTTTAATTAATGAATCAAATTCATTATCATCAACTTCCACTAAACTATTTTCGCTAAGTATTAACTCTAAATATTCATATAAATCAGGTTTATCCATTAAGTATGTAGTAAATAAAGAAACATTAATACCACCATTTATTTCACTAAAATATATAATTTCACTAGCTAAAACTCGTTCCATCCTTTCCTTCAAATAACCTAAATTATTTTTATACATATTAATATATTTATCATCCATCAACATATAATATAATAATTTACTACTTGCTTTATGATATTTCGAAGTTTTAACAGGTTCATTCTTAACATCATTTTTTACAACCCTTTCCTTAGGTTGTTCTTTTATACCACTTTTTAAAACTTCAGCATCAATTTTATAATCATTACTTATTTTAGATATGATTACCTCTTTTGTCAAGTCATCTTGATTATTTAAACTAGATATTACTTCTTTTACATAAGCAATTAAATCTTCTATATTATCTAAATTCTTATCTTTCTTTAAATATTCCAATTTAAAATCGATATATTTAATGGCATGATCAACATTATTTTGCATGGCATCAACACCAAATTTTTCAATGTATTCATCCGGATCTTTTGCTCCGCTTAAACGAATTACTTTAGTATCAATCCCAGCACTCTCTAATATTTCACCATTTTTAACAGTTGCTTCTAATCCAGCATTATCATTATCAAGCATAAGCACAACGGGTACCTTAAGCCTTTTTAAAACATCAACTTGATAACTAGATAATGCAACCCCCATCAAGGCAATAACATTTTTAAATCCTTTTGCACTCATCTTAATGGCATCCATATTACCTTCAACTACAATAACACAGCCTTTATCTCTAATATAATTTTTGGCATTATGATAGTTAAACAACATATTACCTTTTTTAAATATTTCGGTTTCCTTCGTATTTAAATATTTTGCAGTATTATCTTCACCATTAAATATTCTTCCTGTAAAACCAACAACATCACCTTGCAAATTTTTAATAGGTATAACTATTCTATTTATAAATGTATCATATATACTTTCATTTATTTTATTTATTAACCCAAGTTTATCAAGTATATCAACACTCATATTATTATGACTTGCAATTTTGTAAAATGTATCTTTCCCACTACCTGCAAGCCCTAAATTAAATTCTTTAATAATATCTGTTGTTATACCTCTATCTATTAAATACTTTCTGGCTTTTGTTCCATCTTCAGTAAAAATATTATTGTGATAATACTTCATCGCATAATCATATACTTTATAATCTTCTTTATTTTTACTAACAACTTCACTATTATCAAAATTACCACTTAAAGTATAACCAATTTTTTTAGCAACTATACTAACAGCTTCATAAAATGAAACATTTTCATATTTCATTACAAAGCTAAATACATTTCCACCGGTTCTACAAGTAAAACAATTAAATATCTGCTTTTCCCTTGAAATAATTAAACTCGGAGAATGATCATTATGAAAAGGACAAAGGCTCACATAATTTTTACCCTTCGGAGTAACTTTTAAATAACTTGAGATAATATCAACAATATCAGCTCGGCTAAGTATTTCATTTAATTCATCATTTTTTATATACGCCATAACATTCCCCTTTATCCCCTTGTTAAAAATCGTTGTTATTATAACACTTTTTTCGCCATTTTGCAAACTATTTTAACATATTTTTATCAAAATATCACTCTTTTCTAGTTTTACAAGAAAAAAGTCCCTTGCGTATGTTGCAAGAAGTCTATTTAACCTATATAATTTTCTTACTAAATTTATCCACCAAACTAAGTATACCACTAACAATACTTATTGCTAAAACCATTCCATAATACATATTAATATATTTCATAAATATAAAACCTAAAACACCAATAAGTATTCCATACACTATCTGTCCATTTTTTAAAATCGGACTAATCAAACTCCATGATGCTATAATAATACAACTAAAATAAGTATTACCAACAAGTAACATGCTTCTATCAAAGATGCTTGCAAGTAGCAAGAAGACTCCTAAAGCACTAATACTTACATCTTTTTTATATATATTAAAAAAACAAAATACAATCATTAAAACAAGTCCTAAAATAATATTAGATGTTCCAATACCACTTATATTTCTACCAAATAACATATCTAATACACTATAATCAAATATATTTAATGCCTCCATTTTATTTGCAAAACTTCCAAACAAAGATAACACAAGTATCACAATACTTACATTTTCATAATATTTACTAAGCAAAATATATAAAAGAATACCACCAGCATACACCAAAAAATTCACATTAACACTCATAAACAAAGGTATAACAAATATACTTGCAAATAATAAATCAAAAGTAACCTTCTTTTTTATACCAAAATAAATAAGTAATCCAATACCAAGCAAGATAACAAGCTTAAACATACCTAAGAATCCAATTAAATTTCTTTGATATAACAAATAACCATTCTTATAAATTCCATACAAATAAAGTGGTATCAAAGAATATAAAAAATAAATAACATTTTTCTTTAAATCATTTTTACTATGAACATATACTTCCATTATTTTCTCCTTAAATTAATGTGACTCGGACACACATATGAACAAAGACCACAATTAATGCATTTTTTCAAATTTTTCCCACTTAATATATTAACACCAAAAGGACAAACTCTAATACATTTACCACATTTAATACATTTACTCGTAGAATATTCTACATGTTTCATGATATTAATACTTTCAACATTATCATCAATAATAACATTATCTATATTACTTACCTTATATCCAGTCATTAAACCATTAATAATTATATCTGTATCTTTATCTAAAACAAAAAACTTAAGAAGTATCTCTTTTAACAAGGAATACTTTTTAACTCTCATTACTAAGCTCTTGTCAATACCATCCCCTGATATTGTTATAACTTTTGTGCTTCTAACATTACCTGTAAGTAAGTCATTTAACTCTAACAATTCTTCAACATCTAAATACAATGTATCTCCATCTATTTTTAATTTTTTTAAAAGTATATCTTTATTTTCTAATAAATATTCATCATTAACTAAGCACACATTAGTCTCTGGGTAACTTCCCAGTTGATTAAAACAACTATCTAACGTATTACATTCATTATTCTTTATTACTAAAACACTATTATCTATTTTATAAAGAAGTCTTAACTGATTCATAAGTCTTAAAACATCACTCATATTTTCTTTTAACAAGTATACTTTATTATATACATATAATGAATCATTCAAAGAATTAACAACTAAATTATTAAACTTACTCTTACTTTTAAACTTATCAAATAAACCTCTTTTATTAACACAAGACTTAAGTATACTTTCTATACTTATATTATCTTTATGTATTTTACTACCTTTACTGTACTCTCTATAATCATTTTTAATTATTACAACTCCACCAGCTATATCCATAACATAACCAGATACACTAGATACTAAATTATCCCCAATTACTTGATTTTTATATACATATTCATCTTTACTAACATATACTTTATTACATCTAATATTTATATAATCAGGATTTAAAAAGTACTCCATATCTTTATTAACCATTATATTTTTATTCTTTTCCATCCATATCCCTCATTGTTAAATATTTTTTTAATTCAATTGCAACAGTCTCTGGAATTATTCCAGATAACTCTTCTATGGAAGCTTCCTTCATTTTCTTTATACTTCCAAATCTTTTAATAAGTTCTTTTTTTCTAACACTTCCAATACCATCAATATTATCTAAAATACTTCCAATACTACCTTTATCTCTTAATGTTTTATGATAAGTTATAGTAAATCTATGTACTTCATCTTGTATTCTTGTTAAATAATGAAATATATCACTACCCTTTGGTATATCATATACTTTTAATGTATCACCATCAACTAATTCATTAGTTCTATGATGATCATCTTTTCTTAAACCACATACTTTAATATTTAAATGAAGTTCATCTAATACACTTTTACAAGCTCCAATCTGAGTAATACCTCCATCAACAAGAATTAAATCAGGCATCTCAGTTTTTTCAACTAAACCACGATAAAACCTTCTATAAATAATTTCTTTCATCGTATTATAATCATCATTCATATCTACACTTACTTTATATTTACGATAATCCTTCTTTGATGGTTTACCATTTTTAAATACTACCATGCCTGATACAGCATATGTCCCAAATAAATTACTATTATCATATGATTCAATTCTATCTAAGACTTCTAACCCAACTAATTTTCTTAACTCATCATTAGCAATAATACTTCTTTTTTCATCATTTCTAATAATTTCAAGCTCTTGCTCTAAAGCAATCTTAGCATTATTATAAGCCATATCAGCGAGTTTTTTCTTAATACCTTTAACAGGCATAACTACCTTTAGAGCAAGCAGTTCACTAACTATATTCATTTTATCACTATCTAAATTTAACACAAGTAACTCTTTTGGTATTTCATGACGCTCATAAAACTTAAGAATATATGAAGTTACTTCATCTGATAAATCACTCATCAAATAAAACTTATCATTATTGCCTCCAACAATCTTACCATTTCTAACAAATAATACTTCAACACTAACAATACCTTCATCAAAATAATACCCAATTACATCTCTATTAACATAATCGTGTAATTCAACTTTTTGCTTATCTAACACTATCTTTATATAATCTAATTCTTTTTTTAACTCTAAAGCATTTTCAAAATTTAAACTATTACTATACATATTAATCTTTCCTACTAACTTATCAATTAATATCTTATCATTACCCCTTAGAAATTCTAAGATGTCAGCCTCCATTTTATTTAACTTATCTTTATCTACATGTTTTTCACAAAACCCTAAACATTCCCCTATATGATAATATAAACACACATTCTTAGGCATTCCTTCACACTTTTTCAAAGGATACAACCTATTTATTAAATTAACGATCTTTCTAGCAGCATATGCATTCGGATAAGGACCAAATAACATCTTCTTATCTTTTTTCTTAACACTTAAATACCTAGATACTTTAACTCTAGGATATGGTTTACTAATATATTCAATATAAGGATAACTCTTATCATCTTTAAGTAATATATTATACTTAGGATCATATTGTTTAATTAAATTAATTTCAAGTATAAAAGCCTCTTGCTCTGTGGAAGTAGTTATATAAGTAAAATCAACAACTTCACTAACCATTTTAGCAGTTTTCCCAGTAACATTACCTTTAAAATAACTATTAACTCTTTTATATAAGTCCTTGGCTTTGCCAACATATATAACTGTATTATTAATATTTCTCATTTGATAAGAACCAGGTAAATGAGGTATAGTTTTTAATTTTTCTCTAAGCATAATTATTTCTCCTTTATAAACTATATTATACTATGTTATAATAAATAAGAAAAGAGGAAATATACCATGAAGTTAATTAAAACAAATACAATAGAAATTAAAAAATCAAAATTTTTAGCCTACAACTACACTATTACATCACAAGATGAAGTAAAAGAAATTTTACAAAATTTAAAAGATGAACACAAAAAAGCAAGACACATAGTTTATGCATATAAATTACCAAACACTGCAGGAAAAAGTGATGACAAAGAACCAAGAGGAACAGCAGGATTACCACTTTATAATATACTAGAACTAAACAACAAAGAAAACACCTTACTAGTTGTAGTAAGATATTTTGGAGGAACAAAACTAGGAGCAGGACCACTCACAAGAGCATATAAAAATGCTGGTATTAGTGTATTAAACTAATATCAGCATTGTTTTTTATTTTTGCACCCCGCATGCCTAGCCCTTACGTCCTAGACATGCATAATCACCTCATCACAATTTTATTCGGATCGGGTTTACGGCTGTGCCTTCACCCGATGTAAATTTTATCGAAGATGAAAGACTGAAAGACGGGCGCAGCACACCCCCACGCGAAGAGTCAACAAGGTTGTCGCCGACACTGCCATCATCATACACACCGAACGCAATGCCAAAATCATCGGAATAACGCGAAATTGTCCATTCGTATAAACCTATATATAACCAATTTTCATTTTTTATGGTTGCATCATCATAATTATTAAGTTTTGTTGTCCATGCACTTGGTGCTGCTGCAAATCCATAGTCACTTACATACATTAATCCTATTTTTGATGTTACTGTTGTTGTTGCATCTTTATTTGCTCCAACTTCATAAGTGTATGCTGTTTTTGCATTTGAGAGTGCTCCGTTTTCTCCAGTCATTCCACCTACATACCATGTTGTATCTGCTATCATTGTTTTCCATTTTGTATTTTTACTATCTAAATATGTTAAGTAATTTGTATTTAAATTTATTGTATTAGTTGTGCTTGTACTCCATGTATTATCTCTTGTTTTATTCCATTTATATGAACCGATTTTTGTTAAGTCTCCGTTTCCTTTGTAATATGAAGAAGAACTTCCCCATGCTTCTTGATATGTTTTTGCATATCCTTCATCTGTTCCAAGCATATCTGTTGTTGCCCCATATGCATGAATTAATTTTACTTTATCCCCAAATACTCCAATTATTCTATATAGATCCTCACTTGGACATATTGTATCATCTGAACCAAAGCATACATAATTATTTGGATTTGCTCCGGCAAATCTATATGAATTATCTCCTGCTCCATTTGCTAAATTTGAATCATGATAATAAATATTATTATGTCCATTTAACATAGTATATTGAGCAATAACACAATCACTTAATGTTTTACCTGCACAAACATCTGCAACTGTTGGTACATATTCATCTTTTTGTATCATCATATTAGCATTAAAATTCTTATCACTATTATTTGATTGATCTTCATCTAAATTAATAAATGTTACTTTTATTTTCCAGTTTTCTTGCTTCTTTCCATTATCACTTGATGCAACTTCAATTTCTTTATTATCCGCTAAAGTAATAACTCCACTAAATTCTGTTATATCAAAAGCTTTAAAAGTATTACCAGCATTATCTGTTACATCAATTGCATTACCTAAATCAGGAAGTGTTGTTACAACCCCATCTGGTCCTTCTACAGATAAAACTAATTCTGCTTTTTTATCACTAGTTGTATATTTAAATTCATTTTTAGTTACTACTACATATGCATAATAATTCATTTTAGCTAAATGAGTCTTGTTATTTGCTTTTAGAATTGCTGATGCATTTGTAGACCCTTCTAAATTACCTTTACCTTGAGCAAAATTAAATTGATTTGGATTAATCGTTATATCTTCACCTATATTAAAAGATAACTCATCAACAGAATAAGTCTTAGCTTTTAAATCAACTTTTCCACCATTACCATACTGTGTTTGAAAATATGCAAAACTTATTCCCACAACAAAAAGAAAAAGAAGGCCCACTATTATAATAATATATAACTTATTTTTATTATTATTTCCATCTAGTTTCATTAGTCTACTCCATTTTATTTTATCATATCAAGTATTTCTTCTTTTGTTTTAAATCCAATAGATTTCTTTATTTCTTTTTTATTATCAAATAAAATTAACGTTGGTATACTCATAATACCAAAGCTTCTTGATAAATCTCCAAAAGAATCAACATTAACCTTTAATATATCAATATCTTTGATATCTTCTAAAATTGGCATAAGTCTTTTACAAGGACCACACCAATCAGCATAAAAATCAACTAACACTCTTCCCTTTATTAATTCATCAAATTCACTTTCATTTTCTAAATATTTAACCATACTAACCTCCTACTTCAACATTATTTTTAAATACAATCTTTTTATCATCTATAAGTTTTTGTGCATCTTTCTGATCAATTAATTTATAATATATTAATGTATGTAAAACTTTTAAATTTGCTTTTTCTATATCATCTTCAGTCTTAACTTCTTTTAAATCATTATTTATCTCTTCTAAAGCAAGTGTAGTTTTTAAAGCCATTTCTCCAATAAACGGAGTTCTTTCTAAAAGCACTATAGATGTTTTACTATTCATAACATATTCTTCTGTAGCAGGTATATGAATAAATATAAAAGAAACTAAATAAGCAACAATTATACCTTCAATTAAACCAAGTATAGCTCCTAATATCTTTGATGGTATAGCTAAAATAATAGTCATCTTTAATATTTTTTCAATTAAACCTGATAAAGAAAGTAATATATTTAATATACAATATAAAATTATAAATATAAATATAAATGATATCATTTCATACATTAATATATTAATTGATGATATACCATTGAATATTCCTCCAAAATTAAAGAATGGTAAATGTTCCATTAAAATACTAGCCAAATAATCCTTAAAAACATACGAAATAACTAAAATAGCTATTGTACCAACCAAAGATACTCCGGTTTTAATAACTCCTCTTTTAAAACCATAAACCCCATAAAATAATACTATTAATATTAATATCGCACTAAACATACTCATTTTTATCTACTCCTTATATTAATTATATTATAAATATTCCCAAAAATAAAGTTAAAATTACTAATTTATAGACAATTTACTAAAACTTGTGTTAAAATAAATTAGAAAGGAAAAAAATTATGACAATAGTATTCAAAGTAAGTGACAATATAAAACCTAAAATAATTAAGTATTATGAAAATTTAAAAAGGGATAAAACACCTCCCTATGCTATATTTCAAGCTGAAGAAGCTGGAACAATTGTAACTATGTATGAATCTGGTAAAATTATGTTTCAAGGAATATCTGCTGATATTGATGCAAGAATATGGATTGAAATGGAAAAAAAATATAATGATAGAGACATAGACATAAAAACCGGTAAAGAAAAAAGTAAAAAAAAGAGTGATACCTCAAAGAAAAATTATAACAAATATAACACCATTGGTTCTGATGAAGTTGGTACTGGTGACTACTTTGGACCAATCGTAGTTTGTGCAACATAC
This sequence comes from Clostridium sp. CAG:609, assembly GCA_000438075.1. GTDB lineage: Bacteria > Bacillota_I > Bacilli_A > RF39 > UBA660 > Onthocola_B. The sequence goes on along the minus strand of FR903540.1, from coordinate 636 downwards.
GTATCAACTGATAAACAAGCCCTACTTCAAGATTTAAAAGTAATGGACTCTAAAAAAATAACTGATGATAAAATAAAGAAAATCGCACCTATTATAATGAAAGAAATTCCCTACCAAGCATACATATTAACAAATAAAGAATATAATACATTAAATCATGATGAAGTAAATATGAACAAAATAAAAGCAATACTACATAACAAAGTATTAACTAGTCTAAAGAATAAAAATTATCCATATGACTTAATCGTAGTTGATCAATTTACTACACCAAAAAGTTATTATAATTATTTAATAAATGTTCCAAATAAAGTAACAGATATAACATTTACACCAAAAGCTGAAGATCAATGTCTAAGTGTTGCATGTGCATCAATCATAAGTAGATATATTTTCTTACAAGAAATGTATAAAATGAGTAAAGAACTAAATCAAGAAGTACCAAAAGGTGCAGGTCCAAGTGTAATAGAATTTACTCAAAAATTAGTAAAAGAACAAGGTATAGATATTCTAAATAATTATGTAAAATTAAACTTTCAAACAACAAACAAAATAAAAGAATAACTACGTGATGTGAACCCCAAATAGTAGACATTAATAAAAAAGAGGGTTATTAAAAAGAGAAAATTATTTTTC